>NZ_JBXAYL010000003.1:0-193145 GCF_056783195.1 Salicola sp. AFF1
TGGAAGCAATCCCGGCTGGATACTGACCCACTCGACTCAAACCGGGACCTAAAATCTTCTGCCGCGCAGACTCCTAGGCCAGCGCCACATCCTGCTGCTCAAATCGTCCCTCCTGGAAATCCCGGATCGCCTGCTCAATCTCATCCCGGGTATTCATCACAAAGGGCCCATGCTGGACCACAGGCTCCTTCACCGGTGTGGCGGCAAGCAAGAGCAGGCCGGCGCCCGCTTGCCCGCCGCGTAAACGCACTTCATCACCAGTGGAAAGGAGACCGGCGTGGGTGGCGGTGACGGGTGAAAAGCCATCCTCCCCAGCGGAAACCTCGCCCTCATAGACGTAAAGCATGGCGTTGCGGCTGGCCTCGAGGGGGAGCGCCACCTCGCCGTCGGGATCCAGCTTCAGGTCCAGGAAGGTGGGGCCCGTGGCAACGCCTGAGACCGGGCCTACCAGCATGTTGCCCTCGCGTTCAATCTCGCCGGCGATCACCCGTACACGCCCGCCATCCAGTGGGTATTCAGGCACCTGATCGCCCTGGATATCCTGGTAGCGGGGCGCTTTCATCTTCTCTGAGGCGGGCAGGTTGATCCAGAGCTGGAAGCCGTGTATCCGCCCATCGCCCAGTTCGGGGGTTTCCGAGTGCACGATCCCGCCGGCGGCGGTCATCCACTGCACACCGCCCGGGCCAATGGTGCCGCTGTTGCCCAGCGAGTCCCGGTGGTGCATGCTGCCTTCGAGCATATAGGTGACGGTTTCGAAGCCCCGGTGCGGGTGTGAGGGGAACCCCCCGATGCGGCCACTGCTGTCATCCGCCTGGAGCTCGTCCAGCATCAGGAAGGGATCCTGGCGCGCATGGGGACCCTGGCCCAGGCTGCGCCTGAGCCGCACCCCATCACCGTCGGAAGCACGCTCGCCCCGGATAATACGTTCAACAATGCGTTCGGTCATGGCTGACTCCCTGGATTGGTTCCGGTTACTGTGGGCGCCAGTATTTCCCAGTACTGGTCGTCAGACAATCAAGGGATTCTGTTCAAGTCGTTCAACAGAATTGGGGTATTCCCCGTGATGACAGGACTGATCCTGGTTCTGCTGGCAATGGTCGTCAGCATGGGTCTGTACCACCGCTATAAGCCCCTGCCCAAGGCAGTCGCCATGGAATCCGAGTGGTTCGAACCGGGTGAGACCCGTTTCCTGGTGGACCATCGTTACGTGGACGCGCGTGGCCGCTCCCGCAGCCGCCGTGAGCTGATTCCGACCATGCTGGGGCTGATCCAGGGGGCGCGGGAACGACTGGTCATGGACATGTTCCTGTTCAATCCTGACGGGGCTGACCCGGCCAGGCATGTACCGGTTACGGAAACGATTACCCGCGCCCTGATTGAACGCCGGCGTCAATGCCCCCGGCTGCGGGTCACTGTTCTGGTGGATCCGATCAACAGCTATTACGGCGCTCACTGGCCAGATCATCTTCGCCGGCTCCAGGCCGCTGGTGTGGAGGTTCAGGAAACGCCACTGGCGCGGCTTCGCGACTCCAATCCCACCTGGTCGGTTTTCTGGCGGTTGCTGGTCAAGCCGTGGTGTCAGTGGCCTCACAGGGGCTGGCTTGCCAATCCAATCGGGCCCTGGCCAGTGACACTGCGCAGCTGGCTGACCCTGCTCAACTTCCGCGCCAACCACCGTAAGGTCATGGTCGCGGACAGTGGCGAGGGCTGGCAGGGGCTGATCAGCTCAGGCAACCCCCACGATGCGAGCAGCGCCCACTCCAACGTGGGTCTTCTGGTCAGTGGTGACCCGGCCCGGGCCCTGCTCGACCAGGAACAGGCGCTACTTAACTGGGCCAAGGGCTACGGTACTGACTTCAATGCACCACTGGCGCCAGGTCGGCGTCCTCCCGGAGACGGCCCCGCATTGCGTCTGCTGACCGAATCGCGCCTGCGCGCGGCGAGCCTGGCGCTGATCAACAACGCCGAGCCAGGCGATGAGCTCGATCTGGCGCTGTTCTACCTGAGCCACAGGCGGGTTATCCAGGCCCTGAAGCGCGCCCATGCCAGGGGCTGCCGCCTCCGGGTGCTGCTGGACCCGAACAAGGATGCCTTCGGCCGTGTAAAGGGCGGCATGCCCAACCGCCAGGTGGCCCTGGAGCTGCAGGCCAGGGGAATCCCGGTACGCTGGTACCGCACCCACGGCGAACAATTCCACTGCAAGCTGCTGCGGCTGGAACGGCGGGACGGGCGCGTGGGCTTGATCCTGGGCTCCGCCAACCTGACCCGGCGCAACCTGGATGATCTCAATCTGGAGGCCGGCTGTGAGCTCAGGGGCAATGAGGAGTTACCAGCCCTGCGTGCGGCCGGGGACTGGTTTGAGCGCTGCTGGAGCAATCCGCCGGGCTTCCAGTGCAGCGTGCCCTACAGCGTATGGGCCGACCGCCGGCGGCGTCGTTACCTGCTCTACCGGATTGTTGAATTCACCGGCTGGAGCAGTTTCTGATCAGTCGGTATCCACCCCCTGGAGCGCGTTAATCAGGGTGGTAACGTCCGGGTCCGGTGCTTCATCGGTTAGTGTGACCCCTTGCTCGGTCAGGGACCGGAGATCGATCCCGTAGCTGCCCATCGGTAATTCACGCCCAATCTGGTAGGGCATTCCGGGCCGGTATTCATCCCGGCGACGCAGGTCCACCAGCCGCTGGGGGCAGGGTTCGCCGTGGGCGTCCCGCACCACCAATACCTTGGGACGCAGGCGGTTCAGCGCGTAGGTGGTAATCACAACCGCCACTTCACCGGTGTTGAGTTCCACAATGGCGCCCGCCGGGTAGACTCCGATGCATTGGGGCCAGGGTTTCATCAAACTGATCACCACGCTGTTCATAGATGATCTCCAATGCCTCCTTCGATGAACGCGCGGCATCGAACACGCGCTCACTGGTCATCGCATCATAGGCATCAGCAATGGCAACAATCTTGGCGAAATAGGGAATCTGGTGCGCCAGTAATCCACACGGATAGCCGGTTCCGTTCATGCGTTCATGGTGGCTGTAGGCGACTTCCACCGCCACTGGATCGACACCCTTAACACTTCTCAGCAAGCGCCAGCCGTGTTCAGTATGGGCCTGCATGATCCGGTCTTCCTCGTCCGTGAGACGGTCCGGTTTATGGAGGATTTCCTCGGGGACGTGCATCTTGCCCACATCATGCAACAGACCACTAAGGGCCAGCTTCTCGATTTCGCCCCCGAGCAGACCCAGGTGGCGCCCGAAAATAGCGGCCATGATGCAGACGTTCATCCCATGTTCAGCGGTGTAGTCATCCTTGCGTCGAACCTGGAGCAGCATCTGCAACGCTTCCTGGTTGCGCATCACGCTGTTCACACAGGAACGCACCACCGAGCGGGCACGGCGGGAATCAATGGCATGCCCCAGGCGCGCGCTCTCCATGATCTCCTCGGCAAGAGCGCGAACCTGCTCAAAGGCCTCCCGGCCACTGGGCATTTCCGCCTCGATATCCACCGTGGCAAGACGCGGCACCTGTTGTTTCCGGCGGCTCCTACGCAACCCAAAGCGGTGGGATGGACTGTCCTGGATTTCCTGACCTTCAACATACACATAGCGGCACTGCTCCTGCAGCGCTTCAATATCGGCTGCATGGCGGATGATGAAATCCTGAACCGGAAAGCTGGTCTCCAGCCAGGAACGATCCAGGCGCGTTACCCGCATCCCCAGTTGAAGCTCTGTGACGGAAACCCGTATTTCGACCGGCTCGGTTTTATCCATGCCAGACCACAATCTTGACCACTGATAGTGAATCAGCATAGCAACCCTGGCCTGTCGACACAGCGGTCGTTTCGTGCAGAATGCGTAAACAACCCAGCACATAGACAAAGGACTGCCCCCATGCGCACCTTCCCCTTAATGGCGTTGCTGATTGCAGCCAGCATCGGGCCGGCTGTGGCCAATTCCGATTTTGACCACTGTGTGGGGAAGCTGCGTGATCACGCCCGCGAACAGGGCATCTCGGAGTCCGTGACCCGGCAGGTACTGACGGGGATGAAACCCCTGGAACGCGTGATTGAACTGGACCGGAGCCAGCCGGAATTCACCCGTTCCTTCCGTCAGTACCTGGAACGGCGGGTGACGGAGCACCGCATTGAGAAGGGACGGCGGCTCTACCAGAAACACGCGCAGCTGTTGCAGCGGATCACCCGCCAAACCGGGGTTCCGGGGCGTTACCTGATCGCGTTCTGGGGACTGGAGACCAATTTCGGCAGCTATACCGGTAAAATGCCGATCCCCCGCGCCATTGCGACCCTCGCCTGTGACCGGCGCCGCAGTGATTACTTCACCCGCGAACTGGTCTCCGCGCTGCGGATCATTGAACGGGGTGACGTAACCGCAAAAGCCATGGAAGGTTCCTGGGCCGGGGCCATGGGACAGATGCAGTTCATGCCCTCCGTCTACCTGGACCACGCGGTAGACGCGGACGGCTCGGGAGAGATCAACCTCTGGAACAGCGTGCCCGATGCCCTGACCTCGGCGGGCCATCTGCTGGAGAGCCTGGGCTGGAACGAGGGCGAACGGTGGGGGCGGGAAGTCCAGCTTCCAGAGGGTTTCGACTACAGCCTTGCCCAGGGACTGAGCGGCAAGCGTTCGCTTTCCCGGTGGCGAGAATTGGGCGTACGCGATGCGTTTGGCCGGGCGCTGCCGCACGCCGATATGGAGGCGGCACTGCTCCTGCCTTCCGGGCACACAGGACCGGCCTTCCTCGTCTATGACAACTTCCGCGTCATCATGGGATGGAACCAGTCCGAATTCTACGCGCTCGCCGTGGGCCACCTGGCGGACCGGATTGTTGGGGCGGGCCCGTTACAGACTCGCCCACCCAATCATGAGCCCCTCAAGCGCGAAACCATTAAAGCGCTCCAGACGGCATTGAAAGAAGCTGGTTATGAGCCCGGACCAGCCGACGGGATCCTGGGCTCCGGCACGCGGGGAGCACTGCGTCGATTCCAGAAGGAAGCCGGGCTCAGGGCCGATGGCTACCCGGATCCGGAGTCCCTCCGCGCAATCGGTGTCGACTGAAGCGCGGGCGGTTACCGGTTATTCCACCGTTACACTCTTCGCCAGGTTACGCGGCTGGTCCACGTCCGTGCCCTTGAGCACGGCCACATGGTAGGCCAGCAGCTGCAACGGCACGGTGCACAGCAGCGGCGCCAGGATAGGGTCCGTATGGGGGATGGTCATGACGTGGGTCCCCTCTCCGTCCCCCATAGTGGTTTCGCTGTCGGCAAACACGAAAAGCTCGCCACCACGAGCCCGGACCTCCTGGAGGTTGGACTTGAGCTTTTCGAGAAGGTCGTTGGAAGGCGCTACCGTTACCACTGGCATTTCGCTGTCCACCAGGGCCAGGGGCCCGTGCTTGAGCTCACCCGCCGGATAGGCCTCGGCGTGGATGTAGGAGATTTCCTTGAGCTTGAGGGCGCCTTCCATGGCCACCGGGTAGAGCGACCCCCGGCCCAGGAAAAGGCTGTGGTGCTTATCCACAAACCATTGCGATATCGTCTGGATGGCTTCATCCAGATCCAGTATGGCCCGCATCTGGTCCGGGATGGCACGCAGGCTCTGGATCAGCTCCGCCTCCCGCTCCGGGCCAAGGCCGTTGTGCCGGCCCAGTGCAATGGTGAACAGCAGCAGCGCCGTGAGCTGGGTGGTGAATGCCTTGGTGGAAGCGACCCCGATCTCGGGGCCGGCCTGGGTCATGACCACCATGTCCGACTCACGGACCAGGGAGCTGCCGGGGACATTGCAGATGGCCAGCGCGGCCCGGAAGCCAGCGTTGCGGGCCTGGCGCAGGGCCGCCAGGGTGTCAGCTGTCTCTCCGGACTGGGAAATGCTCAGGAAGAGGGTGCCGTCCTGGATAACGTGCCGGCGATAACGGAATTCGGAAGCCACCTCGACACTGCAGGGTACGCCGGCCAGTTCCTCGATCCAGTAACGTGCCACTGTTCCGGCGTGGAAGCTGGTTCCACAGGCAATGATCTGGACATGGCGGATGTCACCAAGCAGCCGCGACGCCTCGGTGCCCAGCGCCTGCTCCAGCACCCGACTCTCGGTTATGCGCCCCTGGAGCGTCGCCTCGATCCGGTCCGGCTGCTCGTGTATCTCCTTGAGCATGAAATGGCGGTAGTTGCCTTTTTCCGCCGCATCCGCGCTGTAGGCAAAGCGGTTCACGGCCCGCTCCACGCGCTCGCCCGAGGCATTGGTAATGGTGACGGTCTCCGCACGGACCAGGGCGGTGTCGCCCTCGGCCAGGTAGATGAAACGGTCCGTCACCGGCAGCAGAGCCAGCTGATCAGAGGCCACAAAGTGTTCTCCAATGCCCACGCCAATGACCAGGGGGCTGCCCTGGCGCGCGACCAGCAGGGTCTCGGGCTCATCCGCGTGCAGCACAGCCAGGGCATAGGCCCCTTCGACCTGGGCCACCGCGTTATGGAACGCAGTGGTGAGATCACCGGCCTGTGCGTATTCCCGTGCCAGCAGGTGGGCCAGCACCTCAGTATCAGTCTCCGAAGTAAACGTATAGCCACTGGCGCTGAGATCGTCCCGCAACGACTCAAAGTTTTCGATGATGCCATTGTGGACCACGGCGAGACTCTCACCGGACATGTGGGGATGGGCATTGATGGTGGAGGGTTTACCATGGGTCGCCCACCGGGTGTGTGCGATGCCCAGTGTGCCCTGTGGTGGATGCGCCCCGAGGGCCGCTTCCAGCGCTGCAACCTTGCCGACTTCCCGCTGGCGCTGGATGCCGTTGGCCGGATCCAGCACAGCGAGCCCCGCTGAGTCGTAGCCCCGGTACTCCAGGCGCTTGAGCCCCTCCATCAGAATGCCCTGAACATCACGGCATGCGGCCGCTCCGACAATTCCGCACATGCCTAGCTGCCTCCCTGTTCGCTGTCTGTCTCATCATCCGCGTTCACCCATTCCGGGATATTACGCTGGCGCCCGCGGGCCACGGCCAGTTCCCGGTACCCAACGTCCCGGGTAACGGTGGACCCCGCACCCACCAGGCTCCGTTCGCCCAGGGTTAGTGGCGCCACCAATGACGTGTTGGAGCCAATAAAGGCCCCATTGCGGACCGTCGTATGGTGCTTACTGGTGCCATCATAATTGCAGGTTATGGTGCCGGCGCCAACATTCACCCCTTCACCCATGGTGGTGTCGCCCACATAGCTGAGGTGATTGACTTTCGAACCCGCGCCGATGCTGCTTTTCTTGATTTCAACGAAGTTGCCCACGCGTGCGTCCCGTCCCACCACAGCATCCGGACGCAGACGCGCGAAGGGCCCGATGACCGCCCCCCGATCAACCCGGGCGCCCTCAACCACGGAATGGGCATCCACCTGCACATCCGAGCCAATACGGCAATTGCGCAAAACCACGCCGGGACCGATCCGGACCCGGTCCCCGAGAACCACCTCGCCTTCCATGACGGCGTTCACGTCGATCATCACATCCTGGCCGGTCTCCACATGGCCCCGGATCTCAACGCGCTCCGGATCGGCCAGGGTCGCGCCTTCCGCCATTAACCTCCGGGCCTCCCTGCGCTGGCACCAGCGCTCGAGCGCTGCGAGCTGGATCCGGTCGTTCACACCCTGAACCTCTTCCGGTTCATCCGGCTGGGCGACCTCCACCGACAGTCCGTCAGCGCGGGCCAGTGCAATGGCATCGGTAAGGTAATACTCACCCTGGGCGTTATCCGAGGACAGCGACGGCAACCATTGCTTCAAGCGTTCCGCGGGCGCTCCCAGAAGGCCGGTGTTCACTTCAGTGATCCCAAGCTGCTCCGCGGTGGCATCCTTCTGTTCCACGATACCGCTGACGATGCCCTTGGTGTCGCGCAGGATGCGGCCATAGCCGCTCGGATCGGAAAGCGTGACGGTCAGGAGCGCCAATGAGTCACGGCTGATCGAATCAGCGAGGCGTGACAGGGTACTGGTACCAGTCAGGGGCACGTCGCCGTAGAGCACCAGCACCCTTGCAGTATCCGGAATACCGGGAAGGGCCTGGGCAACCGCATGGCCCGTCCCCAAGCGCTTGGTCTGGATCACCCACTGGATGTCGGTCTGCGGCGTCATTTCCCGCACCTGCTCGGCGCCATGACCGATGACCACATGCAGCCCGTCAGGGCGGAGACCGCGCGCGGATTCCAACACATGGTGCAGCAGGGGTTGCCCGGCCAGCGAATGCAGCACCTTGGGCAGTGAGGATTTCATCCGGGAACCCTGGCCGGCAGCCAGGACGACGATGTGCAGGGGCGTCGCCATCCGTTCGCACTCCTTGAATCAGAAAAACCGCATTGGATCATGCCCCAATAAAGGCATGATCGGCAATGCGGTTTCCAGTAACAACCCGGTTAACCGGATCAGCCGGTGATCAGCGCTTCTTGCGCCGGAGCCTCTCAAGCGTGCGCAGCTGCGCGGAGGCTTCCGCCAGACGCGCCGCTGCCGTGGAGTACTCCATGTCACTCTTACGGTTCGCCAGCTCACGCTCGGCTTCCTGACGTGCCTTTTCAGCAGCGGCCTCATCCATGTCATGGGCGCGCTCTGCGGCGTCCGCCAGAATCGAGATCTCCTTGGGCTGAACCTCGAGATAGCCACCGGAGACGAAGAAGACTTCCTCCGTGCCATCTTCCATCCGGATGTTAACAGGACCGGGAGCCAGGCCGGTCAGCATGGGCGTATGGCCTGCCATGACGCCCAGCTCGCCGTTAGTGGCGGTCGCGGTCAGCATCTCCACCTTGCCGGAGAAGATGCTTTCCTGCGCGCTCACAATGTCACACTGTACGGTGTTAGCCATTGGTTACGCCTCTCTCAGTCGGAAATGGTTTATGCGGCTTTCTCTTCCATTTCCTTCGCTTTCTCGACCGCCTCGTCAATGCCGCCGACCATATAGAAGGCCTGTTCCGGCAGCGAGTCGTACTCACCATCCAGGATGCCCTTGAAGCTACGGATGGTTTCCTTCAGGGACACATACTTACCGGGAGAGCCGGTAAAGACCTCGGCCACGAAGAACGGCTGTGACAGGAAGCGTTCGATCTTACGCGCCCGGTCAACGGTCTGCTTGTCCTCCTCGGAAAGCTCATCCATGCCCAGAATGGCGATGATATCCTTCAGTTCCTTGTAGCGCTGCAGCACACCCTGAACGCCGCGGGCCACTTCATAATGCTCCTGACCCAGCAGCAGCGGATCCAGCTGGCGACTGGTGGAATCCAGGGCATCAATGGCCGGATAGATCCCCTTGGCGGCAATGTCACGGCTCAGTACCACGGTCGCGTCAAGGTGCGCAAAGGTGGTTGCCGGTGACGGGTCCGTCAGGTCGTCCGCCGGGACGTAAACCGCCTGGACGGAGGTGATGGAGCCGGTCTTGGTGGAGGTGATGCGCTCCTGCAGCTTGCCCATCTCTTCGGCCAGGGTCGGCTGGTAACCCACCGCGGAGGGCATGCGGCCCAGCAGTGCGGAGACTTCCTGACCGGCCAGCGTATAGCGGTAGATGTTGTCGATGAACAGCAGGACGTCACGGCCTTCGTCGCGGAACTTCTCGGCCAGGGTCATGCCGGTCAGGGCGACACGCAGACGGTTCCCCGGCGGCTCGTTCATCTGGCCGTACACCATCGAGACCTTGTCCAGGACGCCCGAGCCCTGCATCTCGTAATAGAAGTCGTTACCCTCACGGGTCCGCTCACCCACACCGGCGAACACGGACAGACCCGAGTGTTCTTTCGCGATGTTGTTGATGAGCTCCATCATGTTCACGGTCTTGCCCACACCGGCACCGCCGAAGAGGCCGACCTTCCCGCCCTTGGCGAAGGGGCAGACCAGGTCGATGACCTTGATGCCGGTTTCCAGGAGCTCCTCTGAGGCGGACTGGTCCGCGTAACCAGGCGCCTTGCGGTGGATGGTCCAGCGTTCCTGCTCGCCGATCTCTCCCACCTCGTCCGTGGGCTCACCGAGCACGTTCATGATGCGCCCGAGGGTTTCCTCCCCAACCGGCACCTTGATGCCTTCGCCGGTACCGGTGACGCTCATCCCGCGCTTCAGGCCCTCGGTGGTGCCCATGGCGATGGTGCGGACCACGCCGTCACCGAGCTGCTGCTGGACTTCCAGGATGGTGCCCACGTCATCCAGCTGCACGGCATCGTATACGTTGGGCACGGAATCGCGCGGGAATTCCACGTCGATAACCGCCCCGATAATCTGAACGATACGTCCACTACTCATGCTTGCTTCCTCACTAAATCAGTATTCGGTATCGCCTTAAACGGCCGCTGCACCACTGACGATCTCGGAGATTTCCTGGGTGATGGTGGCCTGGCGCGCCTTGTTGTACTCGGTCTTGAGATCATCAATGATCTCACCCGCGTTATCGGTCGCGCTCTTCATTGCCACCATACGGGCAGCCTGCTCACAGGCAATATTCTCGACCACGCCCTGATAGACCTGGGACTCCACGTAACGCGTCAGCAGACCGTCAAGCAGCGTCCGCGGATCCGGTTCATAGAGATAATCCCAGCGGTACTTGCCTTCCGTCTCAACCTCTGCCTGGAGGGGCAGCAGCTGATCAATCCGCGGTTTCTGTGTCATGGTGTTCACGAACTCGTTGAACACCAGATAAAGGCGGTCGATACTGCCATCCCGGTAGGCATCGAGCATGACCTTGACGCCCCCGATCACCTGTTCGGAGCTGGGCCGGTCGCCAAGCTGTGACTCGGAAGCAACAATGTTCGCGCCCACCACGTTCAGAAAGACCTTGCCTTTCTGCCCGAGTGTACAGAAATCGGAGGGAACGCCCTTGTCATCCCACGCACGACTGTCCTTGAGCATGGCCTTGAACAGGTTATTGTTCAGGCCGCCGCAAAGACCCCTGTCAGTGGATACGACAATGTAGCCCACGCGCTTGGCTTGCCGCGCTTCCATGAACGGGTGCCGGTAGTCGGAGTCGGCCTCCGCCAGATACCCGATAACGTCCCGGATCTTCTGCGCGTAGGGACGGGTCAGCTCCATGCGCTCCTGAGCCTTACGCATCTTACTCGCCGCCACCATCTCCATGGCGTTGGTGATCTTCTGCGTATTCTGGATGCTGGAGATCTGATTGCGTATTTCTTTTCCGCTGGCCATATCTCAGTGCCTTTTCCGGTTAATCGCCCAGTTCAGTTCTGGGGCCCCTCTCGGGGCCCGTCACTTACCAGCTCTGTGTTGACTTGAACTGGTCCAGGGCCGACTTGAGACCGGATTCAATGTCGTCGCTCAGGTTACCGGTGTCATTGATCTTGGCCAGAAGCTCGGCCTGCTCAGTACGCATGTAATCAATCAGGGCCTTTTCGAAAGTGACAACTTTCTTGGTATCAACATCCTGAAGATAGCCTTCATTGGCGGCGTAGAGCACCGTCGCCATCTCGCCCACGGACATCGGCGCGTACTGATCCTGCTTCATCAGTTCAGTAACCCGCGCGCCATGTTCAAGCTGCTTCTGCGTCGCTTCGTCCAGATCCGAAGCGAACTGGGCAAAGGCCTGAAGCTCCCGGTACTGGGCCAGGGCGAGACGGATACCGCCACCCAGCTTCTTCATGATCTTCGTCTGTGCAGAACCGCCCACACGAGAGACCGAGATACCGGCGTTCATCGCCGGGCGGATGCCGGAGTTGAACAGGTCGGTCTCAAGGAAGATCTGGCCGTCGGTGATCGAGATCACGTTCGTCGGTACGAACGCGCCCACGTCACCAGCCTGGGTCTCGATGATCGGCAGGGCGGTCAGTGAACCAGTCTGGCCCGTGACTTCGCCATTGGTGGCTTTCTCCACGTACTCCTCGTTGACCTTGGAGGCGCGCTCCAGCAGACGGGAGTGGAGATAGAAAACGTCCCCGGGGTATGCCTCACGGCCCGGCGGGCGACGCAGCAGCAGCGAAATCTGGCGATAGGCCCAGGCCTGCTTGGTCAGGTCATCAAACACGATGAGGGCGTCTTCGCCGCGGTCGCGGTAGAACTCACCCATCGAGGTGCCAGCGTAGGGGGCCAGGAACTGCATGGACGCCGGATCGGCCGCGCCCGCAGCAACAACGATCGTGTTGTCCATCGCGCCGTGTTCTTCCAGCTTACGCACCACGTTGGCGATGGTGGACTGCTTCTGGCCAACCGCCACATAGATGCATTTAACGCCACTGTTCTTCTGGTTGATGATGGCGTCAACAGCCATGGCTGTTTTGCCGACCTGACGGTCACCGATGATCAGCTCGCGCTGACCGCGACCGACGGGCACCATGGTGTCCACCGGCTTAAGGCCGGTCTGCACCGGCTCATCAACTTCCTTCCGGGTAATCACGCCAGGAGCGACTTTCTCGATGGGGGAGGTTTCGGTTGTCCCCGGGTCACCCTTGGCGTCGATGGCGTTACCCAGAGCGTCCACAACACGACCCTGAAGCTCACGCCCGACCGGCACTTCCAGAATGCGGCCGGTGCAGCGTACTGTCTGCCCTTCAGCCAGCCCTTCGTCTTCACCCAGTACCACGGCGCCCACCGAATCCCGTTCGAGGTTCAGGGCCATGCCGTAGTTACCGTTCTGGAACTCGATCATCTCGCCGTACATGACGTCGGCGAGCCCGTGAATACGGACGATGCCGTCGGAAACGCCGACGATCGTTCCTTCGTTGCGAGCTTCAGAAGCCACATCGAGCTTCTCGATGCGCTTCTTGATGATCTCGCTGATTTCGGATGGATTCAGTTGCTGCATGCCTGTGTCCTCAAAAATTCTGCAATATGACCGCGTGTCGGAATTCGGTGCCTGCCGTGCCTGGCGGACTCAGGCGCCCATGGCGTTAGCCAGCTTATTCAAGCGCCCGCGCAGCGAGGCGTCGATGACCTCGTCACCCGCTTCAATGACCACGCCACCGATGATGGAGCGATCGGACTGCACACTGAGCTCGACGCGGCGGTCCAGGCGTTGCTCCAGAGCCTGGGCAAGCCGCTGCTTCTGGTCTTCGCCCAGTTCAAAGGCGGTGGTAAGTGTGACGTCAGCAATCCGTTCATAGTCATGGCGGTACGCTGCAAAAAGCGAGGCAACAGCCGGCAATTGCGGCAGCCGATGGTTGTTGGCCATGACATGAAGGAGGTTATCAACCGGCTCCGGGAGCGGGTTGTCACAGACGTCCTTGATGAGCTGGATCTGCTCCTGGGCGTTGAGGCCCGGATGGCGCAGGACCGAGGCCATGCGGTCGTCGCTGGTTATGGCCGCCAGCAGATTGAGCGACTGGCTCCAGTCATCGAACTGACCGCTATCGCGTGCCGCCTCAAATGCCGCCCGCGCATAGGGTCGGGCGAGTGACGTTGACTCTGCCATGTTGGACCTCGTTTACAGTTCCGCGGAGAGCTTATCCAGCATCTCGCTGTGCGCCTTGGCGTCGACGGAAGATTCCAGGATTTTTTCCGCGCCGGCAATGGCAAGGCTGGCGACTTCAGCGCGCAGCGCATCCCGCGCCTGCTGGCGCTCCTGTTCGATTTCGTCACGGGCCTGGGCCAGCATACGGTCGCCCTGCTCGCGGGCTTCGTTCTTGGCTTCCTCCACAATGTGGTTGGCGCGCTTGTTCGCCTTTTCCACGATCGCGGCCGCTTCGTCACGAGCTTCACGCAGCTCCTGGGTCGCCCGCTGCTGGGCCAGCTCCAGGTCCTGGTTCGCCCGGTCGGACGCGGCAAGCCCGTCGGCAATCTTCTTCTGGCGTTCCTGCATGGCCTGAACAATCGGCGGCCAGACATACTTCACGCAGAACACAATGAAGATGAAGAAGCCGATGGTTTGCCCGATCATCGTGAGGTTGATATTCACGGCGTTCTACCTCTTTCCGATTCGTTGCTTTCGGGACGATGGGGCAGTCACGACATGACCACCCCTTAACCATCCGGTGTTATGCAACAACAAAGATCAGGTAAAGGCCGATACCCACACCGATCATGGAAACCGCGTCGAGAAGACCGGCCATAATGAAGGTCTTGGTCTGTAGTTCAGCGGCCATTTCCGGCTGGCGTGCGGTGGTTTCCAGCAGCTTACCACCCAGAAGGGCAAAGCCGACAGCGGTACCCAGAGCACCAGAGGCGATCATGATTGCGGCAGCGATGATTACGAGTTCCATAACAACTCCTGATTTAACGACGGTTTAGGGGTTTAGGGTCATCAAAGTTTGATGGGTTAATGCTCTTCATGGGCCATGCTCAGATACACAATCGTGAGCACCATAAAGATGAAAGCCTGTAGCGTGACCACCAGGATGTGGAAGATCAGCCAGGGCACCTGCAGCGTCCACTGAGCCCAGAGTGGCAGCAACGCGATCAGGATAAAGATCACCTCACCCGCGTACATGTTGCCAAACAACCGGAGCGCGAGGGAGAACGGCTTGGCCAGCAGGCCCACTGTCTCGAGCACGAGATTGAACCAGCTCAGCGACCAATGGTTGAAGGGGGTGAAACTCAGCTCCTTGGCGAACCCACCGAGGCCTTTAACCTTGATACTGTAATACAGCATCATCAGGAAAACACCAATAGCCATGCCGAAGGTGGCGTTGGGATCGGTGGTGGGTACGATGTTGGTGTACTCCACCCCAAACGCGTGGGTCAGCTGCGGGATGTAGTCAACTGGAATCAGCTTGAGGGAATTCTGCAGAAAAACCCAGACAAAGACGGTCAGGGCGATGGGCCCGATCATGGGGTTGCGCCCGTGGAAGGTGTTCTTCACCAGATCCTGGGTGAATTCCACGACCATCTCCACCGCGTTCTGCAACTTACCGGGCTGGTCGCTGCTGGCATTCTTCGCAACCAGACGGAATAGAGCCAGAAACAGGATACCGGTCAGCGCCGACATGAAAAGGGTATCCACATGGAATGCCATGAAGCCCATCGCCCGAGCCTCTTCGGCGGACTGCGCCATGGTCCAGCTGGCTTCCTCGAGAACGGTACCGTTGGCACGCTCATAGCCTTCGGGCAGTTTGCCGTAGGTGAGGTTCGTCAGATGGTGTTGTATGTAATCCGCTGGAGATTGACCTGCCATGTTCTACTCTCGCCCTGTCATCGGTGTACAACCCTACTGAACACAAGCGGCGTCAGCATGTGGCTGAAGATCATGGTGCCGAACCCTGTGAACAGGGCCGGCCCGTTGACTGGCCGGATCAGCAACAGTGTGCCCGCAAAGAGCACCGCCGTCGCGGACAGCTTGACCATCTCACCAGCCATCATGGCCGCGAACACCGCCCCGGCCCGCCGCGCTCCGCGATGGCGGAAAAAGCGCAAAGCGAACAGACTGTTCGGAATCAGGTACGCAAGTCCTCCGAACAGGGCGGAGCGGGCACCCAGTGGCGACTCAAACAGGAAAAGACCGCTGACCAGAAGCAGTATTCCCAGCTGAAGCATGATGAGTCGGCCTACCGGAGGCCGCTTGATGCTCAATGTGCCAACCCTTGTCGGCCGTTGTTGAAGCGGGGGAGATTATAGGGCTTTGGGTAGGCCGGATCAATAAATTTGGATGAAAATTCGAACCATTAGCGGCATTAGGCTACTGGATGTGTTCAAGGATTCCGTCCAGTTCATCCAGACTGTTGTACTCGATTACAACCTTACCCTTGCCGCGCTTACCGTGATTGATGGCAACCCGGGCGCCCAGCCGGTCCGCAAGCTGGTTCTGCAGATGGCGGATGTCGGGGTCTTCTTTTGGCGGTTCAGGCTTTGAAGCACCCTCATTGCCCTGCTCAAGGGCCTTACGCACCAGCGCTTCCGTCTGGCGCACGGACAGCGACTTACTCACAACCTGACGCGCCACCGCTGCCTGCTGCTGTTCTGGAAGACCAAGAAGGGCCCGGCCATGGCCCATCTCAAGATCCCCGTGCTCAAGCATGGTGCGGACGTCCTCGACCAGCCCCATCAACCTGAGGAGGTTGGTGATGGTGGTTCGGGACTTGCCTACTGCGTTGGCGGTCTGTTGCTGGGTGAGGCCGAACTCTTCCTGCAGGCGATGGAGGGCACTGGCTTCTTCAATGGGGTTAAGGTTCTCGCGCTGGATGTTCTCCACCAGTCCCAGCGCGATAGCCGCCTCATCGGGCACATCGCGGATGAGCGCCGGAATACGCTCAAGGCCCGCGAGCTGGGCGGCACGCCAGCGGCGCTCGCCGGCGACCAGCTCATAGTGCCCGCTTTCCTGTGGCCGCACGACCACGGGCTGCATCACGCCCTGCTGTTTGATGGATTCGGCCAGTTCCTGGAGGGCTTCTTCATCCATGTCCCGGCGTGGCTGATAACGGCCACGCTGGATAAGATCCAGGGGCAGCTCCTTCAGTTCGGCGTCAATCGCCGGATCCGGCGTTTCCTCCAGATTGGTCTGGGAGCCTTCAAGAAGGGCGTTGAGGCCTCGCTGGCCCAGTCCGCGTTTGCGCGATGCCATGGTGGTTGCCGGTTATCCTGTCTGTGTCTGGGTCCGGGCGCCTGCCGTTAAACGGCCACGGCACCCTCCGATTCCTGACTGCCGTCACGCCTGACCATCTCGCCTGCCAGCGCCAGATAGGAAATGGCGCCCTTGGAGCTGCGATCGTACCGCAGTGCCGGCATGCCATAACTCGGGGCTTCGGCCAGGCGCACATTGCGCGGGATAACGGCCGAGTAGACCCGGTCACCGAAGTAGTCGCTGAGCTGGCGTGATACATCCAGGGTCAGGCTGTTACGGGGATCGTACATGGTACGCAGAAGCCCCTCGATTTTCAGCTCCGGATTCACGGTTTCCTGGATCTGCTCAATGGTACCCATGAGCGCGGCCAGCCCTTCCAATGCGTAGTACTCGCACTGCATGGGGATAAGCACGGAATCGGAGGCGGCCAGGGCATTGACCGTCAGCAGATTGAGCGCGGGCGGGCAGTCAATGAGGATGAAATCGTACAGCTCATTGATCGATTTCAGGGCCAGACGCAGGCGGTGCTCGCGCCCGATCTCGTTCATCAGCTCCACTTCGGCCGCCGTCAGGTCCCCATTGGCAGGCAGCACGTCAAAGCCGGAATCCGGCGCTTCCGTGCACACCTCGGCGGCCTCCTGGCGCCGGGTCAGCACATCAAAACCGCTGACCCGCAGCTCGTTCTTGTCGAGCCCGCTGCCCATGGTGGCGTTGCCCTGGGGGTCCATGTCCACCAGCAGCACCCGGCGTTTGGTCGCCGCCAGCGACGCTGCCAGGTTCACACAGGTTGTGGTCTTGCCCACACCACCTTTCTGGTTGGTTACCGCCACGATGCGCGCCATTGCCATCAGTCTCCTGTCTCGCCCGTGGAATCCGCTGTTCTGCGTGTGATGCGCAGGATCCGCCGCTGCGCATCCACACCGGGAACGGTGACCCGGTTGTCATCGAGCAACCGCCATCCAGGCGGTAGCGCTTCGACCTCGGTGCTCGCTTCCGGGCCCTTCATGGCCAGATGTTCTCCGTCCGCCGCCAGAAGATGCGCCGTCATGGGCATCATTTCAGCCAGTGAGGCGAAGGCGCGGCTTGTGATCTGGGGAAAGGGCCCACCCTGCCAGTCCTCAACCCGGGCCTGCACCACCTGCATGTTGTCCAGACCCAGCTCCAGACGGCATTGGGTCAGGAATCGGGTTTTCTTGCTGTTGCTGTCCAGCAGTGTCACCTGTCTCGCCGGTGAGTGCAATGCCAGTGCCAGCCCGGGGAAACCACCCCCCGAGCCAACATCCAGCAGTGGGCCGGTTCCAAGCCAGGGCACTAACGCCAGACTGTCGAGAAGATGCCGGGCGCACATGGCATGCCGTTCGCGCACGGCCGTCAGGTTGTAGGCCCGGTTCCACTTTTCCAGCAGGTCCAGCAGCCGGAGCATCCGCTCCACCGCTTCCGGAGTGAGGCTGACGCCAAGCTCGTTGGCGCCCGCTTCCAGTTCGCGGCGTTCCGTGTCCATTCAGGCACTTTCCTGCTGCAACAGGTCCCGCTTCTTGAGGTGGATCAGCAGCTGGGACACCGCCGCCGGGGTCACCCCCTGGATGCGGGACGCCTGGGCAATGGTTTCAGGCCGGGTTTCCTCCAGCTTCTGCTTCACCTCGTTGGACAGGCCCCCAACGCTGTCGTAATCCAGGTCCTTCGGAAGCCCCATGTTCTCATGCCGGCGCAGGCGTTCGATGTCCGCCTCCTGGCGCGAGATGTAGCCTTCGTATTTCACCTGGATGGCAACCTGCTCGGCCACGACCGGATCCTCAGCCCGTTCGCCACCAATGGCGGCCACGGCCTCGTAGTCGATTTCCGGCCGACGCAACAGATCGGACAGGGTCTGGTCCTTCTTGAGCGGCTGCTTCAGGTACTGGTCGGCAACAGCCGCCGCATCCGTGCCTGGATGGATGCGGGTGCGGTCAAGGCGCTGGCGTTCCGCCTGGATGCCATCGCGCTTGGCCTCGAACGCGGCCCAGCGGTGATCATCCACAAGCCCGAGGTTGCGACCCGTTTCGGTCAGGCGCAGATCCGCGTTGTCTTCGCGCAACACCAGGCGGTATTCCGCGCGGCTTGTGAACATCCGGTAAGGCTCCTTGGCCCCCATGGTGATGAGGTCGTCAACCAGCACCCCGAGATAGGCCTCATCACGCCGCGGATACCAGGGTTCCTCACCATGCGCCGCAAGGGCCGCATTGAGCCCGGCCAGAAGGCCCTGGGCGCCGGCTTCCTCATAGCCGGTGGTACCGTTGATCTGGCCTGCCAGATAGAGGCCACCGATGAATCGTGTCTCCAGGGTATGGTGAAGATCGCGCGGGTCCAGGTAATCGTATTCAATCGCATAGCCCGGCCGGGTGACGTGGGCGTTCTCAAACCCGGGAATGGTCCGGATGAACGCCATCTGCACGTCGAACGGCAGGCTGGTGGAAATGCCGTTGGGGTAGAGCTCCTGGCTGTTCAGGCCTTCCGGCTCCACGAAGATCTGGTGGGAGTCCTTGTCCGCAAAACGGTGGACCTTGTCCTCGACGGAGGGACAGTAGCGCGGCCCCACGCCATCGATATCACCAGCGAACATGGGCGACTGGTCCAGGGCGCCCAGGATGATGTCGTGGGTCTCAGGTGTGGTGCGCGTGATGTAGCAGCACATCTGCTGCGGGTGCCAGCTCGCATCGCCGATGTAGGACATCACGGGCTCGCGTTCGTCGCCCGGCTGCACATCCATCTTCGAGAAATCCACCGTCTTGGCGTCAATACGCGCCGGTGTGCCGGTCTTGAGCCGGCCCACAGTGAACGGCAGCTCGCGCAGCCGCTGCGCCAGACCGATGGTCGGCGGGTCACCAGCACGACCCCCCTGCTGATTCTGCATACCGATATGGATAACGCCCCCCAGGAAGGTGCCGGTAGTCAGCACCACCGTGGGTGCCCGGAAGTTCAGCCCTGTCTGGGAGACCACGCCCCGAACCTGCTCGTTCTCAACGATCAGGTCTTCGGCCGCCTGCTGGAAGATGTGCAGGTTGGGCTGATTCTCAAGCATGTTCCGGATGGCGGCCTTGTACAGGGCGCGGTCCGCCTGGGCGCGGGTGGCTCGTACTGCCGGTCCCTTGCTGGAGTTGAGAACCCGGAACTGGATGCCCGCCTGATCCGTTGCCAGGCCCATGGCGCCGCCCAGCGCATCAATCTCCTTGACCAGGTGGCTTTTGCCGATGCCCCCGATGGCGGGATTGCACGACATCTGGCCGAGTGTCTCGATGTTGTGGGTCAGCAGCAGGGTAGCGCGACCCATGCGGGCCGCCGCTAGGGCCGCCTCGGTACCCGCATGGCCGCCGCCGATCACGATGACGTCAAAATGCTTGGGGTATTCCACGCTGGACCTCAGGGCTTACCGGTTTCTCTGAATGAATCGTACAGTATAACCCGAGGCGTCAACCCTGTGCAGCTCCAATGCCCAGATTTTGAGCAGACCGACAGATCGCCCTAATAACAGGGACCTGAAGGCTTTTCATCAGACAACACTCAAAAAAATGTCCACAAGCCTGCACAACTCAAAAAGCCCCCAAAAATGATTTAAGATCCTGATTCAAGGGAATCTTCAACAATGAATCCAGACCTTATCCCTTTTCTGTGAACAGAGTTTTCCACAGATGAACAACCTACTGTTTCTGGATCACCAGCACCACTTCACCAACCCGAAATCCCCAGTAGGTCATTTCCGTTTCATTGATGACGGTGTCGTTGGTGACCCGGTACATCCAGTCATCCATGCGGACGTTGAGAGTGTCATCCCCATAGGGCACTTCAAGCACATAGTTCATATGGATGGCATTACCCGCGAATTCCATGAAACCGGCCTCCGTCACATCGCCCGCCGTGGCGTGATAGCCCCCTTCCCGGGGCTCCAGGGTCCAGACCCGGGCATCGGTCTCACCGTCGCTGTACTGGAAGACCTCATCCAGCGTTCCCACGCCATCCTCATCCCAGGAGGCATCAATGGTGGCATCGAAATGACGGATCACCTCACCCGAACGGTCCTTCACCACGCCACGGGCGGTCAGCTCGCCCTGAAAGAACTCACTGGGCACCAGCTCCGGCTCCTGGCCCGCATAGTCCTCGATTGCAGGGCCGGAGCACGCCGCCAGAAGGGGCAGGAGTAGAAGCAGAGCGCCAGAGACGCGACGGGCCTGGTACGGAACCATGGGTTGAACCTCCATCAGGATGAATGACTGTTAGTGGGTACGCCGGTACGCCCGGCGGGGTTCATCGGGTGGCCGCAGTGACGTACACAGATGTACACGTCGCCATTGGCTCCAATGACGCTGCTGTCAGAGACTGTCGCCACAACAAACAGATGGGAGGGTCCGAGATGGCGAGCTATAAGGCGCCCCTGACCGATGTGAATTTCCTGCTTAACGAGGTCTTCAACTACCCGGGCCATTACCAGTCTCTGAGCAACGGGACCGAAGCGACACCGGACATGGTGGACGCCATCCTGGGCGAATGCGCCCGGTTCTGTGAGAACACCCTGTTTCCGCTTTACCAGAGCGGCGACCAGGAGGGCTGCCAACTTGTGGATGGTGAGGTGAAGACCCCGACCGGGTACAAGGAAGCCTATGATGACTACGTTGCCGGCGGCTGGCAGGGGCTTTCCAGCCTGGAAGAATACGGCGGCCAGGGGCTCCCCGCCTCCCTCGGGCTGATGAAGCAGGAAATGATGGGCACCGCCAACTGGCCCTTCAGCATGTACCCGGGTTTGTCCATGGGAGCCATGAATACGCTTCAGCTTCACGGGGACGAGGAGCAGCGCCAGACCTACCTCACGCCCATGACCGAAGGCCGCTGGACCGGCACCATGTGCCTGACCGAGCCCCAGTGCGGTACCGACCTGGGCCAGGTCCGCACCAAGGCCGTGCCCCAGGGGGACGGTTCCTACCGCGTTACCGGCACCAAGATCTTCATATCCTCCGGCGACCATGACCTGACTGAAAACATCGTTCACATCGTGCTGGCGCGCACGCCGGAAGCGCCCAGGGGCACCAAGGGCATCTCCCTGTTCATCGTGCCCAAGTATTTGCCAGACCAAGAGGGCAATGCGGCCCAAGCCAACGGCGTCTCCGTGGGTGCGCTCGAGCAGAAGATGGGCATCAAGGCCTCCGCCACCTGCACCATGAACTTCGATGAGGCCAAGGGCTATATGGTGGGCGAGGAGAACAAGGGCCTGGAGTGCATGTTCACCTTCATGAACACGGCCCGCATCGGCACCGCCATCCAGGGCGTGGGTCCCGCGGAGCTCTCTTACCAGAATGCCCTGGCCTACGCGAAGGAACGCCGTTCCATGCGGGCGCTCTCCGGCAAGAAGGAACCGAACCAGGTGGCGGACAGCCTAATGTATCACGCTGACGTGCGCCGTATGCTGCTGACCCAGAAGGCGGTGGCCGAAGGTGGGCGTGCCATGCTCTATGACGCCGCCCAGTACGCCGACCACATGGTTTGTGGCTACATTGAAGAGGATGAGCGCAAGATCCGGAAGTACGACGACAAGCTCGGCTTCCTGACCCCGATCCTCAAGGGCTTTCTCACCGAGAAGGGTTACGAGGCCACCAACCTGGGCATGCAGGTGTTCGGCGGCCACGGCTACATCAAGGAACACGGCATGGAACAGATTGTGCGCGATACCCGGATCGCCACCCTCTATGAGGGCACGACCGGCATCCAGGCGCTGGACCTGCTCGGCCGAAAGGTGCTGATGATGACCCAGGGTGGCGCGGTGCGCGAGTTCACCCTGCGCATGAGCAACGAGGCCCGCAAGCACCTCACCGACAGCACGCTGCGCCCCTGGGCATGGCGCATCCTGAAGCTGGCCACCCAGTGGAACTGGCTGACCTTCCGCCTCATGGTGATCGCACGCAAGGACCGCGACATGGTCTCCGCGGCCGCGCACGATTTCCTGATGTACAGCGGCTATGTCTACATGGCCTTCATGTGGCTGCGTATGGCTGCTGCCGCCCGCAAGGGGCTCGAAGAGGGCGGCAGCCAGAGCGAGACATTCTACAATGCCAAGCTGGCGACCGCGGCGTTCTACTTCGAGCGCATGCTACCCCAGGCCCAGGGTCATGCCGACAGCATGCTCAGCCCCAGCGAGACCCTGATGCAGCTCGATAACGAGGCGTTCGCCTTCGATTACTGATCACCCCCTACCCCCCCTGCTGGCCTTCGGGCCGGCTTTTTTATGCCTACCAATCAAACCGGCCATCCCTTCAAACCACTCGACACATGAGCTGAAAGCAGCACTGTTTTTACGCAATCTTTACGCCCCATGCCGCTTTTGGTCATCGCATTTTTACGCCCTCAGTCGCGATCATTAAGCATCATTCACCAAGGGAGGGCGCGACTATGTCTGCCTTGCTTCTCATCCCGTCACTGGCCATCGGGATCTATCTGGTGGCGGCACTTCTTCAGCCTGAGAGGTTCTGACCATGGCACTGCTTGGAATCGGCATCATCGTTGGGCTTTTTGCCCTCTGCTTCTGGTTCATTGACCTGGAGGATCGGCTATGAACGAGGTCATCATCATCTACGCGCTGACGCTGCTGCTCGCCTGGCCGCTGGGTCGCTACATCGCCGGTGTCTATTCCGGCGACACCGGCATGGGCGGGCGGATCTTCCTGCCGGTGGAAAACGGCCTCTACAGGCTCTGTGGCATCGACCCGGGCCAGCCCATGACCTGGCAGGGGTATGGCAGGGCCCTGCTGAAATTCCACCTGGTGCTGGGCCTGCTGATTTTCGGGCTACTGATGGCCCAGGGGCTGCTGTTTCTCAACCCGGATGGTATCGGCGGGATGAGCTGGGATCTGTCGCTGCATACCGCCGTCTCATTTCTTACCAATACGAACCAGCAGCACTATTCCGGCCAGGCGTCGCTGTCCTACCTCGCGCATACGTTCGGCATTGTGACGCTCCAGGTCGTGACCCCGGCGGCGGGTATGGCCACACTGTTCGCCATTATCCGGACCATCTTCGGTGGCCGTGATGCCCAGACCGGCGCGAGCGCGGAGGCGCCCGTGTCCGTGGGTAATTTCTACCAGGACCTCACGCGCGCCATTGTCCGGGTCATGCTGCCCATGGCCGCCGTGGTGGCTCTGCTTCTGGCCTCCCAGGGCGTGCCCTCCACCTACGAGGGGGCACAGACCGTCCAGCCGCTGGATTCGAGCGTGGCCATGGAGCAGCAGGAAATTCCCGTGGGCCCGGTGGCGTCCATGGTCGCCATCAAGCAGATCGGGACCAACGGGGGTGGCTGGTACGGGGCGAATTCCGCCGTTCCGCTTGAGAACCCGACGCCTCTCTCCAATCTGGTCGAAACCGTCTCCATCGTGCTGATCCCGGCGGCCCTGGTCTTCGCGCTCGGGTTTTTCACCGGCAGGCGGCGGCTTGCCCAGGTGGTCATGGGCGTGATGGTGGTCATGTCCGTTGGGCTGGCCTCCGTCGCCATCTGGCAGGAAAACACCCCCAACGGCGCCTTCTCCTCACTGGCCGCCGAAGGCCCCAACCTTGAGGGCAAGGAGGTGCGTTTCGGGGCAACGGCCACGGCGTTGTGGGGAAGCTGGACGACCCAGACCTCGAATGGCTCGGTCAACGGCATGCACGACAGCTTCAATCCGATCGGCGGCATGGTTCCCATCATGGACATGTTCATCAACGTGATCTTTGGTGGCGTGGGTGTCGGGCTGATCGGCTTTCTCCTGTTCCTGCTGCTGGCTGCCTTCCTGGGGTCGCTGATGATCGGCCGGGCCCCGGAGATTGCCGGCAAGCCACTTGAAACACGCGAGATCAAGCTCGTCTGTATTGCACTGCTGCTCCAGCCTCTGCTGATTCTGGGGTTCAGCGCGGTCACCCTGGCCTTCCCGGGCCTGACGGGTAACTCCAACCCGGGCTACCACGGGATCAGCCAGGTGATCTACGAGTACACCTCGGCCTTTGCCAATAATGGCTCAGGCTTTGAGGGGCTGAACGACAACAGCGTCTGGTGGAACGTCACCTGCGCGGTGAACCTGGTCCTGGGCCGTTTCATACCCATGCTCGCACCCCTGGCCATTGCCGCGTCGCTCGCCTCCAAGCGCACGGCCCCCGAGGGACGGGGCAGCCTGAGCCTGGACACGGGCACCTTCGGGCTGATGACGCTTGCCGTCATCGTGATGTTCACCCTGCTCAGCTTCATGCCGGTCCTGATTCTCGGTCCGATTGCTGAAGCCATGGCAACCATTCACTGACCGGAGGCTCATCATGTCCAGGAAACCGAATACAACCATGCAATCCATTAACCCGGGCGAGATCCTGATCCAGTCCCTGAGCCGGTTGTCACCGCGCTCGCTTGCCCGCAACCCCGTGATGTTCGTCGTCGCCGTAGGGACCGTGGTCACGGCCCTTCTGGCCGGCGTGCACATGGCCCAGGGCGTCGCCTTTGGCATGGATCTGGCCATTGCCGGGATTCTGCTGGTTACCGTCCTGTTCGCGAACGGGGCGGAATCCATCGCCGAGGCCAGGGGCAAGGCCCAGGCCGGCGCATTGAGGGCCACCCGGGAAAACCTTCAGGCCCGGAAGGTGACCGATAAGGGCGAGCAGTCGGTCGCCGCGGGTGATCTCCGCAAAGGGGACCGGGTCCGGGTCAAACCGGATGAGCTGATCCCGGGCGATGGCGAGATCGTCGAAGGCGCCAGCACCATCAACGAGTCCGCCGTCACGGGCGAGTCCGCGCCGGTCCTGCGCGAGGCCGGAACCGATAACAGCGGCGTGAGCGCCGGTACCAAGGTCCTTTCGGACGAGATTGTCGTGGAGATCACGGTGGACCCCGGCAACTCCCTGCTGGACCGGATGATCGCGCTGGTCGAGGGTGCCAAGCGTCAGAAAACGCCCAACGAGCTGGCCCTGTCCGTGCTGCTGGCGGCCATGACGCTGGTGTTCCTGATCGTGGTGGTCTCGCTGGTGCCCACCTCCGGGTTCGTGGGCATCGACCCCTCCTACTCGGTCCTGGTCGCGCTGCTGGTGTGCCTGATTCCCACCACCATCGGCGGGCTGCTGCCCGCCATCGGGATCGCTGGGATGGACCGCGCCATGCGTGCCAATGTCATCGCCAAGTCGGGCAAGGCGGTGGAGGTAGCCGGCTCCGTGGATACGCTCCTTCTGGACAAGACCGGCACCATTACCCTGGGCGACCGGCGTGCAACCGCCTTTGAGACCACCCCGGGAGTGGCGGCCGAGGAACTGCGCGATGCCGCGCTGCTGACATCGCTGGCCGATCCCACGCCGGAGGGCAAGTCCGTGGTTACGCTGGCCGGGGACCAGGGCTCCACGGCACAGGCCGGTGAGGGCGCACAGTTCATTGAATTCTCGGCAACCACCCGGATGTCCGGCATTGATTTCCCCGATGGCCGCCAGCTCCGCAAGGGTGCCACCGACGCCATCCGCAACTTCGTGGTCGAACAGGGCGGTGACTACCCGGACGAGGCGGACCGCCTGGCCGAGCGGGTCGCCCAGAAGGGGGCAACGCCGCTTGTCGTCGCCGAGGGAGGCCGGGTTCTGGGTGTGATCGCGCTGTCCGATGTCATCAAGGGCGGCATCAGGGAACGCTTTGCCCGGCTCAGGGCAGTGGGCGTGAAAACGGTCATGATCACCGGTGACAATCCGACCACGGCGGCGGCCATCGCGGCCGAGGCCGGTGTTGATGACTTCCTCGCCGAAGCCACGCCCGAGCAGAAACTCGCGTTCATCCGCCAGGAACAGCAGCAGGAAGGGCGACTGGTAGCGATGGTGGGCGACGGCACCAATGATGCGCCCGCGCTCGCGCAGGCGGATCTCGGGCTCGCCATGAACTCCGGGACCCAGGCCGCGCGCGAGGCCAGCAACATGGTGGATCTGGACTCGGACCCCGGGAAACTGATCGACGTGGTCGAGATCGGCAAGCAGCTGCTGATCACCCGGGGCTCTTTGACCACCTTCTCGCTGGCGAACGATGTGGCCAAGTATTTCGCCATTCTTCCGGCCCTGTTCCTGGCCAGCACACCGGCGCTGGGTGCGCTCAACATACTGGATCTTTCCAGCCCCATGAACGCCGTTCTGGCGGCAACCGTGTTCAATGCGCTGGTCATTCCGGCGCTGATTCCGTTCGCGCTTCGCGGCGTCCGGTTCAAGCCGGCCAGTGCCGAGCAACTGCTCGTACGGAACCTGCTGATCTTCGGCCTTGGCGGGCTGCTTCTGCCTTTCCCCACCATCAAGGTGCTGGATCTCATCATCACCGTCTTCATCTAAAGGAGCTGACCCATGACAACCTACAACGCGGATAATAAAGCAGTCGCCTCGGCAAGCTGGCTGTCCGCCCTCAGGGTGGCGGTGGTCTTCATCCTGCTTTGCGGCGGCCTGTACCCATTGCTGATCACAGGAGTCGGGGGACTGTTGTTTTCCCATGAATCGACGGGAAGCCTGATCAGGGTCGATGGCCAGCCCGTTGGCTCCGAACTGGTTGGACAACCCTTCTCGGCTCCGGAATACTTCCACGGCAGGCCCTCCGCGGCCGGGTACGACCCCACGGCGGTCGGTGGCTCCAACTGGGCGCCCAGCAATCCGGACCTTCGGGCGAGGGCCGAGGCGGATTCCCGGACGATCCAGGAGCGCGAGGGCATTGCCGCGGACCGTATTCCGGTGGACCTGATCGCCGCCTCCGGTTCGGGCATTGACCCGCACCTGTCACCGCAAGCGGCGCGGATCCAGGCACCGCGCATTGCGCAGGCCCGGGACATGCCCGTGAACCAGGTGGAGGCTCTTATTGAGCAGCATGTCCAGGGGCCAACCTGGGGGATCTTTGGCCAACCCAGGGTCAATGTGCTCAAAATCAACCTTGCACTGGATGGTAAGGACTGGCGGAAATGAGTAATGGCGCCGAGCAACGCCCGAACCCGGACGCGCTTCTGAAAACCCAGAACCGTGAACAGCCCGGCGGCCTGAAGGTGTTCCTCGGCGCCGCGCCCGGCGTCGGCAAGACCTACCAGATGCTCCAGGCGGCCCATGAACTCAAGCGCCAGGGCGTGGATGTAGTGGTGGGCGTGGCCGAAACCCACGGCCGTCCCGAGACCCAGGCCCTGTGCGAGGGGCTTGAACAGCTCCCGACTCAAACCCTTGAGTATTCCGGGCGACAGTTCCAGGAGTTTGACCTGGACGCGGCCCTGCAACGCCGCCCGGAGATCCTGTTGGTGGACGAGCTGGCGCACCGCAATATCCCGGGCACAAGGCATCCGCGCCGGTACCAGGATATCGAGGAGTTGCTGGACCAGGGCATCGGGGTCTGGACCGCGATCAATATCCAGCACCTGGAAAGCCTGACGGACGTGGTTGCCCGGATTACCGGGGTACGCATGCGGGAGACGGTTCCGGACGCGTTGCTGGAGAGGGCCCGGGATATTGTCCTGGTGGACCTGGCGCCCTCGGAGCTGATCGACCGGTTGCAGCAGGGCAAGGTCTATGTCCCGGAACAGGCCCGGGCGGCCCTGGAGAACTATTTCAGTCCGTCCAACCTGGCCGCGCTTCGCGAACTCGCGGTCCAGACTATTGCCGAGCGCCTGGACACGGACGTTCGTGAGAATATGCAGTCTAAGGGCATCGAGGGGCCCTGGCACATCCGTTCGCGGTTGCTCATCGCCGTGGATGCCAGTGGTCAGGGCGAGGCGCTGGTCCGTGCCGGACGCCGGCTCGCGGAACGCTACAAGGCCCCATGGACCGTGGTGGCCGTCGATAATGGCAGCATGGATCAGGAGGATGCGGAACGGCTTGAGCGGGTCTTTGCCCTGGCCTCGCGCCTGGGGGCCGACACCAAGACCCTGCGTGGCCATGACGTTGCCGAGGAACTCATTGCCTATGCCCGCCAACAGAACGTCACGACGCTCGTTCTGGGGCGTTCGCACAATCGCTGGTGGCATTTCCGGCGTTCGACCAGCCGCAAGCTGCTGAAGACCGCCGAAGCCTTTGATATCCATTTCATACCAGTACCGCGTCGCCGCCGCCGGGGCACCCTGCTGAGCCGGGAGCGGACCACCCGCAAGACCGACTACCTCTGGGCCCCGGCAAGCGTCGGTGCCGCCACCGCCATCTCCATGCTGCTCCAGTACGTGCTGACACTGGCGAACCTGTCCCTGGTCTTTCTCACCGCCGTGCTCTGGGTTGCCGCCCGAACGGGCATACGGCCCGCCCTGTTCACCGCGCTCCTGAGTTTCTTCACCTACAACTTCTTCTTCACCGAGCCCCGGCTCACCTTCAACATGACCGAGACAGACCAGATCCTGACGGTTGTGTTCTTCCTCGTGATCGCGGTTATCGGCGGCAATCTCGCGGCGCGCCTCCATCAGCAGATCCAGATGCTCCGGGCCTCCAATGACCAGACGGACGCGCTGCTCCAGTATACCCGCCGGCTCGCGGCCGCGCCCGATATTGCCTCGGTGCAGAACGAAGCCGTGGACACACTCTATACCAATACCAAGCTGCCGGTGGCGCTGCTCAAGCACGGTGCGACCACCCCGGAGCTTGAAGTCGTGGCCCGCGGAGGCCCCAGCGCTGAGCTCAAGCCCAGGGCCTACAGTGCTGCCGAGTGGGCGCTGGGCAATGGCAAGCCCAGTGGCGCCTACAGCGACACGTTGAGCAGCCTGGACTGGCGGTTCGAGCCGATTGAAGTGGACGGCCGGATCCATTCCGTGCTGGGACTCCATGTGGACGACAAGCCGGCTGATTACTACCGCAGCCTGGCAATCGATGCGTACATCCACCAGCTGGCGCTCGCCTGTTCCCGGACCGAGCTGGCCGCGAGCCTGTCGGCATCCCGGGTGGCGGAGGAGACCGAACGCCTGCGGTCGGCGCTGCTGTCCTCCATTTCCCACGACCTGCGTACGCCACTGGCGTCCATGATCGGCTCCGCCAGTACGCTTCGATCCATGTTCGAGAAACTCAGCAACGAGGACAAGGAAAGCCTTCTGGATTCCATCCTGGGCGAGGGGCGGCGTCTGGATCGCTACATCCGCAACCTGCTCGACATGGCGAAGCTTGGGCACGGCACCCTCAAGATTGAGCGTGACCGGATTGCATTCACCGACATCCTGGCCTCTGCGTTGCGTCGGACCCGGGAGCTTCTGACCCACGTCCATATCCATCGGGATATCCCGGAAAACCTGCCGCTGTTGTGGGTGCACCCTGCGCTCATCGAGCAGGCCCTGGTCAATGTGCTTGAGAACGCGGCGCGGTTTGCTCCACGGGACTCAACCCTGCATATTGAGGCGGAAAACCGTGATAATGAACTGGTTATCTCGATCACCGATGAAGGCCCGGGTATTCCCGAGGAACACCGGGACCAGGTGTTCGACATGTTCTTCACCGGTGGCGACGGGGATCGTGGCTCCCATGGCGGCGGCCTGGGGCTTGCTATCTGCCAGGGTATGGTGGGGGCCCATGGGGGGCGTATCCAGGCGCTGGAGGGCCCCGAGGGCCGTGGCACGACCATCGAGATTACACTGCCGTCACTGGCACCCTCTGATGATCAGGAGGTTCAGGAAGAAGCTGAATGACTGACAAAGATACCGCACCGGCTCTCGCCCGGATACTGGTCTTGGATGATGAACCCCAGATCCGCCATTTTCTCCAGATCAGTCTGAAGACCGAAGGCTATGAGGTCCACGAGGCTTCAACGGGAGAATCGGGTCTGGCGTATTGCGCACGCAAACCCCTCGACCTGGTCATTCTGGACCTTGGACTACCAGACCGTGATGGAACCGAGGTGCTGCAGTCGCTGCGGGAATGGTCATCGGTACCTGTTATTGTGCTCTCAGTCCGGAACCGGGAACAGCAGAAAGTTGAGGCACTTGACCTGGGAGCGAATGACTATGTCACCAAGCCTTTCGGCATCGACGAATTTCTGGCTCGGGTGCGCAGCCAGCTGAGGATTCAGGACAAACAGACGGCTGAATCCAACGCCTGGGCGTTTTTTGATGATGGTGTCCTGAGTATTGACCTGAGCACCCGACGGGTCTACCGACAGGGTGCCGAAGTGCGGCTGACGCCCAAGGAATTCGCCGTGCTTCAGGTTCTGATGAAGGAGGCCGGACGCATTGTAACGCAGCCACAGCTTCTGAAGGAGGTATGGGGTCCTACTCATACTCAAGATACGCACTATCTGCGCGTTCTTATCGGAAAACTCCGGCAGAAACTTGGAGATGATCCCACCGAGCAGCATTACATAGAGACTGAGCCGGGTGTTGGCTATCGGTTTGTAGGTGAATCCTGAAGACGTACTTTCGAAGCTCATCGGCCACAATAAATCGAAGGGAAGACGGATCATTGATCGCCACAGGTATGAGTTTATGGATCCCGACGACACAGACTGTAGTTACGCAGGTGGCCAAGCGAAAGAAGACTCACCCCGATCAACGTTACCCCCCGTTCACCCCAGTGCCCGAACAGGCCATGGCCCCAGAAAGTCGCCAGCACCATCACTGAGAGCCCCGCAGCCGCAAGCAGCCAGACCCGCGCGTCCTTGTGTTGCAGGCAGCCGAGTGTCATCGCCAGGAGGCTGGAGGGAATGACGAACAGTAGTAGGGTGCGATGAAATGCCGCGTCGCCCATAAAGGATGTACTCAATGTCGGCGACAGCACCAGCATCAGGGGCAAAGCCAGGCAATGCAGCGCACAGAGAGTGGAAACGCCGATCGCTAGGCGATCAAGCCGCTGTGAATATGCATGAGTCCTCTCGGTCATGGCGTTCTCCTTAACGGGGGTGTCAACCCCCGAGTGGCACTTTGACGGTCATGCGCACATCACGCCCTGGGCTCAGTGCGTACCCTTTGTAGGTATCCAGGAAGTGCCGGTAGCTCGTGTCCGTCAGGTTGCGTACTTCGAGATTGAACCGGACGGGGGCGCCCACGCTACTGGCAATGGAGAAACCGACTCCGAAGTCCGCAACCGTATACGAATCGGTAGAAGCGGTACCGAAAGGAGCGTTATCGAACTGGGAGAAGGGTTCCCCGGGCGCGGCCTTCTTTGAGGCGTTATGACGGAGGCCAAGGCGGACCCAGGGGGTGCGCAGTGGGCCCCAGCGGCTGGGTGTCCAGGTGCCTTCCACCCGCAGTTCGTCCGCAGGCTGCAGCGGCAGGTCGTTGCCCGTGCGGTCGTTCTCTCCGTCCACGGCGCTGTAACTTGCACTCAGCTCGACGGTTTCCGTCACATTCGCACGGGCCGTCAGCTCCACGCCGGTCAGCACGGCGTCGGTCTGGCGATACCGGAAAACAGGCAGTCCTTGTTCGGTATTACCTGTATCCTGGAGATCGATGTAATCGTCGATGGCATTGCGGTAGACGGTGGCGCTCGCAGCTGCCCGGCCGGAACGCCAGCGCAGGGCAAGGTCGGTATTCAGGGATTTTTCGGCATCGAGATCCGGATTCCCCTTCTGGACGGCCGCAACACCGGCATGCTGGCCGTCCGCGTAAAGCTCAAAGAGGGTGGGTGCACGGAAACCCCGACCCACATTACTGGCCAGGGTTAGTGTATCGGTCAGGGCATAAGAGCCCCCGAGGGAGCCCGATGTCACCGAGTAGTCATTCCCGTCACGCCCGTTGAATGAGGTTGGCGCGGCGGTCTCGTTGCTCTTGCCTACCGTTTCGGTCCAGTCCTGACGCAGCCCGGCCTGCAGTGTCAGGCGACCCAGGGTGCGTTCCTCAAAGGCAAAAACACCAAGGTTATCAACCTGACCACCAGGGCTCAGCTGAGTGGTGCCCCGGGATTCCTGTTGTTTCGTCCGGTACTCAAGACCGACACGCCCCGCATCAAAGACCCCGAGCTGAGCGTGCTCTGCTTCGAGGCGGGTCGTGTACTGATCGAATTCAATATCAATGGTGCCGTCAAAAAGCTCGTTCCTCGGCACACCGCCACCGTTGGACTGACGTTGGTTGCGTTGCCAGGCCAGAGTGGGCTTGAACGTCCAGTTGCCGTCCAGCGGAATCATGGCATCGAGGCGCAGCTCATCGTTCTCCAGGCGCTGACCAACACCCTCCGGGCCTTCCGCCGGTGGTTTCTTACCCGCCGGTGGTGGCAGCAGGAAGTTGTGCTCATTACGCCATCCGGTGTAACGCAGGCGCAGTTCACCGAAACCGGCTTTATACCCTATACCAAGCTGCCCGTTGAGTTGCTCGAAATCCGTATAGTCCAGCTCGCCCGTGTAGGCCGGTGCCCGGCGCTTATCCGCATCACTTGAGGGTGGCGGAAAGAAGGTAGGATCGTCCGGCACGGTGATGTTACCAGCGTTCCGGTGGATAAGACCGCCCACGAAGCTCCAGTTGGTGCCTTCGCTGGCTCCTTTCAGTCCAAGATCATTCTGGTCATTGTTGGTGGCGTACCCAAAATGCGCCTCACCGCTGGTATGGCGCGTATCCTCATCGCTGAAGATTAACGGTAGAGGCTGGACGTCGATCGAGCCGCCAAGCGCATCCGAGCCGTAAAGAATGCTGGACGCGCCACGCACTACTTCAATCCGGTCGCTCAGGAAGGGGTCAACGTTGGGTGAATGCCGGGTGCCAAACTGCTGGTGGTCCATTCCTATGCCGTTGGAGAGGATACGCACCCGATTACCGGACAGTCCTCTGATGACGGGTTTGCCGACCTGGTTGCCGGCACTGACGGTGTCAACGCCCGGCAGATGATCCAGAGTCTGACCCAGTGTGGCGCTTCCGCGTCGATCCTTTTCCGCCCCCTGCAGAACATCAATCTGGGAGGCCTGGTACAACGGCGACCCTGGTGAAGGAGTGCCGGCTTCCACAGTGATTTCGTCAAGCGCCATTGGTTGAGTGGTGTCTTCTGCCTGTACCGACACAGCGGAAGCGACAACCAAAAAGCCTGTTGCCGGAACAGCTCTGGCAATCCGTCCTCTGAGTATCGTGCTGGTTATGGATATTAAACGCATATGCCCCTATTTTAGAATGTTATATCGTTACATTAATAACCTGCCAATACACCGTATCGAGCGCTGGCTGGCCGCTATTCCTGATTGGTATTTATAGAAAGGTTATAACATAACATTAAAGGTAGACAAGACACGCCAACAAACCGCTGGAAGCGGAACGGTGATGGGTGATGGTGTCGTTACGGGATGATTTGGCTCGTTTGGAAGGAGTCCGGCCCGATCATTTGCCGATGCAGAACGAACTGAAGATTTCGCCCAGAAGCTCATCCGGGGTCATGGCGCCCGTAATCTCGCCAAGTGCGTCCTGGGCCTGCCGCAGGTCCTCGGCCAGCAGTTCCCCGGCCCCGAACTCGCTGAGTTGGGTCTGGCCCTGGACCACCATGGCCCGGGCACGTTCCAGTGCATCCAGATGGCGCCGGCGAGCCATGTAGCGGCCTTCAGAAGCGGTCTGGTACCCCATGCACTCCTTCAAGTGCTCCCGGAGTTGCCCAACACCATCGGTGGACTGGGCGGAAAGGCGGATCACCGGCGTACCATCGTGTTCGCTATAACCCGGTGTTTCTCCCGAAAGGTCTACCTTGTTACGGAGGACGGTGACCGGCAATCCTTCGGGCAGCTGGCGAGGCAGGCCGGTCCTCAGGGTGGTTGGATCCGTTTCGGGGGTCGTTGTGCTGTCGACCAGCAACAGGACCCGGTCCGCTTTCTCAATCTCAGCCCAGGCGCGATCAATACCGATGCGTTCAACCTGGTCGGTACTATCGCGCAGGCCCGCCGTATCGATGATGTGAAGCGGCATACCGTCGATCTGGATCTGCTCGCGGAGCACGTCCCGTGTGGTGCCCTCGATCTCCGTCACGATGGCAGTATCCTGGCCGGAAAGGGCGTTCAGGAGACTGGATTTACCCGCATTGGGTTTACCGGCAATGACAACCTGCATGCCATCCCGCAACAAGGTGCCTTGGTGGGCTTCCTGCATCGTGTGATCCAGGGATTCCAGCAAGGCCTGAAGGTCGGCGGCGACCTTGCCATCACCCAGAAAATCCACGTCCTCGTCCGGAAAATCGATGGCGGCTTCCACATAGACACGCAACTGGACGAGCTCTTGAATGAGTCCAGACACAACACGGGAGAAAGCCCCCTGCAGCGAATGCAGGGCGCTCCGGGCCGCCTGTTCCGAGCTGCTTTCGATGAGATCAGCAATGGCCTCGGCCTGGGCGAGGTCCAGTTTATTGTTCAGGAAGGCTCTTTCAGAGAATTCCCCGGGTCGGGCAAGACGTGCGCCCCTTGTCGTGGCCGAGGTGATGAGGCGGTCCATGAGAACGGGCCCGCCATGGCCCTGGAGTTCAAAGACATCCTCACCGGTGAATGAATGCGGCCCCGGAAAATAGAGGGCAATGCCTTCGTCGAGAACCTCACCGGCTCCATCAAGGAAGGGCCCGTAATGGGCATGGCGGGGCCGAGGCTCAAAACCGAGAAATGCCTGGGCGAGCTCAAGGGCCCCTGGACCCGAGAGCCGCACAACGCCCACGCCACCTCGGCCCGGCGGCGTGGCGAGCGCCGCTATGGTATCCCGATCCGCACCGCTCATGGCAGCTCAAGGGATCAGCCCTTGGGGGACTGTCCCTGCTCCTTCTCGATCTGGCGATAGATGAAGAATTGTTGCGCCATTGAGAGCAGGTTGTTGCTCAGCCAGTACAACACCAGCCCTGCTGGGAACCACAGGAAGAAGAAGGTGAACATGATCGGCAGAATCTTCATCACCTTGGCTTGTACCGGATCCGGAGGTGTCGGGTTCAACTGCATCTGCAGGAACATGGAACCACCCATCAGGATCGGCAGGATGAAGTAGGGGTCCATAACGGACAGGTCATGGATCCAGAGCATGAAGGGCGCGTGGCGCAATTGCACGCTCTCGAACAGAACCCAGTAGAGGGAGATGAACACCGGCATCTGGACCAGTATCGGCAGACAGCCGCCCAGTGGATTGATTTTCTCCTTCTTGTAAAGGTTCATCATCTCCTGGGACAGCTTCTGGCGATCATCGCCATACTGCTCTTTGAGCCGCTGCATCTCCGGCTGTACACGGCGCATATTGGCCATCGAGCGATAGCTGGTGGCGGAGAGCTTGTAGAATGCCAGCTTGACCACGATGGTAAGCAGGATAATGGCGACACCCCAGTTGCCTGTCAGATCGTGAAACCAGTCCAGCAGATAGAACAATGGCTGGGAGATGAAGAACAGCCATCCGAAATCAACAGTACGATCCAGATTGGGCGCAATGCCCTGAAGGCGTTCGATGACCTTGGGGCCCACGTAGACACGGGAATCGATTTCTTTCTCCGCACCAGGCGCTACCTTGGTGCCGGGACTGACAAACCCCATGACGTGCAGGTTGTCACCACGCATGCGGGTTTGGTAACGATGCGTCTTATCCGGGTCCGGAATCCAGGCGCTCATGAAGTAGTGCTGGAGGAAGGCAACCCAGCCCCCATTCACCTGACGGTTCAATGGCGTTTCGCGCAGGTCTGAGAACTCGTACTTGATATACGGATCCTGCGGAGTGCTCAGGACCATGCCCAGGAACGCGCGGACACCAATCATACGCTGGCTGGTGGGATCCTCGCTTTCGTCACGGACAATACGGCCTGAGAAGTATCCCTTCCAGGGCTCATTGGAGCCGTTGCGGATATGGTAGCTCACCTTGAGGCGGTAATGGTCGCGCTCAAAGGTGTAGCGCTTGATGATCTGTACACCGGACTCGGTTTCATGGGTCAGATCAACGGTGAGTTGATCTTCACCTTCTTCCAGGCGGTAGGTATCCGCCTTGGCATTGAAGGTCAGGTTTCCATGACCCCGTTTGGAACCACCCTCGCCGAGAAGGCTGCTTTCCAGGATATAGGTGCGTTCACTGTCGTTCTGAAGAAGCGTGAGCGGTTGCTTGGACTTGCGCGTACGGGTGTGTTCCGGCAATCGGGCTTCAACCAGATGGCCGCCGTTAAGGCTGATTCGGGCGTTGAGAACATCTGTTACCACCTGAACCGTGTTGCCGTTATCCCCAGCGGTTTCATCGGTGCTGGTTCCGCTGGGGGCCTGGCCGGTCTCCTGCGCTGTACCGCCCATCGAAGAGTCCGGGCGTTCAAAACCATCGCCAGCATCATCGGGCTTGCCGGTCGTTGATGGCGGCTGGCTGGCTGGATCGGCCGTGGCCGGGCTGGATTCCTCAGCCGCTACGGGCTCGTTGGAAGGGCTCTGTTGGTGGTAATCCTCGTTCCAGGCCATGACGAGGAGATAGCTGACAATGGCCAGACCAAGCCAGATGGCGACGCGGGGGATATCCATTGATTGGGTCATTTTTTGCATGAACAGGATTGATGGGTTGGGGAAGTTCCTGGTACCGGATCGTAGCCGGACGTACCCCAGGGATGACATCGAAACAGACGGCGGAGTGCGTAAGAGCCGCCCCGGAGCAAACCATGCTGGAGGATGGCGGTTGCCGCGTATTCAGAACAGCTTGGTGCATGCCGGCAGTGAGGGGGCATCAGAGGACTGATCCCGTACTGGTAGGCACGAATCAGTAGAAGAAGCAGCCAGCGCATGGGATTACCCCGTTTTAGCCGGAGACCGGGAGGTTGCCTGTTTGCTCAACTTGCGCCACGCCCGATCAAGCTCGCTGAAAAGCTCGGCATTATCCATCGTGTTGCCGCCAGGCCGGGCCAGAACAATGACGTCCAAGGCCGGGATCTGGTGCTGGCGGTGCCTGAAAGATTCCCGGACTGCCCGCTTGAACCGGTTGCGGTTGGTTGCTTTGGGCAAGTGACGCCGGGCCGCGATGATGCCCAGACGGGGCGTTGTCTGCGCATCATGAGCGGTCCTGGCGAGTATCAGGAATCCACGGCTGCCGGCCCTGAACTGGACATCATTGAAAACCCGCGTGTAATCACGGCTGTTGAGCAGCCGCGCATCACGGGGAAATCGGAAATCAGGCGGCAACAGGCTGGATTCAGGCGCTGAGGCGCTTACGACCCTTGGCACGCCGCCGTGCAATCACTTTGCGGCCATTCTGGGTTGCCATGCGGGCACGGAAACCATGGGTCCGCTTGCGCTTGAGGTTACTCGGCTGAAAGGTTCGTTTCATTGGTGCTGGTCCTGTTCAGGGCTGCGAATGTCGGATCGATGGTTTCGGCCGATGGGCCTGGAACGGATCTGCCATCGGGATGCGGGATTCTAGTCAATTTATGGCGATCAGACAATGGCTGGGAAGCGTGAGCTGGTTACGCAGTCACAGTCATAACAACGTTTTTATTTTAATGGATTAATAAGACTGTTGTTATTACTGTTAGGGACGCGGATTTCTGTGGATAACTGGATCTGTCTCCGGTCTGGCGGGGTTCGATCGTGGGGATGGGTCTGTTCAGGAGTGCTTGGTAAGCTGGTAGGAAGCCCGGTATGAAATGGGTAGAAGCCAGGGGTGGGCTTGGGGCGCTGGCTTATCAACGGGTCTATCCGGGGTTTGTACAGGGGTTAACACACCGTGTTTGCACAATGGTCTGTGGAAAACCGGTTTGGACGGTCAGGCATTTGTAATTTTGTGCACGACTCTGTTTTTAAGTTCGTAATAACCTGAGTAAAAAGAAAAAAATAATCCACAGGGTGTTTATATCGTTGACTGAAGGGCTTTAACCGTCGGGGGGCTGAGCGTAGAATACCGCTCCTACCGGCTTGAGACCGGTCCAAAAGCGAACACGGTGAGGTCAACAGTCGTGCCACAGGAAATCTGGCAGCAATGTCTGGAGCGGTTACAGGACGAATTTCCCGCGCAGCAGTTCAATACCTGGTTGCGGCCGTTGCAGTCCCGCGAAGACGGCGGATCACTGGTGCTGCTGGCGCCTAACCGGTTCGTGCGCGATTGGGTCAGCCAGAAATACCTGGACCGGATTGAGGAAGTGCTCCGTGACCTTAACGGCGCCAAGGGGCTTCATGTTGAGGTCAAGGTCGGGTCGGCGGACGACAGCCGGTCACGTCCTGCGGCAACGGCACGCAACCGGAGTCAGGAAACAAGGCCTTCCACAAAGCCCTCGGTACCGGATAGTGGTGGCGGCGAGGTGGCGTCCGCGAGCGCGGAAGTCGCGCCTCCGGTTAATGATGAAGAGCTCAACGCAGCGGACGAGCGACCGGTGGAGGACTCGCCTGTGGCAGCTCGGATTGCCGGGCGAGCAAGTGGGGCTCGTGATGATCGTCGCGCCAATGTTGAGGGGAGTGTCCAGCACAGCGAGACGTTCCTGAACCAGGAGTTTACGTTTGAGACCTTTGTGGAGGGTAAATCCAACCAGCTGGCCCGGGCGGCATCGAGTCAGGTGGCCGAGAATCCGGGGGGCTCTTACAACCCGCTGTTTCTGTACGGAGGGGTGGGCCTTGGCAAGACACACCTGATGCACGCGGTAGGTAATGAGATTGTGCGCCGTAACCCGGGCGCGCGGGTCGCCTATCTGCGGTCGGAACGCTTTGTGGCTGACATGGTCAAGGCACTGCAGTTGAACGCGATCAATGACTTCAAACGGTTCTATCGATCCCTGGACGCGCTTCTGATCGACGATATCCAGTTTTTCGCGGGCAAGGAGCGCTCCCAGGAAGAGTTCTTTCATACATTTAACGCGTTGCTGGAGGGGGGGCAGCAGGTGATTCTGACCTGTGATCGGTTCCCGAAGGAAATCGCCAATATGGAAGAGCGCCTCAAATCGCGTTTTGGTTGGGGACTGACGGTGATGGTGGAGCCTCCTGAGCTGGAGACCCGGGTGGCGATTATCATGAAGAAGGCGGAGCAGGCGCAGGTGACTCTCAGTAACGAGGCGGCGTTCTTCATTGCCCAGAAGATCCGGTCCAATGTGCGGGAACTGGAAGGCGCGTTGAAGCTGGTGATTGCCAACTCCCACTTCACCGGCCAGCAGATCACGCCGGCGTTCATCCGGGAAAGCCTCAAGGACCTGCTGGCGCTGCATGAGAAACAGGTGAGCATCGACAATATTCAGCGGACCGTGGCAGAGTACTACAAGATGAAAGTGGCGGACCTGCACTCGAAACGCCGCACGCGGACAATCACCCGGCCCCGCCAGATGGCGATGGCGCTGGCCAAGGAGCTGACAAGTCACAGCCTGCCCGAGATTGGGGATGCCTTTGGTGGCCGTGACCACACCACAGTTCTCCACGCTTGCAAGAAGATCGAAGAGCTGCAGGAATCGGACGCCAATATCCGCGAGGATTACCAGAACTTCCTCCGGCTGCTGACCACCTGAACCACTGACAAACCCACATCCGAATCAGGCGGAATCCGACAATCATGAAAATCCGGACGAGTCGCGAAGCCCTTCTTGAACCACTTCAGGCCATTGCCGGTGTTGTGGAAAAAAAACAGACCATGCCGGTTCTGGCGAACGTGCTTCTGGTGGCCGAGGGCGGAGCCCTGACGCTCACCGGCACCAATATGGAAGTGGAGCTTGTAGCCACTTTGACGGAGCTGGAACTCGAACAGGAAGGGCGGATCACGGTGCCGGCGCGTAAGCTCGTGGATATCTGCCGGTCACTGCCTGAAGCAGCGGATGTGACGCTGGGGCTCGAAGGCGACCGGATGCGGATCCGTGCGGGAGCGAGCCAGTTTACGCTGGCTACCCTGCCCGCCGATCATTTCCCGAATGTGGAAGATGACGAGGAGAGCTTTACCCTCAACCTGGAACAGGGGTCCTTCCAGAGTCTGCTGAGCAGTACCGCCTTCGCAATGGCTCAGCAGGATGTGCGTTATTACCTGAACGGTCTGCTGCTTGAGATTGGGGACGATCTGATCCGTGCGGTGGCGACGGATGGGCATCGGCTGGCGCTTTCCAATCTCTCAGTCCCAACCTATCTGGATGAAACGCGGCAGATCATTGTTCCCCGCAAGGGCGTTCAGGAACTCACTCGGTTGCTGGGTGATGATGATCGCAATGTTGCGGTTACCATCGGGGGAAGCCATATCCGGGCGACAATGGATGGCTTCACGTTTACCTCCAAGCTTATCGAGGGGCGTTTCCCGGATTATAACCGGGTGATTCCGAGTGGTGGCGACAAGACAGTGATTGCGGACCGGGAAACGCTTCGCAGCATCCTGCAACGGGCCGGGATTCTATCGAACGAGAACATTCGTGGGGTTCGGCTCGAGCTGGAACCCGGCGAATTGCATGTCTATGCCAATAACCCGGATCAGGAGCAGGCTGAGGACACCATGGCGGTGGAATACCAGGGTGAGCCGCTACAGATCGGGTTCAATGTTGGGTATCTGATTGACGTGATGAACGTGATTCGGGAGGACCAGGTTCGGATTGTGCTTTCCGGATCCAATGCAAGCGCACTGATTGAGAGTACTGGCCCGGATGACAACCTGTACGTTGTGATGCCAATGCGTCTGTAGAAAACAGACAGGACAGGGAGTGTGGGAATGAATACCTTGATTGAAAAGTCCCCGATCCCAAAGCGTGAGAAACCTGGGAAGGGGTCGTATAACAAAACTGAAGGCCTGGGAACCAATCCCGTTCAGATTGTGGGTGATGGTGTGAAGGGCGCGCTTCGGATTGGACAGACAGCGATGGTCCTCGGTGGCCAGGGGGTGCGTTGGCTGCGAGGAGACCGTCCACCGGTGCCCAGGCTGATGCGCGAGACGTTTGAACGGCTGGGTGCAACCTACATCAAGCTGGGTCAGTTCATCGCCTCGTCGCCAACCTTCTTTCCGCGTGAATACGTGGACGAATTCCAGAATTGTCTGGACCAGACGAGTCCCCTGCCCTATAGCGTCATGGAACGGATTCTGAGAGAGGAACTTGGCAGCGCGGTGGATACGGCCTTCAGCCGGATTGACCGCGAGCCCCTGGCATCCGCCTCCATCGCGCAGGTGCATGGAGCCCGCTTGGCCAATGGTGAGGAGGTGGTTCTCAAGATCCAGAAGCCCGGTGTCTCGAATATTCTGCTTACGGATCTAAACTTTCTTTACCTGTCGGCGCGGGTGGTGGAAACCTTGGCGCCGAAACTGGCTTGGACTTCGCTTTCCGGGATCATCCAGGAAATCCAGCGGACGATGATGGAGGAATGCGATTTCGTTCAGGAGGCGAATAACCTGGAGTCGTTCCGTGAATTCCTGGACCGTACCGGCAATACCGGAGCAACGGCGCCGCGGGTGCACCGTGCTCTGAGCAGCGGCCGTGTGTTGACAATGGAGCGTTTCGAAGGTGTGCCGTTGACCGATCTGGAGACGATTCGGCGATACAGTGATGATCCGGAGCGGACGTTGATCACTGCGATGAACACTTGGTTTTCCAGTCTGACAGAGTGTGATTTTTTCCATGCTGATGTCCACGCAGGCAACCTGATGGTACTTGAGGATGGCCGGGTTGGCTTTATTGATTTCGGGATTGTAGGGCGTATTGATCCGGATACCTGGACAGCGGTTTCGGATTTCATGGGCGCGCTGATGAGCAGTGACTTTGAGGCGATGGCGGACGCCATGGTCCGGATCGGCGTGACTCGTCAGGGTGTGGACGTTCAGGCCCTGGCCCGCGACCTCTCCGGGCTGCAACGGCACATGGACACTGTGGTGCCGACGGACATGGATGAGATGCCTGATATTGAGACCCTCTCCGAAGAGACCGATGACGATGTTAATGAGCTTCTGATGGATCTCGTTCGGGTAGGCGAAGACCATGGGCTGCATTTTCCACGTGAGTTCGCTCTGCTGATCAAGCAGTTTCTTTATTTTGATCGGTATGTCCACATCCTGGCGCCGGAAATGGATATGTTCCTCGATGAACGCCTGAGCATGCTTCACTGAGGCGGCCCCTGATGTCAGTTCTTCCCCAGGTTGTCACCTCGACACTTGCCTTGTGGCGGGGGAGTGCTGTGCGCGTTGGGGAAACCCATCAGCCGGGCCAACCGCTGCGGCTTTTTGATGTAGAGGGTTGCTGGCATTGCCGGCTGGTGCGGGAAGCGCTGACGGAATTGGGACTGGATGCAGTCATCCAACCTTGCCCCAAAGGTGGTGAGCGGTTTCGCAATCAAGCCCGGGAGCTGGGTGGGTATGAGCGCTTTCCCATGCTGGTCGATCCTTCCCAGGGCCAGGTTCTTTATGGCAGCGGACGGATTCGGGGGTATCTCTGGCGACAATACGGTCCCGGGGTGGTTTCAGGGATCAGTAGCCGAAAGCCTCTGAACAACGTCCGTTCTGTGTTGGCAAGTGGTTCCAGACTGGGCCGTGGTGTTTATGCAAAGCCTTCGCGGAGACCGGATCGATTACTGGAACTTTACAGTTTTGAATCGAGCCCGTTTTCCAGACGGGTGCGTGAGCGTTTGTGTGAGCTGGAACTTCCCTACGTGCTTCGTAATTGTGGTAAGTCGAGAGCCAGAGAGTGGTTGTTCCCCATGATCCGGGAACGGTGTGGTATTGAGGATCGGCCCCTCACAAGGAACCGTCGGGAATTGTTGGCGCGTACCGGCAAGGTGGCGCTTCCCTACTTGGTGGATCCGAATCTTGAAATCGAGCTCTATGAAAGTGATTCCATTTTGGCGCACCTGCGTCACTACTACCAGATCTGATCCATGGCCCTGAACGAGCTCCATGTTCATCATTTCCGTAACATCACCCACCAGAAACTCCAATTCGCGTCCGGTCTCAATCTGATCCATGGTGCCAATGGCAGTGGCAAGACCAGTCTGCTGGAAGCGATCTATTACCTTTCAACAGCCCGTTCGTTTCGATCCTCGAATCATCGACGGGTGGTGCAAGAGGGGGAGCGTTCATTGACGCTGTTTGGGCGGGTTTCGGACCCACAGCAGGGTTTGATCCGGATTGGGCTGGAGCGTGAGCCCGGTCATCCTAAAGGCGTCAAACTTCAAAGGGATGGCGAGGCGATTCAGGCTGTTTCCGATTTGGCACGTGTTCTACCTGTGTCCGTGATTGAACCGGGTACGTTTGAGCTTGTAGCCGGGGGGCCTGGGCATCGGCGGCGTTTTCTGGATTGGTTGGTGTTCCACGTGGAACATTGGTTCAGTAAGGTTTGGCAGGAGGCGCAAAGGGCGCTCAAACAGCGCAATCACCTCCTTCGTCGTGGTATAATTGACGCCGCCTCGATTGGCCCCTGGAACACCAGGGTCGCGGATCTCGGGGAACGATTGAACGAGGGCCGGAAGGCCGGATTCGACGCGTTTTACCAGGAATTCGAGGCGATCAAAGCACGGTCCTCAGTAGCATGGCTTGAAACGGTATCGCTCAGTTTCAACCCGGGCTGGGACGCCAGCCAGGACCTCGTGTCAGTACTCGAAGGGAACCTGGAATCTGAATCGCGGGCCGGTTTCAGTCTTTACGGGCCGAATCGTGCGGATATCCGGATCCGCGTGGGTAAACAGCCGGCCGGGGAGGTTCTTTCCCGAGGCCAGCAACGGTCCCTGGTGGTTCTGATGAAGCTCGCCCAGATGCGGGTGTTGCAGGGAAAAGGCTTCCAGGGGATATGTCTGTTGGATGACATCCACGCAGAGCTGGATGCTCAGAATCAGGCGCTTCTGACCAGCGAACTGCTGGCATTACAAACACAGGTTTTTCTTACCGGGATTAGGGCTCCGAACGAAGGAGTGCTCGGAAGCCTGATGCTCGAGCATGAACCATCGGTGTTCCACGTGGAACATGGGTGGTTCACAGAACAATGAACGTCAAGCTGGGGGAACCCTGCGAATGTCCGATTACACCTCTACAAGCATCAAGGTACTCAAGGGTCTCGATGCCGTGCGCAAACGACCCGGTATGTATATCGGTGACACCGATGATGGCACTGGTCTCCACCACATGGTCTTCGAGCTGGTGGACAATTCCATCGACGAGGCATTGGCGGGGTATTGTTCCGAAATCGGTGTGGTCATCCATCCAGATGAATCCGTTACGGTCAGGGACGACGGCCGCGGAATTCCCACGGATCTCCACGAGGAGGAAGGGGTATCCGCCGCCCAGGTGATCATGACCGTCCTCCACGCCGGCGGCAAATTTGACGACAATACCTACAAGGTATCCGGTGGCCTCCATGGCGTGGGTGTTTCCGTGGTCAATGCCCTTTCCTCGACACTCAAGCTTACAATCCGCCGCAACGGCAAAGTTCATGAGCAGGTCTACCACGACGGTATTCCGGAGGAGCCGCTTCGGATTGTTGGTGATACCGAAGCCTCGGGCAGTGAAGTCCACTTCATTCCCTCGGTTGAAACGTTCTCCAACATCCAGTTCCACTTCGACATCCTGGCAAAACGCCTGCGCGAACTGGCCTTCCTGAACAGCGGTGTCAGAATCCGGCTTACCGATGAGCGCAGTGGCAAGGATGAGGTGTTCGAATACGAGGGCGGCCTAAGGGCTTTCGTCGAACACCTGAACACCAATAAAACGCCGTTGAACCGCGTCTTTCATTTCACCCGCGAACGCGATGATGGCATCGTTGTTGAGATCGCGATGCAGTGGAATGATGCCTTTCAGGAAAATATCTTCACGTTTACCAACAATATCCCACAGAACGATGGGGGAACCCATCTTGCTGGCTTCCGGGCTTCGCTTACCCGGACGCTGAACAACTACATGGAGCAGGAAGGCCTTGTTAAAAAGATCAAGGTCAATACCTCAGGGGATGACGCCCGGGAAGGTCTGACCGCGATCATCAGCGTCAAGGTTCCGGATCCGAAGTTCTCTTCCCAGACCAAGGACAAGCTGGTTTCTTCTGAAGTGAAGACAGCGGTCGAGCAGGAGATGAACCAGGCGTTCACCGACTACCTTCAGGAGTACCCCCAGGAAGCCAAGGCGATCGTGAACAAGATGATCGACGCGGCCCGGGCGCGGGAAGCCGCCCGCAAGGCGAGGGATATGACTCGCCGTAAAGGGGCCCTGGATGTGGCAGGTCTTCCCGGCAAGCTGGCGGATTGCCAGGAAAAGGATCCAGCGCTTTCTGAACTGTTCATTGTGGAGGGTGATTCCGCGGGCGGCAGCGCCAAGCAGGGGCGGGAACGTCGTACCCAGGCAATTCTGCCCCTCAAGGGTAAGATCCTGAACGTGGAAAAGGCACGTTTTGACAAGATGCTGGCTTCCGCGGAAGTGGCTACCCTGATTACCGCTTTGGGCTGCGGGATTGGCCGTGAAGACTATGATCCGGACAAACTGCGGTACCACAGTATCGTCATCATGACGGACGCCGATGTGGATGGTTCCCACATCCGTACCCTGCTCCTGACCTTTTTCTACCGCCAGATGCCGGAACTGATTGAGCGTGGCCACGTCTATATCGCCCTGCCGCCACTTTACAAGGTCAAGCGGGGCAAACAGGAGCAGTATCTAAAGGATGAAAAGGCCAAGACGGCCTATGTCACCCAGTCCGCCCTTGAAAACGCGGCACTCTACGTGAATCCGGAGGCGCCACCCCTGGCTGGGCAGGCTCTTGAAGAGCTGGTCCATGAGTACCAGAGCGTGATGGAAAACATCGAACGCCTCAGCCGCATCTATCCGGAACGTGTGTTGCAGGAAATGATCACCCAGAGGACGTTGACCCCTGCGGATCTGGAAAACCGGGAAGCCATCGAGCAATGGGTTGGCGAACTGGGTGAACGTCTGGTTCTGGATACCCGGACCGGCATCCGGTATGAGTTTTCCACCACCGAGGACCCGGAACGCAAGCTGACACTGCCCAAGGTGACATTGCTGATTCACGGGATTCCCTACGAGTATGTGTTCCGGCATGAGTTTTTCGAATCGCCCTCTTACAAGGCCATTGCCCGGCTGGGCGAGAAGCTCGATGGTCTGGTTGAGCCTGGCGCCTATGTCCAGCGGGGCGAGCGCAAGCATCCGGTGGATACCTTTGCCGGTGCCCTGGACTGGCTGATGCGTGAAGGCCAGAAAGGCCTCACCATTCAGCGGTATAAGGGTCTGGGTGAAATGAACCCGGAGCAGCTCTGGGAAACGACCATGGATCCGGAAACCCGGCGGATGATGAAAGTGACGATCGAGGACGCCATAGCGGCGGATCAGATCTTCACAACCCTCATGGGTGATGAGGTCGAACCACGCAGGGACTTCATCCAGAGCAATGCGCTGGAAGTAGAGAATCTGGATATCTGAAGACGAGCGGTTTCAGGTTTCGGGCCTGAGGGCCTGAAACCTGGCCGCCAGATCCGCCAGTCTCTCGGGCAGGGACGGCCCGAAACACATCAGTTCAAGCATGGGGATTCGCGCCCAGCGTTCTGTTTCCGCAACGGGGGACAGCATCAGGGGCCAATGTCGCGCGAGCGCGGATTCCCCCACCTCCCCGGGCCAGGCTTCGAGTATCAGAATGGCGTCGTGGTCGAGCGTATCGAGGGTGCGAACACTGAGCTTTTCACCAGCAATCCGTTGTGAAGGCGCGCTCACCCAGCCCAGGCGTGCGAACAACGCGTGGCACGGATGGTCGCGTCCTGTGAGGCGGTAGCTGCCCCGCCCGGTTTCCACCAGAACCAGCACCTTGGGCCCCGGTACATGGAGTCGGGCCCGCAGTCCCTCAAAGGTTTCCCGGAAGCGCTGGGCGGGCACCATTTCACCCATGGTATTTCCCAGTACCCGTGCAATGCGCTTGAGATTGGCCTGAACCTCGGCCGTGGTCTGCGCCCCCTGGATCAGGGACAGACGGGGTTCATACCGGCTGGGTAGCCAGGTGGGACAGAGGCTGGTTCCACCTGCGATCTCATGGGCCAGTATCAGGTCGGGATCGGCGGCATTGTCTGTCCCGAGATGCTGCCAAGGCACCAGCCGATCACCGAAGCCAAGCGCTCTTACATAATCTTCGATCACCGCGTCGCCGGCCATGACCCTTTGAACCTGGGGCATGGTTGTGGCGTGCAGGACCAGCGCCGTCTCAATACAGGCGTTGACGCTGGCTTGGAGTTCCGGAATGAGGTGTGTGGGGGATTGGCTCATGGTGATTCAACACGTTGTTGAGCAATGATTGAATCACCAGTATTGCCTTGGTTCTTTCACATGTCAATGAGAATGGTTCGCACTGATATCGGAGGTCCCACCCTTTCTCCTAGTCACTCCCCGTCTGGAGCAGTGAGATGTCCGCAACACGAAGGAATAGCCGTCTCAGCCGCTCAAGCAGCGCCAAACGGTTGGCCCTGAGCGAGGCATCATCCGCCATGACCATGACATCGTTAAAGAACGGATCCACCACTTCCTGCAATTGGGCCAGCGATTGCAGACCCGTATCATAGTCACCCTTGGCGAAGGCGGGTTCTACCTTTTCTTCCTGCACCTGGACGGCTTCGAACAGGGCCCTTTCTGCCTCTTCCTGGAACCGGTCTGGATCGACCTGGCTCGCCTGGGTACCGCCCTGCTTTTCGAGGATATTGGAAACACGCTTGTTGGCGGCCGCCAGCGCCTGGGCCTCCGGCAAGGCGATGAAGTTGTTCACCGCCAGAACCCGCCGGTGGAAGTCCAGTGGCTGTGTCGGGCGCCGTGTCTGCACCGCCAGGAAAACCTCTGCCGGGACACCCTGATCCTCGAAAATGGCGCGGAAGCGTTCCAGGACATAGTCCACAACCGGCGTGACCGGATCGTTTACCGTGAGGCTGTTGAACTCCTCGGCAGCCCAGCCGGCCAATGCCTCCAGATCCAGCGCGAGGCCGCGCTCAACCAGTATCCGGATAACGCCCAGTGCCGCCCGTCGCAGGGCATAGGGGTCACGGGTGCCACTGGGGGGCTGATTGATGCCGAACAGGCCGACCAGTGAATCCAGCCGGTCTGCCAGGGCGACGCAGGTACCGATATCAGTCTCGGGGACGCGATCCCCGGCAAAACCCGGAAGGTATTGCTCGCTCAGCGCCCTTGCCACGGCTTCCGGTTCGCCGTCATGGCGAGCGTAATAGTCGCCCATGACGCCTTGAAGATCATCGAACTCCTGCACCATCTCGGTGAGCAGGTCCGTTTTGCTCAGGGTGCCGGCACGTCTGGCGTGATCGGAATCCGCGCCAATCGCTTCGGCAATGCGGCCGGCCAGTGAGGCGATGCGGCATGTCTTGTCGTGAAGGCTGCCCAGTGTCTCCTGGAAAACGATGGGCTTGAGCGACTCAAGCCGATCAATCAGCGGGGTCTTGCGGTCTGTGTCATAGAAGAAAGCCGCGTCTGCCAGCCTGGGCCGGATCACCTTCTCGTTGCCGGCGATCACTGCAGAGGGGTCCCGGCTTTCCAGGTTGGCCACCGTGATGAAGCACGGCAGCATGCGGTCGTCGCTGTCCACCACATGGAAATATTTCTGGTGTTCCTCCATGGAGGAGACCAGCGCCTCCGGCGGTACCTCCAGGAAGCGCTCTTCAAAGCGACCGAGAAGCGGCACCGGCCATTCACACAGGGCCGTTACCTCATCCAGAAGCCCCGGATTGATAACGGCTTGCCCTTGAGCCTCCTGTTCGGCCACCCGGCTGACACCGTTGCGGATCTGTTCCCGGCGTGCCGCGAAATCCGGTTCGACCCAGCCGTGCTGGCGCAGCACGAGTTCATAGTCCGCGGGTGTGGAGATAATGAGTTCGCCGGGATGGTGGAAACGATGCCCATGGGTGGCATGGCCGGCGGTACAGCCAAGCAGGGTGCAGGGAATTTCCTTGCTGCCAAAGAGCATGATCAGCCAGTGTACCGGGCGCACGAATTCATCGCGGCGGGCGCCCCAGCGCATGCGTTTGGGAATGGGGAGGCCATTGAGGGCCTCTTCCACCATGCCGGGCAGCAGTTCGGCGGTTGGCCGGCCTTTCTCGACCCCGCGATAGACCAGCCAAGCGCCCTTCTCCGTTTCCATGGTGTCGAGCTCGTCCGGCTGGATACCCAGGTTGCGGGCAAAGCCTTCGAGCGCGCGCGTCGGGTTGCCCTGATCGTCGAAAGCGGCTTTGACTGCTGGCCCTTTCTTCTCAAAAGGGGTGTCAGGCTGGGCGTCCGCCAGGTTGTTGATCCGGACGGCCAGACGTCTTGGAGTGGCGAAAGACTCAATCGCACCGTGTTCAATGCCGGCGTTCGCCAGTGCCTCGCGCAGTCCTTCCCCGAACGAATCGGAGAGCGTCTTCAGGGCCTTGGGCGGCAGCTCTTCAGTGCCGACTTCGACCAGAAAATCCGGTGTGGCCATGCTCATGCCTCCTTCGGGGGTTCGTCGTCCGCGAGCAGTTCACGCCGGATGGCTTCGTCCGCCATGGGGAAGCCAAGGTCCCGGCGCCGGTCGTAGTAGGCCCGGGCCACCGCCCGGGCGAGCGTGCGCACTTTCAGGATGTAGCGCTGGCGTTCGGTAACGGAGATGGCGTGCCGTGCGTCCAGCAGGTTGAAGGTATGGGAGGCCTTCAGGGCCTGTTCATAGGCCGGCAGGGGCAGGCCTTCGTCCACCAGGCGCTGGGCTTCGCGTTCGTGCACGCTGAAGGCGTGGAACAGGAACTCGACATCGGCCTGCTCAAAGTTGTAGGCGGATTGTTCCACTTCGTTCTGGTGGTACACATCGCCATAGGTCACCTCACCGGCTGGTGTCCGTGTCCAGACCAGGTCATAGACGCTGTCCACTTCCTGCAGGTACATCGCGATGCGTTCCAGACCATAGGTGATCTCCCCGGTTACCGGGTAACACTCAATGCCGCCCACCTGCTGGAAGTAGGTGAACTGGGTGATTTCCATGCCGTTGAGCCAGACTTCCCAACCCAGGCCCCAGGCGCCCAGCGTTGGTGACTCCCAGTTGTCTTCCACGAAGCGGATGTCGTGCACCAGTGGATCCAACCCAAGGACCCTGAGGGAGTCCAGGTACTGCTCCTGGATGTCGTCCGGCGAGGGCTTGAGCACCACCTGGAACTGGTAATAATGCTGCAGCCGGTTGGGGTTCTCCCCGTAACGGCCGTCGGTGGGGCGGCGGCTGGGCTGGACATAGGCAGCATGCCAGTTTTCCGGCCCAATACTGCGCAGGAAGGTGGCGGGATGGAAGGTCCCGGCGCCTACCTCCATGTCCAGAGGCTGCTGGATGATGCAGCCGCGTTCGGCCCAGAACTGTTGAAAGGCCAGGATCAGCCCCTGGAAGGTTGTTACATCGGGTTGTGCCTGTTCGCTCACGGCGTCCACCTGCTGGGATTGAGGTGATAGGTTTCTCGTTGTACCAAAGGCGCGTATTATACGCTCCGCCTCCGGTGCTTAGGAAAGCCCCCCGGCCTGGGAGTCGTTCAAATTTCCATGAAAACCGTGCGTGTTAAGGGGCTGCGTGCCCTGCTCTGGCTGATTGGGCACTTGCCACTGGCGCTGGCCCAGGGTCTTGGTCGGTTCATTGGCCTCTGTCTTTGGCTCGCGCATGACCGTACCCGAAAGGTAACCGAGCGCAGCCTGGAACTCGCCTATCCCGACATGCCGGAGGCCGGACGCCAGGCCCTGGCCCGGGACAGCCTGCGCGAAACCGGCAAGCTGATCGCTGAGATACCGATCATGTGGGAAAGTCCGGTGCCGCGCTGCCTGAACCTGATCCGGGAATTCGAGGGCCAGCACCTGCTGGATGAAGCCCGTGGTGAAGGCCAGGGCGTGGTGCTGATCGTACCCCATCTGGGGAACTGGGAGCTGTTGGGCCTTTATTATTCCACGCGCTTTGCCATGGCCGCGCTCTACAGTCCGCCCAAGATGGTGGAAATGGAAACCTACATGGCACAGGTCCGGGGTCGTGGCGGGTCCGAGCTGGTCCGGGCCGATCGCCGGGGCGTGCTGCGGCTGTTCAGTATCCTGCGTGAAGGGGGTGTCGTGGGGATCCTGCCGGACCAGGTTCCGGATGCCAGTGGTGGCACTTATGCGCCTTTTTTCGGTATCGACGTTCTGACCATGAAGCTGGTGTCGCGCCTGGTCCAGAAGACCGGCGCTCGCGCTGTGGTGACCTACTGCGAACGATTGCCCCATGCCCGGGGATTCCGGCTGGTGGCGGATGAGGTGGATCCAGGGCTTTATGATGAGGATCCTGATACCTCGGTGAGCGCGCTCAATGCCACTGTGGAATCGGTGGTCCGGCGTATTCCGGAACAGTATCAGTGGGAGTACAAGCGCTTTCGCAAGCGGCCTCCCGGCCAGCCCAATCCGTACCGTGATCTTTGATGGAGTCCTGAGTGCGATCCTACGCGGATAACGACTACCCGGCGGATTACCGCCCGGACTGGCGCGTGATCGCGAGCCTTTGGCCCTATCTCAAGGAGTTCCGGGGGCGGGTTGCCATCGCCGTGGCCTGCCTGGTCATTGCCAAGCTCGCCACCGTCGCCACACCGGTGGCGCTGAAATACATTGTTGATTATCTCGACACGGACGCTCAGGCGGATATTGCCCTCTGGGTCCCGGTCCTGCTGGTCATTGCCTACGGTCTCCTGCGTTTCAGTGGCACCCTGTTCAACGAGGTCCGTGACGCCGTCTTTGCGCGTGTGGCGGAACGCGCCATGCGCCGCGTCTCGCTCCAGGTATTCCGCCACCTGCACCGCCTGGAGCTGGGCTTCCACCTGGACCGCCGTACCGGTGGCCTGGCCCGCGACATTGAGCGCGGTACCAACGGCATCAGTTTTCTGCTCCGTTTCACGCTGTTCAATATCGTTCCTACCCTCCTGGAACTGGTGCTCGTCTGCGGCATACTGCTCGCGGTTTTTGATCCTGGTTACATGCTGACGGTGCTGGTGGCGGTGGTGATCTACGTGGTGTTCTCCATCCGGGTCACCGAGTGGCGGACCCGTTTTGTACGCGAGGCCAACGCCAGGGATAACGAATCCAACAGCCGCGCCGTGGACAGCCTTCTCAACTACGAGACGGTCAAATATTTCAGCAATGAGGTGTTTGAGGCGCAGCGCTACGACAGCAACCTCGCCGAGTGGGAACAGGCGCGCCTGAACAACCGCCTCTCCCTGGCCACCCTCAACACCGGCCAGGCCCTGATCATCGGCCTTGGGCTTATTGCAATCATGGCCATGGCGGTAACGGATGTGGCCGCGGGTGAGATCTCGCTGGGTGATTTCACCATGATCAACGCCTATCTCTTGCAGCTGTTCATTCCCCTGAATGCCCTGGGGTTTGTCTATCGGGAGATCCGGCAGGCGCTGGTGAACGTGGAACGTCTATTCGGCCTCCTGGAAACCGCGCCGGCGGTGGTGGATGCGGCTGATGCCCACCCGTTGGTGGTGAGTGGTGGCCGGATTGAGTTCCGGAACGTGAGCTTTGGCTATCATCGCGACCAGCGTATTCTGGACGATGTCTCCTTCGAGGTACCGGCCGGTTCCCGGGTGGCTGTGGTCGGCGCCAGCGGTGCGGGGAAATCGACACTGGCCCGGTTGCTCTTCCGGTTCTTCGACGTGGACCAAGGCTCTATCAGGGTTGATGGCCAGGACCTGCGTGCGGTTACCCAGCAGAGCCTGCGCCAGGCGATCGGTGTGGTGCCCCAGGATACCGTCATGTTCAACGACACCCTGCGCCGTAACATTCTCTACGGTTGCCCTGAAGCCGATGAGCAGGCGTTGCAACGGGCATTGCGGATGGCCCACCTTGAAGACTTCGTGGCGAGCCTGCCGGAAGGGCTCGAAACCCGTGTGGGCGAGCGGGGGCTGAAGCTCTCCGGCGGCGAGAAACAGCGGGTAGCGATTGCGCGCGTCATTCTCAAGGATCCGCCCATACTGGTTCTCGACGAGGCCACCTCCTCCCTGGATTCAGCGGCTGAACAGCATATTCTGGAGGCCCTGGATGAAGTTGCCAGTAATCGTACGACGCTTGCCATCGCCCATCGTCTTTCCACGGTGAGCGATGCGGATACCATCCTTGTGATGGATGGGGGACGCATCGTGGAGCGCGGCAGCCATGAACAGCTGCTGGCCCGGGACGGCCGCTATGCCCGGCTATGGTGGCGACAGGTGGCAACGGGCAATGGCTCCGATTGAGCAGCCCGGCAGAGGGTGTGCCTGTTTCTCAAATCAAATAAGAACCATTTGCATTATCATAAGCGTGTGGTAGGTTGCCTGTAAGCCTGATGCCACTCAGGCCCGGAACGGACAGACAGGAGACAGGACCCGTGCAACCCACATCAATCCGCATGGCAGGCTCGAGCGATCAGATTGCCGACTTCTGGCGCCTGATCCAGGATGAAACCCGCGTGAATCGCAGTCAGCCAGTGCGGCACTGGCGGAATAGGAAGAACACTGGCCACGCGGATCAGAAGGGCATTCAGTCCCGGCACGACTGAAGTAAGGATGGGCTCATCAGCTCCAGACCATGCGCGGCTTCACGGGCGACCACCGTCCGGTTCCTGCCATCCCCCTTGGCCTCATAGAGTGCCAGATCCGCGGTGCGGACCACCCACTCACAGTCGCGTTGTCGATTGGGGATGCAGGAGCCCACGCCGAGCGAGAGCGAAAGCGCAATGGCATTCCCCTCCCATTCGAATTCCATGAAGTTGGTGGCTTTGCGGATGCGTTCGGCAACCACGGTAGCGCCTTCAAGCTCGGTCATGGGGAGCAGGATCACGAGCTCTTCACCCCCATAGCGAGCAACGGTATCCGAAGCCCGTCCGACGCTCTGCCTGCAGACTGCGGCAATCCGACGCAGCGCCTGGTCGCCGCATAGATGACCGTACTGATCATTCACGGCCTTGAAATAATCGATGTCGATCATCACCAGCGACAGGGCTTGGCTCTCGCGGCAGCTGCGGCGCCATTCGCGCTTCAGGGCCTGGTCAAAGTAGGGGCGGTTCTTGAGCTGTGTAAGCCCGTCCAGTTCGCTGAGCTGCTTGAGCTGATCATAGGCTTCGCGCAGTTCCTCGGTGCGCTTTTCCACACGGGCCTCAAGCTTGAGGTTGGCGTCCCTCTGGATCGCCAGGGCTTGGGCCTGGGCCTGCTGGCGTTCCTCGCGCTCCTGGTTGATCCGCCAGGCCAGTGCAAAGGATAGCAGCAGCAATTGCAGAATGGCGCCGATCTGGGTGCCGTGGTCCATGAAGAGGTTGGTTGGGATCAGGCCGGCCTTGCTGACTGTGTAGGCAATGTTGGCGAACAGAAAAATGCCCCAGGCAATGACGTAGAAACGGGCCAGAATCTCGCCCCGCCACCACAGATAACAGGCGCCCAGAAGCGCCAGCGAGGCCCCGCTGGTGACCACGACAAGCATCAGCGCGATAGCCGTGTGATAGGGCATCCAGAGACCAAATGCAGCCAGGCCCAGTCCCGACCAGCCGATGAGGTGAAACACCATGGACCAAAACCGGCTGTGGCGGGGGGCGTTGAGAAACTGGTGGGTGAAGAAGCCGGTCGCCGAAAAGCTCAGGGAGAGCAGCAACGTGAGGCTGACGGCATTGAACCAGGGTGCCTCCGGCCACAGGTACTGGAAGCCGAAGCCCCGCAGTGCGGCCTGTGACAGCACGAATGCCAGCAGGTAGAGGACATACCAGAGATACGCGCTATCCCAGACCGCAAAGTAAAGCAGAAGGTTGTAGATCGCCAGAGCGCCCATGATGCCGAAGAACATCATGTGCAGCGCGGAGGACTGTTGGGCATTCTTGAGAAAAGCGTGGGGCTGCCACAGGCGCGTTGGTACCTGTAGGGCCCCCTCGGTCTGGACACGGATCAGCAGCAGATAGCGTGTGTCCGCATCCATTGCCAGGCGCGCCACGAAATCGTGATAGGCAATGGGCCTGGAATCAAAGGGAAGGATGTCACCGGTATGGATCTCCGTGACCCGTTTTCCATCACTGGCGCGGATCAGGTGGATACGCACATCGTCCAGTGGTGGGTAGGCAATGTGAAGGTAGCGGTCCATATCGGCTGGGCTATGGAGCCAGGCCCCCAGCCATACGGGGGAGTTCTCCAGTCCCAGGTTCAGGATCTCGCCATTGGTGCCCTTCCAATCCGGCTTACCAGGTTTTTGGAACAGGGTGTCCGCGCTCAGTTCCGACCCGGGATCCATTACCCAGCGCTGTCCGGATCCCGGCGGTATGTTCCATTGATTGAAGTCTAGTCGACCTTTGCCAGCTGTCACGCGGACTGGTCAGCGCCGCCAGAACTCCGGAGTGAACAATACCAGCAGGGTGAAGATCTCCAACCGTCCCAGGATCATGGCGGCCATGCCACTCCACTTGGTGAGATCCGGCATGGTCTGGAAGGTACTTGAGACCTCGCCCAGTCCCGGGCCGAGATTGGTGAGCGTTGCGACCACGGCCGTCCAGGCGGTCACCTGATCCAGACCCACAGCAAGGTTGATCATCAGCAGGACGACAAAAACCACCATGTACATGGAGAAGAATCCCCACACCGCCTGCAGGATGCGGTCGGATACCGGGCGGTTGCCGAGCTTGATGGGAATAACGGCATTGGGGTGAAGGATGCGGCGGATCTCGCGGGCGCCCTGGCGGTAGATCAGCAGGATCCGCATTGCTTTCATGCCGCCGGTTGTCGAGCTTCCGGAGCCGCCCATGAATGACATGAGAATCAACATGACGGGCAGGATACCGGGCCAGGCGGCAAAATCCCCTGTCCCGAAACCCGCTGTTGTGGCGATGGAAAGCACCTGGAAGAGCCCTTTGGAAATACTGCTGAAGGGCTCATATACGCCATTGATCAGAAGCAGGCCGACAGTGATGGCGCAGCCTCCCAACATCACGCCAGCGTAAAAGCGGAACTCCGGATCCCGGATGTACTGGCCCGGTCCTTTCTGTTGCCATGCCATGAAATGCAGCGCGAAATTGATCCCGCTGAGAAACAGAAACAGGGACCCGATCAACTCAATGGTCGAGCTGTCAAAATAGGCGAAGCTGGCATCGTGGGTTGAGAAGCCGCCCGTGGCAATGGTTGCAAAGCTGTGGCCAACCGCATCGAAAAGGGTCATGCCGGCCGCCCAGTACGCCAGGGCGCATGCTAATGTCAGCGATACATAGATGTAGGAGAGCGCCTTTGCGGTTTCCGCAATTCGCGGCGTGAGCTTGCTGTCCTTTACGGGCCCCGGGACCTCTGCCCGGTAGAGTTGCATGCCACCGATGCCGAGCATGGGCAGCATGGCAACGGCCAGAACGATGATGCCGATCCCGCCCAGCCATTGCAGTTGCTGGCGGTACCAGAGGATCGACTTGGGCAGATCGTCGATACCCGTTAGGACAGTCGCGCCGGTCGTTGTGAGTCCGGAAACCGACTCGAACAGGGCGTCGACGAAGACCATGCTGGGCTCGGAGCTGAAGAAGAAAGGCACGGCTCCGGAAACGCTGAGTACAATCCAGAACAGGGAGGTAATCAGGAATCCATCCCGCACCCGCAGTTCCATATTATTCCGGCGATTGGGCCACCAGATCAGAGCGCCGGACAAAAGAACAACCGCGAACCCTTCAACGAAGGCCAGAACCTGTCCATCCTGGTAGAGCAGTGATATCAGAACAGGCGGCAGCAGCGTGAGGCTGAACAGCATCATCAGCAGCCCGAGGATTCTGGCAATGACTCCGTAACGCATGGCGTGCCCTTCTAGAAGAACGTGAGTCCGACCTGGAAGAGCTTCTCCACTTCCCGGATGCGGGATTTGTCCACCAGGAAGAGGATGACGTGATCGTCCGGCTGCACCCGGACATGGTCATGGGCAATCAGCACTTCGTTGTCGCGGACGATGGCGCCGATGGTGGTGCCCTGGGGCAGTGGGATTTCGTCCAGCCTCAGGCCCACGACTTTCGAGGAGCGCTGATCCCCGTGGGCGATGGCTTCAATGGCTTCGGCCGCGCCCCGTCGCAGGGAATGCACATTGACCACGTCGCCCTTGCGGACATGGGTGAGCAGGCTGCCGATGGTGGTCTGCTGGGGCGAGATAGCCACATCGATCTCGCCGCCCTGAATCAGGTCGACGTAGTCCGGGTTGTTGATCAGCGTCATGACCTTGCGCACACCCAGACGCTTGGCAAGCATGGACGCCATGATGTTGGCTTCGTCGTCATCGGTGACAGCGCAGAACACGTCCGTGTCCTCGATATTCTCCTGCAGCAACAGGTCCTTGTTGGCCGCGTCCCCCTGGAGGACGATGGTGTTGTCCAGGTTCTCGGACAGTTCGATGCAGCGGTTCTGGTTGCGCTCGATGATCCGGACCCGGTACCGGTCCTCCAGCGTGCGGGCCAGTCGGTGGCCGATGTTGCCGCCGCCGGTGATCATGATGCGCTTGTAGGGCTTCTCCAGTGGCTGGAGTTCGCTCATGACCGAGCGGATATGGTCGCTGGCGGCGATGAAGAAGACCTCGTCGCCCTCCTCGATCACGGTGTCGCCCTGGGGGATGATGGGCCGGTCGCGCCGGAATATGGCCGCCACCCGGGTATCGATGCGCGGCATGTGCTCGCGCAGGTAGGACAGTTCATGGCCCACCAGTGGGCCGCCTTCCGTCGCCCGGATCGCCACCAGTCGGGCCAGACCCCGTGAGAAGTCAAGCACCTGGAGCGTGCCGGGGTATTCGATCAGGCGCGTGATGTGTTCGGTGACCACCTGCTCCGGGCTGATCAGCACATCCACCGGGAAGCCTTCCTTCTTGTCCCGCTCGAACAGCTCCGGACGGGCCAGATAGGCGCCGGTACGCACCCGGCTGATCTTGGTGGGGGTTCGGAAGCAGGTCCAGCCCACCTGGCAGGCCACCATGTTGACTTCGTCACTGTTGGTGGTGGCAATCAGCATGTCCGTGTCCTGAGCCCCGGCCTGCTTGAGAACACGTGGATAGGAGGCGTGCCCCAGTACGGACTGGATGTCCAGCCGGTCCTGGAGTTCGCGCAGCCGGCCTGGATTGTTATCCACCACGGTGATGTCGTTGGCTTCGCTGGCCAGGTTTTCAGCGAGCGTTCCCCCAACCTGGCCTGCGCCGAGAATAATGATCTTCATGGGTAATAGGTGACCCCCTCGCCGGATCCGTCAGACCCAATGGGCCGGGTTCTTGTCCAGACAGGCATAGAAAAAGCCATCCTGTGCCCGCTCCCCCGTGATCAACTGGCGACCGTAACCGGTCTCGATGCCCCAGTCCACCGTCAGCGGAACCAGTTGGGCATCCATGTGGCCGTTGATGAAGCGCTGAATGATACGCGAATTTTCCTGCTGTAGCACAGAGCAGGTGGCATAGACCAACCGGCCACCCATGGCGAGGGTTTGCCAGGCGGCTTCAAGCAGGCGCAACTGGGTGTCCGCCAGCTCGCGGATGTCGCCTTCGCGGCGCAGCACCTTGATATCCGGGTGACGGCGAATGACGCCGGTGCCGCTGCAGGGGGCATCCAGCAGGATGCGGTCGAAAGGGGTACCATCCCACCAGCTGTCGGGGTCCGCGGCATCCGCGGCCACCAGGCGGGCACTGGTTCCAATGCGTTCCAGGTTTTCCGTGATCTTGCCAAGACGTTCGCGATCCGAATCCAGTGCCACCATGGCCCCGAGATCGGGTTGTTGCTCCAGGATGGCGCCGGTCTTGCCGCCAGGGGCAGCACAGGCATCCAGTACCCGCTGGCCCGGTGCCAGCTCAAGCAGCTGGGTGCACAGCTGGGCGGCCTCGTCCTGGACGCTGAAATGGCCCTCGTCAAAACCGGGAATACGCGTGACCGGGCAGGCTTCGTCGAGCTGCAGGGCGTGCGCGGCGAGTTCGCCCGGGTGGGCACTCAGTCCGGCGTCAGCCAGAGCCGCCAGAGCGGACGCCTGGTCATGATGCCCGGGATGGAAACGCAGGGTCATGGGCGGCTTACGGTTGTTGGCCGCCAGCATGGCTTGCCAGTGGTCGGGCCAGTTGGCGCTGAGCTTGGCGACCAGCCACTCAGGATGGCTGTATTGGACGGCCCCGGACGTCGGCTCGGGTTCGCCGTCGCGAAGGCTCTTGCGCAGGATGCCGTTGACCAGCCCGGTAAGCTGGTGGGCACCGAGTTCGCGCGTGGTTTCAACGCTTTGGTGGATGGCCGCGTGTGGTGCAATCCGGGTGTGGCGAAGCTGGTAGAGCCCCAGGATGAGCAATGATTCCAGCAGTCCGTGACGCTTGGGCAGGGGCTTGTGCAGCCGCTGCTGCAGTTCCGCGTTCAGACGGTGCCACCAGCGGCAGCTGCCGAAACACCAGTCCTGGAGCCGGCCGCGTTCGTCTGCCGGGAGCCCCTCAAGCTCTGGTGGGAGAAGCTGACCGAGTGACTGGCCGTGGTGAACCACCTGATGAATGATGCGGGTGGCGGTGGCGCGCAGGGAGCCCCCTGTCGCGGCGCTCATTCACCCAGCCTCTGACCGGGGATAAGGAGGGCGCGTCCGCCATTGATCAGGTCATTGATGGATTGGGGCCGGCCGCCGGCAAGCTGGACCCGGGTCAGGCGGATGACGCCCTCGCCACATTGGACAAGGGCGCCGGAGCGTTCGCGCTCAAGTACTGTTCCCGGCTCGGCATCCGCCACTTCCGTGTTCACCGGTTCCGCATCGAGCACACGCAGGGCTTCATCCGCCACCGTGGTATGGGCCATGGGCCATGGATTAAAGGCGCGGATACGCCGTGCCAGTGACGGCGCCGAGCCCTGCCAGTCGATGCGCCCATCACTGCGCTCAAGCTTGCGGGCATAGGTGGCCCTGTGGTCATCCTGGGGCTCGGGTTTGAGGCTGCCGTGGGCGAGCTCGTGCACAACGCTGGTGATCGCCTCGCCACCCAGTTCCGCGAGCCGGTCGTGCAGGCTGCCGCCGGTTTCATCATCCGCGATGGTGATCCGGTGGCGGCTGAGCACATCACCGGTATCCAGGCCGGCGTCCATCTGCATGATGCTGATGCCGGTTTCGCTGTCGCCGGCCGCGATGGCCCACTGAATGGGGGCGGCTCCCCGCCACCGTGGCAGCAGCGAGGCGTGTACGTTCAGGCAGCCGTGATCCGGGATGTCCAGAACGGACTGGGGCAGGATCAGGCCGTAGGCGGCCACGACCATCACGTCTGGAGCCAGTTCCCGCAGCCTAGCCTGGGCCTCGGCGCTGCGCAGGGTCTCCGGCTGTTCAATCCGGAGACCCTGATCATGGGCCAGCTGGGATACCGGACCACGCCGTGCCTTCCGGCCGCGCCCGGCAGGCCGGTCCGGCTGGGTGTAGACGGCAAGAATCTCATGCCCTGCTTCCATCAGGGCCTTGAGGCTGGCCGCTGCAAAATCCGGGGTGCCCGCGAAAACGATGCGCACGGTTGGGTGGCTCCTCAGGATGCTTTCTGGCGCTGCTGCTTCTCGACCTTACGGCGGATCCGGCTGCGCTTGAGCTGGCTCAGGTAGTCGATGAAAAGCCTGCCATTGAGATGGTCGACTTCGTGCTGCAGGCAGACCGCCATCAACCCGTCGTGTTCCTCTTCAAAGGGCTGACCGTGGTAATCCAGCGCCCGGACCCGCACGGCCTGGACGCGGGAAACGTCCTCATAGATGCCGGGTATGGATAGACATCCCTCCTGCATGGGCTCTTTCTCGCCCTCCGGCACCTCAAGTTCCGGGTTAATGAACACCCTCGGTTCGCTCTGGTCCTCGGAAAGGTCGATGACCAATACCCGCTGATGCACGTTAACCTGAGTGGCTGCCAGGCCGATGCCGGGGGCCGCATACATGGTTTCGATCATCTCATCGACCAGCTTACGCACCTCGTCATCGACGGATGCCACTGGCTCCGCTACGGTGCGCAGCCTTGGATCCGGAAATTCCAGTATGTTGAGTGTCATGGTGGTGCTCCGAAGAGGATACTGCCATCATTATCACGCATCAGGCGATGGCCGCACAAACGGGACTGCCTACAATCGCGTTGCACAGGGCGGACCGGATGGGAGGTCCGGGATCGCAAATGGCGTTATTTCTTCTATAGTGGTGACATGATGACGTCGATCGATCGATACAAGCCAGCAAGGAAACCGAGCATGAGGATTCTGTCGATTCTGCTCACGGTGGCCGTCGGGTTGGGCGCCACCGGGGTGACTGCAAAGACGCAGCTGCGGGATGACCATCCCGAACAATACACCGTCCAGCCAGGGGATACGCTCTGGGACATCAGTTCACGCTTTCTCCAGCAACCGTGGAACTGGCCGGAGATCTGGCAGGCCAATCCGCAGGTGGAGAATCCCCACCTGATCTACCCCGGTGATGTTCTGGAGTTGACCTGGGTGGATGGCAAGCCAAGGTTGAGCCGCGCGACGGACCAGGACCGGGAGATCAAGCTTTCCCCGGAAGTAGAGGCAACGCCTCTGGACACACCCATTCCCACCATACCCCTGGATGAAATCCGGAGTTTTCTCTCCAAGACCCGGATTGTTGATGAAGCGACGCTTGAGCAGGCGCCCTATATCGTCCAGGGCCGGGACGGGCAGGTCATCGCTGGCGAGGGAGACCGGGTCTACGCCAGGGGCGATGGGGCTCGTGGCGAAACCCTGGCGGTTTTCCGTCGCGGTACCCGGCATGTGGACCCGGAAACCGGTGAGTTTCTCGGGCTTGAAGCGCGTTCCATGGGACGTGGTCGTGTAGCCGAGATCGACGGCGAGATTCTGAGTGTGGACCTGACCGCCAGCCGCGAAGAAATTGAACCGGAAGACAGGCTGCTGCCGACTGAAGAGCGTGAAATCACTACGCGCTTTCAGCCCCGGGCACCGGAGGACGAGATTCGGGGGCGGATGATCGATGTTGAGGATGGCGTCAGCAATATCGGTCAGTACAATGTGGTGGTGATCAACCGTGGTGAGCGCGAAGGGCTTAAAGCGGGCCATGTGCTCGCGGCCTACAAGCAGGGTGACAAGGCTCGGGATCCGAAGACCGACGACCTGCTCCGCCTGCCGTCCGAAAGGGCTGGGCTGCTGATGGTGTTCCGTACCTATGACAAGCTCAGCTACGGACTGGTACTTCAGGCGACCCGCCCGCTGGAGGTCATGGACGAGGTCCGCAACCCCTGAAACAACCCCTTTAGACAGAGGACGTCCCCAATGACGGTCATGGAACGACCCCCTCTCCCCGACCCGGAAACAGGCGACGCCCATCATCTGCTGGCGCTGCTGCCTGGCATGAAACCGGAACACTGGCAGACGGTTCTGGATCAGCTTGAGGAGCCCACCCGCGTTCTGGCCATGCCGCCGGACAGCCTCAAGGCCCTCGGACTGCCCCCGGCCACCCGCCAGAGTCTGACTGGCTGGCAGGCCCAGGGCCTGGAACCGGCCACAGGGCAGCGTTTGGCCCATGCCCGGCAGGAGTGTGAACGGCTTGGAATAAGGGTGATTCACTGGCGCCATCCCGACTATCCGAGGGTGCTCCGGCATATCCATGGCCCGCCGCCGGTACTCTATTGCCGGGGTAATATGGCCGCCCTGGCCCGACCCTGCCTGGCCATGGTTGGCAGCCGTCACGCCAGCCGGGATGGGCTCAACCATGCACGGCGCTTTGCCCATGCCCTTGCCGAAGGCGGGTTCAGCGTGGTGAGTGGCCTGGCTCTGGGCATTGATGGGGCCGCCCACCAGGGCGCTCTGGAAGGCAACGGTATCACCCTGGGGGTTCTGGCCAACGGCGTGGACCGTCCCTACCCGCGCCGCCATCAGAAACTGGCCGCGCAGATGCTTGAGGCCGACGGCTTACTGGTGTCCGAGCTGCCACCGGGCACACCGGCCCGGTCCCACCTTTTCCCCCAGCGCAACCGGCTGATCAGCGGACTGTGCCAGGGTGTTCTTATCGTTGAGGCGGGGCTGCGCAGTGGCTCGCTCATCACCGCGCGGCTGGCCATGGAGCAGGGGCGCGAGGTCTTTGCCATCCCTGGCTCCATTCACCAGCCGGGTGTCCGGGGCTGTCACCGGCTCATCCGGGAAGGGGCGGTGCTGGTGGAGACCGTGGACGACATTGTCTCCGAGCTGGGTGTCTGGGATTCGCTGTCGCAGACGCCGGAACAGCTAGCGGCCCCCGAGGACACCCCTGCCCATCTGGACCCGCTGAGTCATCAGGTCCTGGAGGCGGTAACCTACGAACCGGTGGATTCCGACAGCCTCTGCCAGGCCACGGGCCTTGGTGCTGCTGATCTGCTCCAGGCCCTGCTGCTGTTGGAAATGGAGGGGTTGGTGGAGTCCACCACCGGTGGCTATCGTCGCCGGATGGGCTGACGCGGGGCTCGCGGATGGATAGACTTCCGCCTGATGATTCTGAAGGCGGAGGACAACCGGTGACGGCACAGAGTCCGGACTGGTGGCATATTGAACGGGCCGCGGATTCGCTGGGCCGGGGGGGCGTCTGGGCCTATCCCACGGAGGCGGTCTGGGGGGTCGGCTGTGATCCATGGAACCTGGAAGCTGTGGAGCGCATTCTGGCGCTGAAGGGCCGGCCCTGGTCCAAGGGCCTGATCCTGGTCGCCGCCGATACAGACCAGCTGGATGAGCTGCTTACCGGGGCGCCGAAGGCGGTATTGAAGGCGGTGGATCATTACTGGCCGGGCGCGAACACCCTGTTGTTGCCGGATCCCGCGCAGCGAGTGCCGCAGTGCGTACGCGGGCGCCATCACCGGGTAGCGGTACGGATCCCTGACCACCCCCAGGTGCGGCGGCTGTGCCGGGCTTTTGGAGGGCCGCTGATCTCGACTTCGTGTAATCGGGCCGGGGGGCCGCCGCTGCGTTGGTCCTGGCAGGTCAGCCAGCACTTTGGCGCTGCCCTTGATGGCATCCTTCCCGGCGCCCTGGGCGGTGCCCGCCGCCCCAGCCGCATCATCGACCCCATGGATGGTACCCTTCTGCGTGACTGACAGCGCTTGCCCGCGAACCCTCAAGGAGTATCCATGAACAACACCCCTGATCCGGACGCCGTCTACCAGTACCTGATCGAACTGCAGGACCGGATTACCCACACCCTGGGCCAGCTGGATGGCAGCGCCGACTTTCAGGAAGAAACCTGGGAGCGTGAGGCGGGTGGGGGCGGCCGCAGCCGCGTGATTGAGGACGGTGACCTGTTTGAGAAGGGCGGCGTGAACTTCTCCCACGTCATGGGTGCTGAGCTGCCGCCCTCGGCCTCCGCCAGCCGCCCGGAGCTGGCGGGTGCCAGCTGGGAAGCCATGGGGGTATCGCTGGTGATCCATCCGCGGAATCCCTATGTGCCCACCTCCCACGCCAATGTGCGCTTTTTCATTGCCAGGCCCGACGACCGGGCTCCGGTATGGTGGTTTGGCGGCGGTTTTGATCTGACGCCCTATTACGGTTTCGTGGCAGACTGCCGCTATTGGCATGAAGCCGCCCGTGCCGCCTGCGCGCCCGCTGGCGACGAGACCTGGCATCGCTTCCGGCAGTGGTGTGACGACTATTTCCACCTCAAGCACCGCGCCGAGCAGCGCGGCATCGGGGGGCTCTTTTTCGATGACTACAATGAGCACTCTTTTGAGCACAGCTTTGAACTGATGCGTTCCATCGGGGACAGTTACCTGCCGGCCTATCTCCCCATTGTGGAAGCACGCCGCCACACCCCCTATGGGGACCGCGAGCGCCAGTTCCAGCTCTACCGCCGGGGGCGTTATGTGGAATTCAACCTGGTCTATGACCGGGGAACCCTGTTCGGGCTGCAATCCGGAGGGCGTACGGAATCCATCCTGATGTCGCTGCCACCACTGGTACGCTGGGATTACAACTGGCAGCCGGAGCCCGGCACGCCTGAGGCACGGCTGGGTGACTACTTCTTGCAACCGCGCAACTGGCTGGAGGAGACGGATGATTGAACAGGCCCGCTATGCCGTGGTCGGCAACCCCATCGAACACAGCCTGTCGCCCCGCATCCATGGGGCCTTTGCTGAGCAGACGGGGGATAACCTGGTCTATGAGCGGCTCTGGGCCCCCCTTGAAGGGTTTCACGACACCGTGGAGCGGTTTTTCGCTGAAGGCGGTTCGGGGCTGAATGTAACGGTACCGTTCAAGCAGCAGGCCTGGGAGATGGCCGGTCGTCACGAGCCGCGGGCCAGTCGCGCCGGTGCGGTGAACACGCTCTGGCGGGATGGGAATGCAACCCTGGTTGGCGACAATACCGATGGGGCCGGGCTCGTGCGTGACCTGAGCATCAACCATGGTGTGACCCTCGCTGGCGCCCGCATTCTGGTGCTGGGGGCCGGTGGCGCGGTGCGCGGGGTCCTGGAGCCGTTGCTTGGTGAATCGCCAGCCCAGGTGGTGATCGCCAACCGCACTCTGGCACGGGCCGAAGGGCTAGGGGATCTGTTTGGTGATACCGGCGCCGTGGCCGCCAGTACCTTCGAGGCCCTTAACGGGGCCTTCGATCTGGTGATCAATGGCACCAGCGCCAGCCTCCAGGGGGAGCTGCCGCCGTTGCCCGAGGGGCTTATAGTCCCGGCCACCGTGTGCTATGACATGATGTACAGTCAGCAGGAAACCGCCTTCAATGCCTGGGCCCGACAGCAGGGCGCCACATTGCGTCTGGATGGACTGGGCATGCTGGTGGAACAGGCCGCGGAGTCCTTCTACCAGTGGCGGGGCGTGCGCCCGGAAACACAGCCGGTCATCGCTCAACTGCGGGGGTGAAGGCCCGACCGCTGAATCTGGACTATGCTGGGAGCACGGAAGTGTCACCGGGAGCGTGCTCCCGCGACGTTTGGGCACGGAGTGAGGCGCCATGGATCTTCTGACATTACTCGGCCTGCTGGTTGGCATCACCACCATCGTCGCGGCGATTGCGACCAGTTCGGGCCTTGCGTCGTTTCTCAATATTCCTGGCTTCCTGATCGTGGTGGTGGGGACGCTGGCGGTGACGTTGATCAAGCATCGCCTGAGCTCCGTGTTCAGTGCCTTTCGCATGGCGTTTGGTGAAGCCTTCCGGGACCGCACCGAAGACCCTTTGGACCTGATTCTCCAGATCCGGGACCTGGCGGAGATTGTTCGCAAGAAGGGCATCCTTGGGCTGGAGGATTACGAACTCCGCTACCCGTTCCTGGCCAAGAGCGTTGAGCTGGCGGTGGACGGTCACCCGCCCGAGTTCATTGAAGAGGCCATGACCCATGAGTTCCAGCAGACCCTGGAACGCTACGAGAACGCCGAGAGAGTGTTCCGGGGCATTGGCGATTCCGCGCCGGCGCTGGGTATGATCGGAACCCTGGTGGGGCTGGTGCAGATGCTCAACCAGATGGAAGACCCATCCGGGATTGGTCCGGCCATGGCCGTGGCCCTGCTGACCACCTTCTACGGCGTGGTCATTGGCCAGGTGATCTTCCTGCCACTGGCGGACAAGCTCCAGCTCAAGATGCAGGACGAGCAGCGCAACATGACCCTGGTGCTGACCTCCATGCAGAACATCCTGCAGGGCCAGAATCCCCGGGTTATGCAGGATGTGCTGTCGGCGTACCTCTCACCCAGTGCGCGCCAGCGGCTTGAACAGGACCAGCAGGCCTGATGGAGGGCGTTGATGGCGATGCCTCCAAAGCGCCGGCGTAGAGGCGGGAACACCAGCAGCACCTCGCCGGGATGGATGACCACCCTGGCGGACATGTTCATGCTGCTGCTGACGTTTTTCATCCTGATGCTCTCGTTTTCGAGCATGGATACGGAAAAGTACCGGGCCATGGTCCAGTCACTGGTCCAGGCGTTCAATATGGCGCCGGGAGAGCTGCCGGAACCGCAGGGGCTCGCGGACGAGGAGGCCGATTCGCCCGCCATCAGTGAGGATGTCCCCATACCCATGGAGGGTGCTCCCGCCGCGCCGTCCGAAGGCGAGGCTATACTGCGTGATGAGCGCTCGGCGACCCCACCCCGCCCGGATGTCCATCCCGGTGTGGAGCAGCTGGCCAGCATGTTGATTTCGGAGATGGAGGAAGCGGTCAGCAAGGAAAAGATTGACGTGGGGTTTAATCGCCAGCGGGTTGTCATCCGGTTTAACGAGGAAGCGACCTTCCCAGTGGGCAGTGCTGAGCTGATCCCCGGCATCCGCCCGGTGGTGAACGATATTGTGGACATTGTGGCCCGTTGTGACGGCGAGGTGATCGTTACAGGCCACACGGACGACAGACCCATTGTCAGCGACCGTTACCGTTCCAACTGGGACCTGTCCGCCGCCAGGGCTGTGTCACTGGTCCACGAACTGGTGCTTAACCGGGCCATACCAGCGGAAAACGTGGTAGCGGCGGGGCGCGCTGAAACCAAGCCCATCGCGGACAACGACACGCCTGAAGGCCGGGAGCGTAACCGGCGAGTGGAGATCGAGATCTATGAGCCGGACTGTGATGTCGACGGCGATGGTGGTTGAAGCATTAGCGGCTTGAAGGGGCCATAAAAAAGGCGCCGGCCAGGGCCGGCGCCGGAGCACCATGGGGCGTCCTGCCCCGAGGGGTCAGTTGACTTCCACCTCGATGGCGCGGGGCTTGGCTTTCTCCTGCTTGGTCAGGGTCAGCTCAAGCACGCCATCGTGGTAGTTGGCCTTGATGTTCTCGTCGTCCACATTCTCCGGCAGTGTGAAGCTGCGGGAGAAATGGCCGTAGAATCGCTCCACGCGATGCCGACGCTCATCATCCTCGGCATTCTCAAAGCTGCGTTCACCCTGAATGGTGAGCACACCGTCCTGGACCGAAACCTTCACGTCCTCCTTGCGGATACCAGGCAGTTCCGCGGTGATGACAAAGGCATCCTTGTTTTCCGTAATGTCCACGGCCGGGGCCCAGTCGGTCTTCTGCAGGATCTCGCGGTTGCCGTTACTGGCCTGGGCCGGATTACGGTTAGCGAGTTGACGGTTGTACCGGTCGAGAATGTCTTCGAACTCGGCAAAGGGATTCCAGCGAGTCATGGCTGTCATCGTTATCACCTCCTCTCAACGAATCTGAAATCATTCGGGACAACAGCTTCGTCAGGGGAGCGTGGCTGACCGGCGCCGGACTATCAGTCCGCTTCCCTAACGCCCTATTACGGACGTGTGGACGCTGGCAGCGTTTTCAAGGGGCCTCTACAAGGAACTCGTTCTTGAGCTTGACGTAGTTGTTGGCGGTATAGGTGAAAAACGCCCGTTCCTCGTCAGTGATGGCTCGGCCCTGGCGTACGGGGCTGCCCCGGTACAGGTAGCCGGACTCCAGGGTCTTGCCTGGTGGCACCAGGGTGCCGGCGGCGATGATCACCTCATCCTCCACCACGGCGCCATCCATGATGATCGCGCCCATGCCCACCAGCACCCGGCTGCCGATGGTGCAACCGTGCAGCAGGGCCTTGTGCCCCACGGTGACGTCATCGCCCACGGTCAGCGGGAAGCCGTCGGGATTATAGGGGCCGGCGTGGGTGATGTGGCAGACGGAGCCATCCTGGATGCTGCAACGGTTGCCGATGCGGATACGGTGCATATCGCCACGGATGGCGGTCATGGGCCAGACTGAACAGTCATCGCCCAGGGTTACGTCGCCGATGACGGTGGCCGTTGGGTCAACCCACACACGGTCACCGAGCTGGGGATGATACGCCTTATGGCTGCGGATCCGGGTCACAGTGGTACCTCCATCTGAACTTCGGGTGGTTTGCGGAAGTATGTCATTATGATTGGCTCAAGGTCACACGCAGGAGACGTTCCATGAACAACCCTCTGCTGGCGCAGGACCAGCTGCCCAAGTTCGATGCCATTGATATCGAGCATATGGAACCGGCCATCGACCGGATTCTGAAGGAGAACCGGGCACAGTTGGCGGAGCTGGCCAACCAGCAGGCGCCAACCTGGGCCAGCCTGGCTCAGCCGATGCAGGCGTTGGATGATCGCCTTAACAACGCCTGGGCCGTGATCGCCCATCTCAACAGCGTGATCAATGATGACGCGATCCGCGAGGTGCATAAGCGCTGTCTGCAGAAGATCACCGAATACAGTTCTGAGATCAGTCAGAACGAAGCGCTGTGCGAGGCCTATAAGCGCCTGGCGGCCAGCGATGAATTCACACGGCTCAATGAGGACCAGCAGGAAGCAATCCGCCAGACCCTGCGTGATTTCCGGCTGGGTGGCGTGGATCTGCCACAACAGCAAAAAGCGCGTTTTGCAACGCTCTCCCAGGAACTGGCGGATCTGGAGAGCCGCTTTGGCGACAACGTGCTGGATGCCACCCAGAACTGGTACCGCCATGTAACCGACGAATCCGAGCTTGCCGGGCTGCCACAGACAGCGCTGGACAGCGCCCGCCAGGCGGCACAGCAGCGTGGACTCGAGGGCTGGGTGATCACGCTGGACTTTCCCTCCTTCTACCCGGTGCTGACCTACTGTGACAACCGGGCGCTGCGCCGCGAGGTCTACGAGGCCTTTACGACCCGCGCTTCCGACCAGGGCCCGGACGCCGGGCGCTGGGACAACAGCCCTCTGATCGATGAGATCCTCAAGCGCCGCCACGAGCAGGCCCAGCTCCTGGGTTACGACCATTACGCCCAGCTGAGCCTGGCCACCAAAATGGCCGCGAGCGAGGACGAAGTGCTGGGCTTCCTGAACCGGCTCGCCGAGCGCGCCAAGCCCGTGGCCGAGCGCGAGCTGGCGCAGCTGCGCGCCTTCGCGCGGGAACAGGGTGGGCCGGAACCGCTGGAAGCCTGGGACCTGGGGTATTACGGCGAAAAGCTGCGCCAGGCCCGGTTCAGCATTTCAGAGGAAGAGGTGCGTCCGTGGTTCCCCGTCAACCGGGTGATCAATGGGCTGTTCCGCATTGTCGAGAAGCTGTTCAATGTGCGCATTGTGGCGGATGAGAGTATCCCCGCATGGCATGACGACGTCGCCGCCTACCGCATGGAACGCGGCGGCCAGCCCCTGGCCTTCTTCTATCTGGATCTCTATGCGCGTCAGGGCAAGCGTGGCGGCGCCTGGATGGCGGATTGCCGCATCCGCTGGCGCCATGATGACGGCAGCGTCCAGTTGCCGGTGGCCTTCCTGACCTGCAATTTCACACCGCCGGTGGGGGACCAGCCCGCGCTGCTGACCCACGATGAGGTGGTGACGCTGTTCCACGAATTCGGCCATGGCCTGCATCACATGCTGACACAGGTGGACGTGGCGGATGTTTCCGGCATCAACGGCGTGGCCTGGGACGCTGTGGAGCTGCCCAGCCAGTTCCTGGAGAACTGGTGCTGGGATCGAGAATCGCTGGCGCTGATCGCTGGCCATTATGAAACCGGCGAGCCGTTGCCCGATCACATGCTTGAGCGGATGCTGGCGGCGCGCAACTTCCAGAGTGGCATGCAGATGGTGCGCCAGCTGGAGTTCTCGCTGTTCGATTTCCGCCTGCACAGCGAGTACGACCCGGCCAACCCGGTGGATCCGCTGGCGCTGCTGACGGAAGTCCGCAATCAGGTCGCCGTGGTGCATCCGCCGTCGTTCAACCGTTTCCCCCAGTCGTTCGCGCATATCTTCGCCGGACCCTATGCTGCGGGCTATTACAGCTACAAGTGGGCCGAAGTGCTGGCGGCGGATGCCTTCTCGCTGTTCGAGGAGCGAGGGATCTTTGATCCTGAAGCCGGCAGGGCCTTCCGTGAGAACATCCTCGAAAAAGGCGGCTCGCGTGCGCCCGCGGAGCTCTATCGAGCCTTCCGGGGGCGTGAGCCCAGCGAAGAACCGCTGCTGCGTCAGTCGGGTATTGTGCAACCGGACAGTGCGGCTTGAGCCGCGGGAGATCCAGAGTGAAGAAGCGCTTCATCGCCGGGGCTGTCTGCCCCCGCTGTAGTGCCATGGACCGGATTGTGATGTTTACGACGGATGAGGGGACGTTTCGCGAATGCGTCGATTGCGGCTTCGAGGACCGCCAGCCGGAGGCGGCGGACATGACCCCGGCCTCGGAGGCGCTCAAGACCCGGGTAGAGCCCTCGGAATCCGACCCGCCCAGAAAGGATGATACCCCCCAGCCGGTACGGATCCTGCCCTCGGGCTCGGGGGATCCTCACTGATCATGGGCCGGACAGAAGGTGTGCCGGGTTTTCTTACGCTGCTCTCCTTATGAGTGGACTCGGCAACGGCCCGGCCTGGTGAGTGGATGATCGGCTGCGCCTCGACGGAGACGACAGGCTCTGGACGTGCAGACTTTTTCGCATCAGCAGACGCGCCAGGGCCCGGCACAGGGCTCGAGCACAAGCGCCACGAGCGTGTTTTGAGCCGCGACACGCCCTGGGTGAAGTTGGCTTTGCAGCGCCATTGGCGGTGCTGGTTCTGGCGCTCGATGCGCGGCTGCTGCGAGTGCTGCTTCAGCATGGCGAGGTTTTTCAGCAGCAGTTGGGCGTGAAAGTCCTGAAGCACGGCCGTGACCGAGCGCCCAAGGATGGGCGATTCAAGCGAAAGAGCAGCTCCGACCCGGATCCGCCGGGGCTGATGAATAAAACGGGATGAATTGTGGGTCAATTTTATTGGCCAAAGGTGGGTCAGAATAAATGGCCATTTACAAATACCTAAGCAAATCGTTCTTTATTTATCGAATCACACCGCTCTTGACGGGCGAGAAAGGCCTGCTTATGATCTTTCATGGTGGGTAAGCGCCCAACTTTCTCCAATCTCAATAAGGACGATTGAGCCATGACGCTGATAAGGACATTGCGATGCCAGACCTCAAGATAACGCCCCAGGAACGCCTTTACCTTCAGAACGCGAAATCCAACCCCGAAAACCGCCAGGAAAATCTGGAGCGGTTCTGGCGAAGCCGGGTGGCCAAAAGGGACCCTATTGCCCGGATCGGGTATGCCCTGTGGTGCGACAATCCGCATAAAGTGAGAAGCGTGATCGCCTACGGCGATAAAGAGTACTGGAATCACCGTGGTTACCGGTACTGGACCTTTATGGCCGATTCCACGATCGTGAATCTCAGACTTGGCTTGAAAGAAGCCGGGTTTGAAGGCGATGAGCGGAAGAAAATTGAAGAGATCGGCGTTCAGATTGCGAGACAGCACAGCAGAAAGGTGAATGTTGATCACTTGACCAATACTGGAAAACATCCCGGTCGTTTAAGTCTGAAACAATTGGCACAGTACCATCATGGTGTTTTTGAAGACGAAGGCATCCCTGGTCAATATTATGGCGGAACCTGGTTCAAGCTGATTCCTAATGAGTGGGAATTCAAACTCTATGGCTGGATGTACTGTCACGACTGTGATCCGGAACCGTGAGCACCCCTATAGCGAAGGAGCTGGAGAAACGGATGTCCACTACCAAAATCCTTACTACGCCTTTACTGGCTGTTCTACTAGTAGGGGTAGCATGGGTCATCAAGGTCACTGCCGGGATTGGCAGCGTGTACACACTCGAGGACACTGACATCTGTATCCCAGAGGCCTATGCGGTTCCGTTACCCTCTGTTCCTCCTTCGGATGCCCATCTCTATGATGAGTCAGAAGGCTACGATGTTAGTGCGTCAATAGACCGTGAGGAAGTGGGTATAAACATAAAGGGCTACAAAGAAAAGGTTATGGATGGTGATGACGTCCGGTCTCAGGGGCTCTATTTATCGCTGTATCCTGTCTCTGAAAAGTCGCTGGAAGTTGATAGTCCGGAATCCTTCGTCAGGATGAAAGCTTCCCCGGATCTGTTTATTCAGGACCAGCCCCCCCTACCTCTCGAGCCGCTGAAAGTCCTAGAAAAGGACGGCGCAACATACAAGAAATGGGGAGTCTGCACTCGAATGTCGTTGGAGGACAGACCCGTAAGGTTTGAATGCGACAGGCTCTACCTGAGGACCGGTCCTCTACGTGTTGACTACGAGATCGACGAGGAGAACCTTCATCTTCACGAGGAAATCGACGAATTTATCGAAAAAAAGCTGAATCAGTGGCGGTGCGACTAATCCTAGTGTTCTGTCTGGGTAATTCGTGAGCTCACTATGTTATAACAAATCGTCCTTTTCACCCAGCGAGGTATAGCATAGTGGTTCGGCAACCTACACCTTTTGAACTCCCAATGCCATCAACTTAAGCAAAACCACCCCCACCAGCAAGCTATATCCGCGCTCAGCGTACCCGGTGTGACAACGGCCAGGCACGGCGAAGTCGTGGACTCGCGACTATAATGGGCAATGACCGAGCGCCCGCTGAAATTTTCCAGCTTCAGGGTCTGTTTTAGCCGCCGATAGTCGGTATCGGGCAGCGAGGTTGCCAGCACTTCCACTTCGCCGCTCGTCAGCGTCACCCGGATCAACCGCATGGCGACGACGGTGTCCGGGTCCACACCGGATTGTTCACAGACCTTTCGTGACAACCAATTGGTGCAGCTGAACTGGTGTGTTGCCTCGGACTCGCCGGAGGCGACAAAGTCGTTCACCTGTTGGTTGTAGCCGGTGCTCAGGCGCATCAGAAAATGCTGGTTGCGCCGGCGCAGATCGCCAAACAGCCAATGGGCCGGATAGCCGCGGTCAAAAACGATCAGGCTGTTGTCCGGGGCGTGGTCAAGATGCAGCGCAGCGCATCCGCGCTCATCCACGTCCGTGGGCACCAGCAGCCCGTGCAGGGTCTGGTTGTCGCATAGATCGTACAGTGTCGAAAGACGCGCCACGGGCAAGCCACTGTGGCTGCCAAAATGTTGGGCCTGGTGTGATTCCAGTGGCAGGTGAACCATCGAGCCCTGCCAGCGTCGGCGCAGCCGCTGTTGCTCAAGCTGGCGCTGGAGCACGTCATTCAGAGCCACCAGCGCTGAGGGATTCAGCTTGTTCCGGGCCTTGCTGAACGCCTGCGCGGTGTAAGCGTTCATTCTAAGACACCCTGCCACTCCAGCGAATAGCGCCCTACAGTAGCCTCAAATTCTCCAATATGAGGTTACTCCCATGAGCAAGCGCCGCACTCCTGAACAATGGCAGGCCCTGGTTGATCAGCAGCGCGACAGCGGCCTGTCCGCCATGCAGTTCTGTAAGCAACAGGGCATCGGTTATGCCAGCTTCTGCAATTGGCGTAAACGCCTGTGTGATGTGCCGGTTGGCGAGTCCGCCGGTTCCGCTGAGGCGGGTTTTGTGGATCTGTCTTCATTGATGGGCGCATCGTCATCTTCCGGATCGGGCTGGAATATTGTGCTGAGCCTGGGCAATGGCGTTGAACTGCGGCTGAGCCAGAACGGATGATCGGGCTCGATAGCCAGGCCCGGATCTGGCTGTGCACCGAGCCCACCGATATGCGCAAGTCCTTCCGGGGGCTGAGCGCGTTGGTGCGCAATCAGCTCAATCACGATCCACTGAGCGGCCAGTACTTTGTCTTCATCAACCGGCGAAAGACCCAGATGAAGATGCTTTACTTCAGTCGCACCGGCTATTGCCTGTGGGCCAAGCGCCTGGAGCGGGGCCAGTTCCAGGTGCGTCCATCAGCGTCTGGCCAGCGGGCCTTGACCCTGGCGGATCTGCAGCTGCTGATCGATGGCATCGAGGTGGAAAAAGTTCGTCGATTCAAGCGCTTTGGAGCAGCGTAAGCGGCTGGAGTCCGGTATAATGGCGCCCATGAAATCAACCGCTTGCACCCCTGAATCCAACGCACCGTCTCACTCGGCCCTGGCCGAGGAGAACGCGCTGCTGCGCGATCAGGTTCAGGGGATGCAACGCCAGCTGGACTGGTTCAAGAAGCAGCTTTTCGGTCCCAAGTCCGAGAAGCAGGTCTACGACATCCCCGAGCAGAGCCGGCTGTTCGACTCGGATGAGGCGCCTCAGCCGGAGAAGCGGCCCGAGGATGACAAGCGAACGGTTAGGGCCTATCAGAGGGGCACCGGCAAGAAGCAGCGCGACGATGACTGCCTCAACGACACCGGGCTGCGCTTTAGCGCCGATGTGCCGGTGGAAGTCGTTGAGCACCTGCCACCGGAACTGACCGGCCCGGACGCCGACCAGTACGACGTCATCGGCACTAAGACCACTTATCGGCTGGCCCAGCGAGCGGCCAGCTATGTGGTGCTCAAGTGCGAACGCCCGGTGTTCCGTCGCAAAGGCACCGAGAAGCCGGTGACCGCCCCGGCGCTGTCTAATGTACTCGACAACAGCCTGGCCGATGTCAGCCTGTTGGCCGGGCTGCTGGTGGACAAGTTCCAGTTCCACCTGCCGCTGTATCGCCAGCACCAGCGCATTCAGCAGGCCGGGGTCACCGTCAGCCGCAGCACGCTGACCAACCTGGTCAAGCGGGCCATCGATCTGCTGCGCCCCATCGTCGATGCCCAGACCGACAACGTACTGCGCAGTCGGGTGCTGGCCATGGACGAGACGCCGATTAAAGCCGGCCACCGGGGCCGGGCCGGCTCCAAGCCAGGCAAAATGAAAGCCGGCTGGTTCTGGCCATTGTACGGCGATGACGATGAGGTGGTGTTCACCTACTCGAACAGCCGGGGGCGTGGCCACATCGAACGGGTGCTGAGCGAGCAGTTCACCGGCACGCTGATCAGCGACGGCTACGCCGCCTACGCCCGCTATGCCGCGGCACAGGAAGGCGTCACCCATGCCCAGTGCTGGGTGCATGCCCGGCGTTACTTCATTGAGGCCCAGAACGAGTACCCGGCGCAGGCCAGCGAGGCGCTACAGCAGATCGCCCAGCTGTATCACCACGAAGACACGATCCGCGCTCAGAAGCTCAATGGCGAGAAAAAACGCCAGTATCGGTTGTCACACTCCAAACCCGTGGTCCACGAGTTCTTCCAGTGGTGCCGAGCTCAACTGGAGCGCGGCGGCTTGTTGCCCAGTGAGGCGCTGACCAAAGCCCTGAACTACGTCATCAGGCGCGAAGCGAGCCTCACCGTGTTCCTGGAAGATCCAGACGTACAACCGGACACCAATCACCTGGAGCGGGCCCTGCGCCCCATTCCCATGGGCAAGAAGAACTGGATGTTCTGTTGGACGGAACTCGGCGCCGAGCACCTGGGCCTCATCCAGAGCCTGATCAGCACCTGCAAACTGCACGACATCAATCCATACACCTATCTGGTGGACGTGCTGCAGCGCATCAGCCAGCATCCGGCCCGAGAGGCGGCGAAACTGACGCCGCGGCTGTGGAAGACGCACTACGCTGACCAGCCGCTACGCTCGCTGATCGACTCACGCCACCCGCACAGACAACCGGAGCCTGTCGCCGATGCGCATTGATGAGATGACCCTCGATCAGTTGCTGGAGCTCAACGAGGCTATCTGCCAGCGTATCGATGAACTCAAAGAGCAGGAAAACTTGCAGGCGCTGAGCCAGATGCGCGTCGGGCTCAAGGTGACCTTCGAGACTCGCGAGGGACCGGCGTTTGGCATCGTCACCAAGATCAACCGCAAGAGCGTGATCGTGCTCGCCGAAGACGGCACCAAACAGTACAAGGTCTCGCCGGAATTACTGAAGCCGCTTAATGAGGTGAAGTGATCAGCTTGCCTGGGATGCGTCTACCACGTCTTGGAATGAACGCTTACTGCGCGGTGACGCTCTGGCTTTCGAGCGGCGATTGGTGAAGCGTTTGAAATAACTGATCCAGCTCGGTCTGAAGGGTGCTGTTGGGCTGGTTGAGCAGGAAAAGAATCAGGTTGCGGAAACTCAGGCAGCGTTTTCGCGTGAAATCGGTCGCTTTATGCCGAGGGGTAGCAATAAAGTCAGAGCAATCAAGCAGGCTGGTTACTTTTTGTACGATTTGTAAGCAAGGATTGGGGGCTGATGTCAACCGCTGGGTCGTGTTGTTGGCTCAAAACCGTGTCTCCCGTTCCGGTTAGTGAGCCTTAATTATATGATATTTTTGGGAAAATGTATTAAGTTGATGGCATTGGAATACCCCCGGGACTGCTAAGCTCCGGGGAAATGACGTTATTGGGCTGTAATAAGGCCTTTTCCGGAAGCGCATAGCCCAGGTATGCATGCTTTAAGGGAAGTAGTGTAACTTCCGGATTCAAATGCCTGACAAAGTACGCTCATTGCAATTTCACCCTCTGCGTCAGCGGGAGCCATGCCTCCCTTAGAGGCTCCACAACCGTCAGCAGTCATCTTGGAATTAAAACGTCCTCCCTCGTCAGTTGCATACTTAAAGTACCCATTTACCCGAAAACGTTCGCCAGTCTGAACAGTACCGTGGGGTGGATAAATATCAAGTGCTGGAGGGAAAAGAAAGGATTGTTTATCTATAGTTTTATTTTTGTTTCTTTTTTTAGAATTGCTTTTCGGGATATGACACGTAACAGCGTCTACTGCTGACCCTGATAAAGTCGTTATTCCTTGATCTGTTATGTCTTTTCCACCCATTGAATTACAGATATCTTTATGAATTGATTTTAGCTTCTCCGAACGCTTTCCAGGGATAATTATTCTCTTGTTATTTCCGATGCGCTGTGTCTTTTGAGTAACTGTGTGGGATTTTCCTTTGCTATCAGTAACAGTAATTTTTTTTTCTTCTGAAATAGATGTTGGGGCCCAGAAAACCAGCATAGTAGCCATTATGAATGTCATAATACGAGTTGTCATTATAACCTCCCTATTTGCATAACAATTTGTCGTGAAACGAGAGCTTTATCTAAAAGCTCGACTTCAGTTTTTAACCAAAAAATATTTTTGTCAACGGAGATTTTAGTGTTATTTTTTATGGTAAAAAATATATTGATAGTTATAAAGTATTCAGGTTTGGCTAAAACAATATGCAAAAGCGAATCATGTAAAGACGTAGTGCCTGATCCACTTGTGGAGGCTGCTAAAAGTCACTCCCAACCGCCGGCATAAATCGGAGGCCTAGGCGGTGTCTGTCAAGGAAGTGAACAAGCGCCTGGAGCGCCGGGGCCTTGATGCTGCACGAAGGCAGCATCGCTGATGCCAGCATCATTTCCGCGCCCAGCTCGACCAACCATAGCTCTGGCAAGCGGGACCCGGAAATGCACCAGACCCGCAAAGGCAACCAATGGTATTCCGTGACCTGACATCTACTTATGAATGGACCCGGTAACGGCCTGGCCCAAGCAGCAGTATGGCGAGCGCGTTTATCAGGAACAGGGCCTGGAGTTCCAGGGCCCACCCCCCGTTGGCCTTGAGCGCCAGCACCTGATGCTGGTGTGCCAGTACGAAGGCGAACAGCATGTTGACCGCGATCAATATCGCCGCGACACGGGTGTGAATGCCCAGGATCAGCATGCCCGGGGCGAGGATCTCGCCGATGAGTACGCCCCAGGCCAGTAACACCGGCAGGTTGTGGGCCGCCAGAAGGTCTTCGATCGGTCCGATCCCGTTGATCAGCTTGCTGATGCCGTGCAGCAGGATCAGAAAACCCAGCGCCAGACGCAGCATGAGACGGGCAAGGTCCGGTTGATTGAGCACTAAGCGCTCCCTGTTTGATGGGTTACAGTGCCGAGCGGAACGAGAACCGGAAGTGGATCCCGTTCCGTGCCAGCAGATTGGTCCAGTATTCACGCATCCAGTCCCAGGCCTCGTCACTGGCCTGGGCGACAAAGGGCGCCAGATCGAGGCTGTAATAGTCACCTGAGCCGACGATCTGGCGCACGGTGATCAGTATGGCCTGATCGAGTTCATTCGCAAAAGGCTCACCGATGAGGTGGTGCACGAGAAGGTTCGCCTGGGTGGCTTCCGGCTCCAGCAGGTTGCTGTTGCGGAAGGAGCGGTTGTTCTCGTACATCTCTTCCATCAGCCGGTGGCACTGATAGGCCTTGAACAGGAGCCCTTCCAGGCCCTCATAGCCCGCCAGCAGTACAGAAGGGTGCGCGAAGTAGCCCGTGGCTGTCTCAATAAAGGGCTGGAAAAGCGTCTCAACACCGGCACGCTGGGCGCAAACCTGAACACAGTGGATCACACCCGGGGTCATCTCCACGTATTCGCGGGTGAAGTTATGGAGTGCCGCTGCCGGGTCCTCCGCATCCACCTCGAACAGCCCATGCAGGTCCTGGGCCCTGGCATCAAGCCGTTCCCGGAAGTGTCCGGTGGCGGATTCCCGGTCAATAGCCTGTGTGATGATCTGGGTGATGGACTCCGGTGTCATGGACCGTACAGCACTGGTGGATGGACCGCAGCGGGGCGCAACTCTTCACAGTGTAGCCGAGTTTGCGCGCGCTGCCCGGCAGGTGGTCGCCGCCAGCCCGACACGCTAGAATAAGTTCTTGACGGTTGTCATGTGCGCAAAAAACGATAAACTCTGCGTAACTTTGCGTTAGAGACTCAGACGGACATTGCCCGCGTGCTTCCGGGAGCGACGCCACAGCCCGGCCGCAAAGCATGCGGGCCCGAAACACAATTCTTGTTGGAGACGAGGTATGAGCGTGCAGGCCCTGCGTGCCGGTGCCCTGGCGACTGCTGTAACGGCGCCATCCAGCGCCTTTGCCGATTGGGGCGTCAACCTTCCTGAAGGTGTCACCTCCATCAGCAACACAATCTACGGCATTCACATGTGGGTGTTCTGGATCTGCGTTGTGATCGGCGTTGGTGTTTTTCTGGCCATCCTCTGGTCCGTGTTGGCCTATCGCCATTCCAAAGGGGCGGAACCGGCCCATTTCCACGAAAATACCACCGTGGAGATCATCTGGACCATAATTCCCTTCCTCATCCTGATCATGATGGCCATCCCGGCAACGGGGACGCTGGTCGACATGTACGACGCCTCTGATGCGGAGATGGAAATCAAGGTCACGGGCTACCAGTGGCGCTGGCAGTACGAATACATGGATGAAGACATCAGCTTCTTCAGTTCCCAGGACACGCCGCGCGATGCCCGCAAGGACCTGATCCAAAAGAGCGACGACTACAACTATTCCGTGGACAATCCGCTGGTCCTTCCGGTTGATACCAAGATCCGGTTCCTGATCACCTCCAATGATGTGATCCACAGCTGGTGGGTCCCGGAATTCGGCTGGAAGCAGGATGCGATTCCCGGCTTCATCAACAAGAACTGGACCAAGATCCAGGAGCCCGGCACCTATCACGGTCTGTGTGCTGAGCTGTGCGGCCAGGGGCACGCCTTCATGCCAGTTGAGGTCAAGGCGGTGCCGAAAGACGAATACCGTGAATGGGTCGCCGAGCAAACCGGCGAAGACGGTTAAGTATTCAGCGTTTGAGTAACGGGGGTTCATCATGAGTGCGGTTGCAGACGCTCACGCCGCTGATCACCACGATCACGGCCCCGCCAAGGGGATTGGACGGTGGTTGTTTACCACCAACCACAAGGACATTGGCACCATGTACCTGGTGTTCTCGTTCGCGATGTTCCTCGCGGGCGGCGCCATGGCCATGGTGATCCGTGCCGAGCTGTTCGAGCCGGGCCTGCAGATGGTGCAGCCCGCGTTCTTCAATCAGATGACCACCATGCATGGTCTGATCATGATTTTCGGGGGGGTCATGCCCGCCTTTGTGGGGCTCGCCAACTGGATGATCCCCCTGATGGTGGGGGCTCCGGATATGGCGCTGCCCCGGATGAACAACTGGAGTTTCTGGCTCCTGGTCACCGGCTCGCTGATCCTGATGTCCACGCTCTTCATGGACGGCGGCGCGCCCAACTTTGGCTGGACGGCCTACGCACCGCTGTCCACCACCTACGGACCGGACAGCACCACCTACTTCATCTTCTCCATCCACGTTCTTGGGATTTCCTCGATCATGGGGGCGATCAACGTCATCGCTACCATCATCAACATGCGTGCCCCCGGCATGACCCTGATGAAGATGCCCATGTTCGTGTGGACCTGGCTGATCACCGCCTTCCTGCTGATTGCTGTTTTGCCGGTACTGGCGGGCGCGGTCACCATGATGCTGATGGACATCCACTTCGGTACCGCCTTCTTTGATGCCGCCGGTGGTGGTGATCCGGTGCTGTACCAGCACATCTTCTGGTTCTTCGGTCACCCCGAAGTCTATATCCTGATCCTGCCGGCCTTCGGCATCATCTCCCAGATCATTCCGACCTTCTCGCGTAAGCCGCTGTTCGGCTACACCTCCATGGTTTACGCCACGGCCGCCATCGCGATCCTTTCGTTCCTGGTCTGGTCGCACCACATGTTCACGGTCGGCCTGCCGCTGCCCGGCGAGCTGTTCTTCATGTACGCGACCATGATCATCGCGGTGCCCACCGGGGTTAAGATCTTCAACTGGATCACCACCATGTTCCGTGGCTCCATCAGCTTCGAAACGCCCATGCTGTTCGCCATCGGCTTTGTGGTGCTGTTCACCGTGGGTGGGCTTTCGGGCGTGATGCTCGCCATTGCCCCGGCGGACTTCCAGTATCACGACACCTACTTTGTGGTGGCCCACTTCCACTATGTCCTGATCCCGGGTGCGATCTACGCCATCTTCGCCTCCGTCTACTACTGGTTGCCCAAGTGGTCCGGCCGTATGTACAGCGAGGCGCTGGGCAAGGCCCATTTCTGGCTGTCGTTCATTGGGTTGAACATCACCTTCTTCCCTATGCACTTCCTGGGCCTTGCCGGTATGCCGCGGCGTTATGCGGACTACCCGATCCAGTTCGCCAACTTCAACCAGATTTCGACCGTGGGGGCCTTCCTGTTCGGTGCCAGTCAGCTGCTGTTGCTCGTCATCGTCTACCGGGCGATCAAGAGCGGTCGCAAGGCTGAGGCCAAGCCCTGGGAAGGCGCGGAGGGTCTGGAGTGGACGGTTCCGTCTCCGGCGCCCTACCACACCTTTGAGCAGCCGCCGCGGGTCGACTGACCCCGGCGGTCCGGAGCAACGGTAACCGTAACGGAATAAGAACAGCGGAGGCTGCATGTCGAGCAACCAGAGCTATTACGTCCCGGAGTCGAGCATCTGGCCCATTGTGGGCAGTATCGGGATGCTCCTGACCTTTTTCGGGCTCTCCACCCTGCTGGTGAACCAGTCCAACGGGGATCCCACCACTACGGCCTGGGTCCTTTTCACGGTCGGAATGCTGGTCCTGATCTACATGATCACCGGGTGGCTCCGGGATGTGATCCGGGAGAGCCGGGCCGGATTGTACGATGCCCAGATGGACCGCTCCTTCCGCCAGGGCATGAGCTGGTTCATCTTTTCCGAGGTGGCGTTCTTCGCTGCTTTCTTTGGCGCCCTGTTCTATGTGCGCGTCTTCGTGGTGCCCTGGCTGGGCGGCGAAGGCGCCAAGGGCGCAGCGAACATGCTCTGGCAGGGCTTCGAAGCCCAGTGGCCACTGCTGCAGAACCCGGACAGCAGCCAGTATGCGGGTCCGCATGATGTGATCAGCCCCTGGGGCCTGCCGCTGATCAACACACTGCTCTTGATCGCCTCGTCCATCACCCTGACCTTCTCCCACAAGGCGCTGAAGTACGACAAGCGCATGCCGACCATCTATTGGCTCGGGGCAACCGTGGTCCTGGGTGCGATCTTTCTATTCTTCCAGATCGAAGAGTACATTGAAGCTTACAGCCATCTCCAGCTGACACTGGATTCCGGCATCTACGGCAGCCTGTTCTTCCTGATGACCGGCTTCCATGGACTGCATGTGCTGCTGGGCGGCATCATACTCAGTGTCATCCTGATCCGTTTGATCAAGGGGCATTTCAGCGCCCATGACCATTTCGGTTACGAGGCCGGCGCCTGGTACTGGCACTTTGTGGACGTGGTCTGGATCATGCTGTTCACCTTTGTCTACGTACTGTGAATCCAGTGGTGCGCCGCCTAGAAAGGCGGCGCATTCATTTCGAGATTACCCGTCATAACGGCCACCCCGATCAGAACGATCAGCAACGCGGACAGCGACACGCGGACCACTAGTCCATTCACCGCCCGGTGGCGGTTACCATCGTCCCTCATCATGAAAAAGAAGCTGCTGGCCAGGCTGGCAATGATGGCAATCAGGACGAGGACGATCAGAAACTTGATGAACATGGCGGAAGTCTCTTGAAAATGAATCAATTGCATCACTATAACAGACCATGAACGGGGCCCCGAGGCACTGGCGCTGGCAGCCGAATCCAAAAGTATGGGTGGCCACCACTGTGCTCGTGGCCCTGCTTATTGGGCTTGGGGTCTGGCAACTCAACCGCGGCTTCACGAAGGCGGAGCGCCAAGACCGTTGGTCGCAGAGCGAAGCGCCGGTTGAGTGGCCTGTCGAGGCCCCCCTGGAAGGACAGCCCGTTGCGCTTTCGGGCCACTATGACCAGCAGATCCAGTGGCTTCTGGATAACAGAACCCGGGAGGGGCGACCGGGCTATGAGGTTCTGCAGCCTTTTCATACCGGGGATGGGCCGGTTCTGGTGAACCGCGGCTGGGTTCCCGCCCCGGATAACCGTGATCGCTTGCCGCGCCCGGCAACCCCAGAGGGAAGCACAACGCTGGAGGGCCGGGTCTGGGACTGGCCCGAGCCCCTGGTACTGGGGCCGGTTGATGCGGTCAACCCGGATGGCTGGCCAAGGCGTGTGGCCAGCTTGTCGCGTTCACAGGCCAGGAGCACCCTCCCCGGTGTTGCTGGCGTGCCCATTCGCCTGGTTGATGATCGCCAGCCTGGAGCACGACGCACCGGCTGGGAGCCGGACCGGATGGACGCGGCCACCCATTATGGGTATGCCGTGCAGTGGTTCGGGCTGGCGCTGGTGTTGTTGAGCCTGACCATTGCAATCAGCTTCCGCCGAGACGAGGAATCCTGAGTGAGCCAGAATAGTTTCACTGAAGAACAGACCCAACGTGCCCGCCGCAAGGCGGCTCTGTTGTTCCTGATTGCGATTCTGCCCCTGATGGCCGCCACGGTCATGTACTACACAGGCTGGGGGATGCCGAGCAGTACAACCAACAACGGGGAATTCGTTGACGGCCAGGAGCAGGCTCTGGGCCAGGGTATCCGGGACGCCCAGGGCAAGCCCTTCCAAAGCTACCTGCTACCCGAGAATGAAGACGCCAAATGGTGGATCCTCGTCACCGCGGCTGAATGTGGGGAGGCCTGTGTGCAGTGGCTGGATCGCACCGGGAGCGTCCATCAGTTGTTGCACCGCGAATGGAACCGTGTCCGCCGGGGCTTCATCAGCGCCACTGGTACCGTGCCGGAGGGTGCCGATGACCGCAGGCTGAGGCTCTTCTCGGCCGATCAGGCGAACCCCCTTGCCGAGTACACGGCGGATGGCGCCAAGGCCACGGTCTTTATCGTGGATCCCATGGGCAACCTGGTGCTGCGCTATGACCAGCGCCATACCGGGGACGATGTGCTTGAAGACCTTGAACACCTTCTGGAAGTTTCCCCTCTGGGCTGAACCTGGAACCGACGATGTATACCGATCCCGGCAATCCGCGAGTCACTGATTTTCCCCGTCTACGTCGGGCCGCTCTGGCCGCCCTGGCGCTGGCGACCATTGTGATCCTGCTGGGGGCCTGGACACGGCTGGTCGACGCAGGCCTGGGATGTCCGGATTGGCCGGGTTGTTACGGCCACCTCACCGTCCCCAGTGGGGACGAGACCATTGCCAAGGCCCAGGCGCGCTTTCCGGAGGCACCCTTTGATGCCAGCAAGGGCTGGCCTGAAATGATTCATCGCTATGCTGCCGGCACCCTGGGGCTGGTGATTTTCGGGATTGCCGCAGCCTGCATCCGGCATCGCAGGGAAGGCGCTCCGGCTGGGCTGGCGACCTTTGCCGCGGGCTTTGTGGTGCTGCAGGCGGCGTTCGGGGCCTGGACCGTGACCCTGTCGCTCTGGCCCCAGGTGGTGGCGGCCCACCTTCTTGGCGGCTTTACCACCTTCTGCCTGATGTTCCTTCTGTTCCGGCGCCTGGAACTCCCCCGGGGGAGTGGTGATCTGCCTCCCGAGCCCAGGGCCGGAGTGCTGGCGCTCCGGCCCTGGCTCTATGGCGGCCTTGTTCTGCTTGTTCTGCAGATCGCGCTTGGCGCCTGGACGGCCGCCAATTACGCTGCCGTTGCCTGCACCGATCTGCCCACCTGTCAGGGCCAGCTCTGGCCAGAGATGGATGTTGCCGAGGGCTTCAACCTGTTCCAGTCCGTGGGCCCGAATTACCTGGGTGGGCGGCTGACCAACGAGGCCCGTGTGGCCATCCACCAGAGTCATCGTATCGGTGCCATGGTGGTTCTGGTGGTCCTTGGTGCGTTATTCTTAACATTAATCAAAAGAGCGCGGGGGGCTGCGGTTGCCCACGCCGCCAGCATCGCCCTGGCGCTGCTGGCAACGCAGGTCATTCTGGGTGTTCTGAACATCCTTCTCCAGATTCCCCTGGCAGTTGCTATTGCCCACAATGCGTTCGGCGCCTTTCTGTTGCTGGGCTGCGTGAATCTTCTGGTGCGGGTTGAACGACTGCGTGGCGCGCCCCCGAATACGTGAGTACCGGATTCCCTATGAGTGACAATACCGCTTCCGCGAAACAGACCATTACGTGGCGTGATTACCTTGAGCTGACCAAGCCCAAGGTGGTGGCGTTGATGCTGCTGACGGTCATCATCGGTATGCTGGTGGCCGAGCCCGGCCTGCCATCACTGGCTACGGTTTTCTGGGGCAATCTCGGTATTGCCCTGCTTTCCGGCGCCGCCGCTGTTATCAACCATGTCGTGGACCATGAAATCGACGCCCGCATGGCGCGGACCCGGCGGCGGCCCGTGGCTACAGGCCGCCTGAGCAACGCGGACGCCCTGGGCTTCAGTGCTACCCTGGGACTCGCCGGCATGCTGGTGCTGGTCTGGCAGGTGAACATGCTGACGGCCTGGTTGACGCTGGGATCCCTCGTGGGCTATGCGGTTATCTATACAGTCTTCCTCAAGCGGGCCACACCCCAGAACATCGTAATCGGTGGTCTTGCTGGTGCCATGCCCCCGCTGCTGGGCTGGACGGCTGTTACGGGCACGGCGGATCCCAACGCCCTGTTGCTGGTGTTGATCATCTTCGCCTGGACGCCTCCCCATTTCTGGGCCCTGGCGATCCACCGCAAGGAGGAATACGCCCAGGTGGATATCCCCATGCTACCGGTTACCCATGGCAACCGTTTCACCGAGCTGCATATCCTGCTGTATACCTTCATGCTGCTCGCCGTGAGTCTGTTGCCGGTGGCTACCGGTATGTCCGGGATGATCTATCTGGTCGGGGCCACCCTGCTGGGCCTGCGTTTCCTGCAGTATGCGTTTCGACTTTGGTGGGGGGATGACCGGCGCGTGGCGCTGCAGACCTTCAAGTATTCCATTACCTACCTGATGCTGTTGTTCGTGGTTCTGCTTGTTGACCACTTTGTCCGTTTCTAGGAGCGCTGATGTCCCAGAACCGCAATATCGCCATTACCGTTGTCATTCTGGCCCTGGCTGCCGCCGGGGTGATGGCATTGACCATCTACAACGTCTGGGTGGCTTCCCAGCACGGTCCGTCCGGCAGCAGTGAGCCGCCTGAGGTGGCCGCGGACAATGTTTACCTCTATGAGCAACCGCGCCCCATCGACAGCTTCCAGTTGACCGATTCCCAGGGTGAGGCTGTTGATGAATCCCTGCTCCAGGGCCAGTGGACGCTGGCATTCCTGGGCTTCACCCACTGCCCGGACATCTGCCCGACCACCATGGCGACGCTGTCCAGGGCCGACAGGCGCATCTCCGAGCGGGCGACCGAGCCCCAGTTCCTGATGATCACCGCTGACCCTGAACGGGACACGCCAGCGGTCCTCAACCGTTATATCACTTTTTTCGGGGACGATTTCCGGGGCGTTACGGGCGATATCGACTCGCTGCGGGGGCTGGCCTCCGACCTGAACGCCACGTTCACCCACAGTACGGATGATGATGGTAATCCCGTTGTGAAGCACAGCGGCCACCTGTCCATCATTTCACCCAACGGCCGTCTTGCCGGGATGATCCAGAAGCCGTTTGACGCGCAAACGGTAGCCAGCACCTACGAGGCACTTCAAAGCTGGCAGCCCGGGGGTAACTGATCCCCCTGGTCCCTGCTTGCCGGGCATGACCTCCGGTCATACAATGACCGTTGGTCACCAGCAGAGGTCCGGCACCAGTGCGCTATCAGGATGAACTTTTCCAGCAGCGGGAGACACTGCTGCTGGATACCGCTCTGTCTTTGTTCCGTGATAGGGGCTGGGACCGCGTGACCATCGCGCAGGTGGCGCACCAGGCCAGCGTGGCGAAGGGGACCGTTTACAAGCACTTCAGCAGCAAGGAGAGCCTTTACGCTCGCCTCGCCTTGCGCTTTTCCCACGAGTGCCTGGCGCACTATCGGGCCGTTGAATGGGCCGGAACGCCCCTGATGACCATCCGTCGTGTCCTGTATGAAGCCTTCGCCTTGATGCGCGCCCATCCCGTGGACGTGCAACTGTGCCTGCACTGCGACCGCCCGGAGTTGCAGGCCCGCCTTGGGGAGGCGGAGCGTTCCGCCATGGAGGCACTGGACAGCGAGTACCAGGCGTTTTTCCGTGAGCTGGTGCGGGCCGCTATTGAAGCGGGCGAGGTTCCTGATAAGCCGATTGAGGGGCTGTTCTGGGGCGTGGACGCCATCTTCCAGGGTGTCATGGAGCGTATCGCCACCGGCGGCCTGGGGCCGGAACGTCATGACACCCCCAGCCTTGAGGCCTACTTTGACCATGTCGTCGGGTTCATCGTTGCCGGTCTGGCCGGGACGGACCCAACCCTCAGCGAGGAGGCAGCTTCATGATGAACCGCATTCCTCGGGGACCCGTGGCATTGGCAGTGGGATTAACCGTGCTTCTGGTGCTGTGGCTTGCCAGTGGCGAGGTGCGGCGCAGCGTCGGAACCATGGAGGACCCCTACGAGCACACGGAAGCGGAGCCGGCCCGCGTGGCGGTGAGTGAACGCGACGCCCGCCCCTTCCAGCCGGAAGTGGTGGTGCAGGGGCAGGTTGAGCCCTGGCGCTCGGTCATGGTGCGGAGCCGTATCACGGCCCAGGTAGAAACGCTCGAGCCCTTGGGTGCCCGCCTGAACGCAGGCCAGCCCGTGGCCCGGTTAAGCGAGGAAGACCGCGAGGAACAGGTGGCGCAGGCACGGGCAAGGCTTGAACGTGCCCAGGCGGATGTTGAGGCGGCCTCGAAGCTGCGTGGCCAGGACCTGGCATCCCAGTCCGAGTATCTCGCCCGGCGCGCGGACAGGGCCGCCGCGAATGCAGCGCTGGAGCAGGCCCAGGTGGCTCTGGACAGCGTTACTCCGGCTGCGCCCTTTACCGGCACGGTTAACCGTCGGGAGGTGAGCGTTGGCGATGAACTCCAGCCCGGCGAGCCCATCGTGGAACTGGTCCAGACCGACCGGCTGCGAGTGAGTGGCCGGGTTCCCCAGCAGAAAGCGGGCAAGCTTTCCGAAGGGCAGAGTGTGATGGTGGAACTGCTGGATGGCCGCGTATTGAAGGGCGAATTGCACTTTGTGGCCAGTGCCGCCCATAAGGAGACGCGCAGTTACCAGGTGGAAGCGGTGGTACCCAACCCGGAGAGCTGGCGTGTGGCCGGCTCCAGCGCCACGCTGCGCATTGCCCTTGAGCCGCAGCTGGCAACCCGGCTATCGCCGGCGCGTCTGCGCCTGGACGGCCAGGGGCGGCTGGGCGTCCGTCATGTTACATCCGATAACCGCGTGGCGTTCACGCCCGTGCGGCTGCTCAGTACCGACAGCGATGGCGCCTGGGTCGGAGGGCTGCCGTTGCGCACACGCCTCATTACGCGGGGTGCTGGTTTCGTGCGGGCAGGCGACCGCGTTGTGCCCGTCCCGGCCGATGGGGACGAGGGCTGATCATGCGGGGGCTTATCCTTGCGGCCATGGACCGGGCCCGCACCACCATCCTCATCCTGATCTTTCTGGTGGTCGCCGGGATCGTTTCCTTCCAGACCATTCCCAAGGAAGCCAACCCCGACATCGCTATCCCCATGATCTACGTCTCCATGACCCTCGAAGGCGTGAGCCCGGAAGATGGTGAGCGTCTCCTGGTCCGCCCGATGGAACAGGAGCTGCGTTCCCTGGAAGGGGTGGAACAGATGAGCGCCACCGCCAGCGAGGGCCATGCCTCGGTGCTGTTGGAGTTTGATGCCGGTTTCGACTCGGATCAGGCCCTTCAGGATGTGCGCGAGAAAGTGGATATCGCCCGTGCCGATCTCCCCGCCGAAGCCGAGGAGCCCAGGGTCAACGAGGTCAATGTGGCCCTGTTCCCGGTGTTGAGCGTCGGACTCTCCGGGCCGCTTTCCCAGCAGCAACTGATCACCATGGCGCGGGATCTGCAGAACGAGATCGAGGCCATCCCCCAGGTCCTGGAAGCGGAAATCGCCGGTGATCGCGAGGACATGGTCGAGGTGGTTGTGGACCCACAGGTGCTTCAGGGCTATGGGATTGATTACGCCACCCTGGGCAACCGCGTTGCCCGCAACAACCAACTGATACCGGCCGGCAGCCTCGATACCGGCGCCGGTCGCATGGCCCTGAAAGTACCTGGCCTGGTGGAGAGCATTGACGATGTCATGACGATGCCGTTGAAGGTGGCCGACGATTCAGTGGTGACCTTTGGTGATGTGGCCACCCTGCAGCGCACCTTCAAGGACCCGCAGGGGTTTGCGCGCATCGGCGGTGAACCGGCAGTGGTACTGGAGATCTCCAAGCGCGCCGGCGCCAACATCATCGAAACCGTCCACAAGGTCCAGGCCCTGCTTGATCAGGCGCGGCCACGGCTGCCGGACGCTGTACGGATGACAACCATCATGGATCAGTCGGAGGAAGTCGATGACATCCTTTCCGATCTGCTGAACAACGTACTGACCGCCATCGTGCTGGTGTTGATCATCGTGGTGGCGGTGATGGGACCCCGCTCGGCCCTGCTGGTGGGGATGACCATTCCCGGGGCCTTCCTGACGGGCATCCTGTTGATCTGGGCGCTGGGCTATACCCTGAACATTGTTGTGTTGTTCAGCCTGATCCTGGTGGCCGGCATGCTGGTGGATGGTGCCATCGTGGTGTCCGAGCTCGCGGACAGGAACCGGCTTGACGGCATGCCGCCCCGCCAGGCCTGGGCCGAGGCCGCCATCCGCATGGCCTGGCCCGTTATCGCCTCAACCGCGACCACCCTCGCCGTTTTCATCCCGTTGCTGTTCTGGCCCGGGGTTGTGGGGGAATTCATGAAGTTCCTGCCGATCACCGTCATACTCTGTCTGCTCATGTCGCTCGCCATGGCCCTCATTTTCCTGCCCATCCTCGGGGGCGTGGTGGGGGGTGGCGGTGCTGCTGGTGATAATCAGCCCAGTCGTTTCGGTGACGCCTACCGCCGACTGCTGGACCGGTGCCTGACCCATCCGGGTATGACCCTGGTCATCCTGTTCCTGGCCATGATTGGGATCTATGGTGCCTACGGTGCATTTAACCATGGCGTTGAGTTCTTCCCCGAGGTGGAACCCGATTCCGCCCAGATCCACATCCGGGCGCGCGGCGATCTGTCGGTGCATGAACGCGACGCCATTGTCCGGGAGGTTGAGCAGCGGCTCTATGGCCTCAAGGAGGTAGAAGCGCTCTACGCCCGTTCCCGGGTCAACGCTGGAAGACAGATGGCGCCAGACGTGATCGGGACCATCCAGTTCCAGTTCGTGGATTGGGAACAACGCCGCCCCGCCAGCCGCATCCTGGCCGATCTGAAGGCGCATACCGCGGATATTCCGGGAGTCGTCCTGGAGTTCCGCAAGCAGCAACAGGGCCCCGGCCAGGGTAAACCCATAGAGCTGCAGGTGCGTGGTCTCGGGGAGCAGAAGCTGGATACGGCCGCGGACCGGATCCGCGCTACGATGGACGAGATCGGCGGTTTCGTGGATGTTGAGGACGATCGCAGCCTGCCGGGGATCGAATGGCAGATTGACGTCAACCGGGAAGCCGCGGCCCGCTTCGGGGCGGATGTGGTGAGTGTGGGCAACGTGGTGCAGCTGGTGACCAACGGGCTGGTGTTGTCCACCTACCGTCCGGAGGGGGTGCGTGATGAAGTGGACATCCGGGTCCGACTGCCGGAGTTGCGCCGGAATCTTGATCAGTTCGAGCGTTTGACCCTTAAAACCCGTGGCGGCCAGGTTCCCATCACCAATTTCATGAGCCTTGAGCCCTCGCCCAAGACGGGGGTGGTCAACCGTGTGGATGGCCAGAGGGCGGTAACCATCAAGGCCGATGTCGCACCCGGCGAGCGGGTTAATGAGCGCCTCGAGGCACTGCGGGCAGCCCTGCCCGCGCTGCCGGATGGCATCCGCATGGAGATGGCGGGCGAGAACGAGGACCAGAAGGAATCCGCGCGTTTTCTGGGCACCGCCTTCGTGGTGGCCCTGTTCCTGATGTTCACCATCATGGTGACCCAGTTCAACAGCCTCTATCAGGCGGTGCTGGTGCTTTCCGCCATTGTGCTGTCCACCGCGGGTGTGCTGCTCGGCCTGTTGTTCAATGCCCAGCCCTTCGGGGTGGTCATGGTGGGGATGGGGATCATTGCGCTGGCGGGGATCGTGGTGAACAATAACATCGTTCTGATTGATACCTTCAACGTGATGCGCCGTGATGGTCTTTCGCCTTACGAGGCGGCGCTCGAAACCGGCTGCCTGAGGTTGCGCCCGGTACTGCTGACGGCCGTGACCACCATTCTCGGGCTGATGCCGATGGTATTGGGCGTGAACGTGGATCTGCTGACGCCCTCGCTCGGCATCAACGCCCCGTCCACCCAGTGGTGGACCCAGCTCTCCAGTGCTATTGCCGGCGGTCTGGCTTTTGCCACTGTGCTGACACTGCTGGTTACCCCGATTCTATTGTTGCTGGGTGAGCGATGGCTGCCCGGAAGAGGAGGAACACGTGACACCTGAAACCCGTTATATCCAAAGTAATGGCCTGACGTTCTGCGTTGAGGAAAGGGGCGACCCGGATGGCCCGCCCCTGTTGCTGATCATGGGCCTGGGCGCCCAGATGACGCTGTGGCCGGAGCCCATGCTGGAGCGCTATGCCCGGGAGGGCTTTCGGGTGATCCGCTACGATAACCGTGACATTGGCCTCTCCTCGGCGATCGAGGCCCCGGTGGGTGGTCATCCCCTGGTCGCGATGGTGCGGTACCGGTTGGGGCTGGATCTCGATGCGCCCTACACCCTGCATGATCATGTCCGCGACACCGTGGGGGTCATGGAGGCGCTGGGCGTCGACAGTGCCCACGTGAAGGGAGTCTCCATGGGGGGCATGATCGGCCAGCTCCTCGCCGCTGCCCATCCTGAGCGGGTGCGTACGCTCGCACTGGTGATGACATCCAACAACAGCCCGCGCCTGCCCATGCCGAAGCCGGAGGTGCTGTGGTGGCTTCAGGGCGGGGGCATCAAGGGCCACGACGAGGAGGCCGCGGTGGCCCGTGGACTGGGGCTCTGGAAGCGGATCCAGAGCCCCGCTTATCCGTGTGATCTGGCCGCGACGGAGCAGCACCTGCGTTCCGACTATCGCCGCAGCTACCGCCCCAATGGGATACTGCGACAGATGCGGGGTATTTTTGCTACCGGGGATCTATCCGGTTTCAGTCGCTGGATTCATGCGCCCACGCTGATCCTGCATGGCACTGCCGATCCCCTGATCCGGCCCGAGGCGGCTCGCCGGCTGCAGCGGTTGATTCCCGGCAGCCGTTTGGAATGGATCCGGGGCATGGGGCACGACATCCCGGATGCGCTGGTTGACCCTATCGTGGACCAGGTTCTGGCCCAGGCCCGGGAGGCGAGTCAGCGGCACTGAGTGTGACGCCGGAAACCAACCTTTACGATTTCAAAGTGGTGTCATGCCCGTCTATTAACTAACCTTTACGTAGCAATGCGATGTTCGCATAAAATCACCATCCAGATAGCAGCAGGGCCTATTGATGCAAGTTCGCCTAACCCGCTCGATTCTCTTCCGGTTCGTGTTGATCACTGCGTTGGTGTTCTTCGCGTTGATGCTGGTGTTTGGCTGGATCAACTACAGTCAGACGCAAAGTTCGCTCGAGCAGCAGCTGGAGCGCGAGGTCAATGCGTCCATGGAGCGGATGGCGCTGAGTGTTCCGGGCATGCTCTGGAACTACGAGTTCGACAAGCTGGCGACACTGATTGAGTCCGAAATGGGCGGGGTCAGCATTGGCGGCATTTACGTCTTTGATGAAAAGGGCGAGATGGTGGTCGGGCGCAGCCTGGACAGCAGTGGTGGCATTGTCAAAAGCAAGAGCCTGCCAGAGAACTCCAAACGGATTTCGGAAAAGAAGCTGACCCATGATGGCAATAACGTGGGTCGTCTCGCGGTGGTGGCGGATCCGTCCACGGTCAATACCATGCAGCGGGACTCGTTGATCCGGACCGTGACCCAGACCGTGGTGATGATTGTCATTATTGTGGGGGTGGTGGTGGTTCTGACCCAGCAGCTGGTGATTCGCCCCATCCGCCAGGTCCAGAAGGCACTGGAAGACATTTCCCGGGGCGAGGGGGACCTGACCCAGCGCCTGGACGTGGCCCGCCAGGATGAGGTGGGCGCTGTGGCCGAGGCCTTCAACGGCTTTGTTGCCAAGATCCAGGACCTGGTCCGACAGGTGGTGGGTACCGCTGATCGCATCAACGAGTCCACGGAATCGCTCCAGACCCTGTCAGCCCGGACCGCCAGCGGTGTGAACAACCAGCGCGCGGAAACGGACCAGGTGGCCACTGCCATGAATGAGATGGGCAGTACCGCCCACGGGGTGGCGGAAAGCGCCAACAACGCTGCCGGTGCGACCCAGAAAGCGGATGATGAAGGCGTGCGCGCCCGGGACGTGGTCCAGGAAGCCACGGCCGCGATCCGGACCCTGGCGGAAGAGATTGAAAGCGGCGCGAACGTGATCAACGACCTGGATCAGGCGGTCAGCGACATCACCTCCATGGTGGATGACATCAGCGGGATTGCGGAGCAGACCAACCTGCTGGCACTGAACGCGGCCATTGAGGCGGCGCGTGCCGGTGAGCAGGGGCGTGGCTTCGCCGTGGTCGCGGACGAGGTGCGTAATCTCGCCAGCCGTACCCAGAGCAGTACCGGCGAAATCAATGAGAAGATCCAGAAGCTGCAGGAAGGCGCCCAGCGCGCTGTTTCGGTGATGCAGCAGAGCAAGGAGCGCGGCGAGACCACGGTCGAGAAGGCGTCCGAGGCCGAGTCGTCACTGGCCCAGGTTCGTGAGGCGGTTTCAACCATCAACGAGATGAACGTACAGATCGCCAGCGCTGCGGAAGAACAGACCACCACGGTCGAAGAGATCAACCAGAGCCTGCAGCGCATTGTGGAGGTGGCGGAAACGGCGGCCCAGGATACCCAGTCCACCGAATCCGCCAGCGAGGAGGTGTCCCAGCTGGTCGGGGAGCTCCGCCAGCTGGTGGGCAATTTCCGCGTCTGAGTCAGCCGCGGCGCGGTTTGAAGGCGTCCAGCCCCATGGCCCCGAAGGTGTTGGCCACCGTGATCCAGGGACTGAGCCGGGGCTTGGGCTTCTTGCCGTCAGCGTGACGCGCCAGGTGGGACTCGTAATAGGTGATGTCGAGCATCAGCGCCTTATCGAGCCCCTTGAAGCCGGTGGACGGACGCTTGATGGCGAGCTTGGCCTGGGGGTTGCTCAACAGTGTGCGGGGCAGCTCCGGGTCCACAGCCAGGGGTCTCGCCAGGCCGATGAAATCGGTGGCGCCTGAATCCAGTGCCTGTTGCATCGCCGGGGCGGAACGGAAGCCACCCGTGACCATCAGCGGTACGTCCGTATGGCGCCGCACCGCGTCCGCGTAATCCAGGAAATAGGCCTCGCGCGCGTTTTCCTTCTTCGCCCTGAACCCGGTCATGGCCGGCGCTTCATAGGTGCCGCCGGAGATCTCGATCAGGTCGATGCCGGCCTCCGAGAGTGCCCGGACCACGTCCATGGACGCCTCCTCACTGAAGCCGTCCTTCATGAAATCCGCGGAATTGAGCTTGATGCCCACCGGGAAGTCCGGGCCAACGGTGTCACGGATGGCATGGTAGACCGCCAGTACGAAGCGGCGCCGGTTTTCCGCTGAGCCGCCCCACTCGTCCTCACGCAGGTTGTGGCGGGGCGACAGGAACTGGCTGACCAGGTAGCCGTGGGCGCCATGGATCTGGACGCCCGCGAAGCCGTTTTCCTGGGCCAGGCGCGCGGAACGCGCAAACTGGTCCACGATGGTGTTGATCTCGTCGGCCTCCAGGGCGCGGGGGGTGGCGAACATCTTTTCCAGGCCGCCCCCCAGTGGCACTGCCGACGGCGCCACGGGCTGGCTGTTCAGGAACTTCGGGATCTGTTTGCCGGGATGGTTGAGCTGCATCCACAGCTGGGTGGCGTTGGCCTGGCCCTGTTCGGCCCAGTGACGGAATGCCTCCAGGTCGGATTGCTCATCAAGCACCACGTTCCTGGGCTCGCCCAGCGCGTTCCGGTCGATCATGACATTGCCGGTCATGGCAAGTCCGATGCCGCCATCCGCCCAGCTGCGGTACAGGCGCGCAAGCCGTTCGTCGGGATCGTGCCGGGCGTTGCCCAGCTGTTCGCTCATGGCCGACTTGGCCAGACGGTTCTTGATGGGACGCCCGCGCTGCAGCGTCACTTCATCGTTCAATTGGGGGGTGGTCATAACAGCTACTCCGTCAATGGGTGGATCGCCACTCCGGTGGGGGTCAGGGTGCGGGCGCCATCAGGCGGTCCAGAAGCCAATCCAGATCCGCGCGCAGCAGATCCGCCTGGCCTTCCAGCTTCATGCGCAGGATGCCGCCCTCCCAGTGGTTCCAGAAAATATCGCTGAGGGCGCTGGCCGGGATGTCATCGCGGAACTCGCCGGTGTGCTGGCCCTTTTCAACGAGTGGCACAAAGCGTTCCCGCCAGTCGCGGTAGCCTTTCTGCAGGGCCCGCTGGCACTGCTGGCTGGCTGCCCCGATTTCCGCGGCGAGGTTGCCGAGCAGGCAACCCCGGAGACAGCCGCGACGCTCAAACTCGGTGATCATGATCCCGTACATCTGGCGGATGGTCTCGCGGGCGGACTCGCGCGGCTGGGCAAGGTGCTGGTCCATCAGCGCCAGAAGCCCTTCGGTGTAATCCTCGATGATTTCAGCAGTGAAGCCTTCCTTACTGCTGAAGTAATGGTAGAAGGAACCCTTGGGCACCTGGACACGGTCGAGGATCTCCTTGATGCCGGTGCCGTGATAGCCCTGTTCGGAGAGCAGGTGGACGCCTGCCTCAAGCAGTTCCTGGCGGAGATTGGGGTTGCGTTGGGGTTTTGTCATCTTTGTGCCAATTAGACCGGTCGTCTATTAATGTGTTGAACACTATCTGTTCTGCCAAGAGGCGTCAAACACTCGTTCAGGGTGGACCAGATCAGTGATAATGGCGTTTTGCGTTCAACAGGGGAGGTCATGAATGGTCCAGAGTGCCAGCGAGTTGAAGCGCCGGCTTGATGCCCTGCACCGCAACCGTCTTTTCGAAGGCGCCGTGATCACCATCATCATCGTGTCCGCCCTGCTCATTGGTGCCCGAACCTATGAAGGCGTCAGCCGGTTTGATCAGGTGATGGGCGTCCTGGACTGGGCGGTGACGGTGTTCTTTCTGGTTGAGATCCTGATCCGGATGGCGGCGGAGGAGCGGCTGAGGGATTTCTTCCGCGAGCGCTGGAATGTCTTCGATTTCATCATCGTGGTGGCTAGCCTGATCCCCATCGACGATTCGGAGATGGTACTGCTGGCGCGCCTGCTGCGCATTTTCCGGGTCCTGCGCCTGGTGTCGCTGATCCCGGAGCTGCGTATTCTCATGGCCTCGCTGTTCAAGGCGATTCCACGCATGGGCTATGTCCTGCTGTTGATGTTCATCATCTTCTACATCTATGGGGCCTTCGGCAGTTTCCTGTTTGGCCATATCAATGAGTTCCTCTGGGGCAATATTGCGCGCTCCATGCTGACACTGTTCCGTATCGCCACGTTCGAGGACTGGACGGATGTCATGTACGAGACTCAGGAGGTTTACCCACTGAGCTGGATCTATTACCTGACGTTTCTGTTCCTGACGGCGTTTATCTTCCTGAATATGATGATCGGGATTGTCCTGCAGGTCATGGAGAAGGAGAGCCAGCGCGTGGATGCGGAAAACGGTGAGGGCGAGGCGGTGGAAGTGCACCAGATCCATGAACGCATGCGTGAGCTCCAGCAGCAGCTGGATCGCATTGAAGACGGCCTGCAGCGGCGGGATGGCACTCGTGAAGACTGATTCCTGTGCCATCATAAAGGAATGCCACATTGATCGAGGGCATGAAAGGAAGGAGCAGCCCCTATGAACGAATGGCTCAGAAAACGGCTGCACAGCAGCCATGTCCCGACGGAGCTGGATGCCGTGACGGAAGTGGACGCGGATCGCGAGCAGCCGGCGGAGACAGCGGGTGCCACTCCGGAAGCGGTGGAGGCCGTCTGGGACAGGGTTGTTGCCCTGTACCGGACCGGGACGCATCCAGGGATCCAGATCACCCTGCGCCACCGGGGCCAGCTCCTGCTCAACCGTTCGCTCGGCCATGCCCAGGGCAACGGACCCGAGGACAGGCCGGAAAGTGGCGGGCTGGCGATGACGCCGGAGACACCGGTCTGCTACTTTTCCGCTTCCAAGGCGGTGACCGCCCTGCTTGTGCACATGCTTGCGGAGGATGGGCTTATCAACCTTCTGGATCCGGTCAGCTTCTATTGCCCGGAGTTTGCCCGCCATGGCAAGAAGCACATCACCATCCACCAGATCCTCTCCCACCGTGGCGGCATACCCGGCCTGCCCCGGAATACCCCCATTGATGCGCTCTGGGATGAACGCTACATCTGGAAGCTGCTGTGCGATGCCCGCCCCATTGAGGCGGACGGCAGCACCGTGGCCTATCATGCCATTACCGGCGGTTACGTCCTGGGGGAGGTGGTGCGCCGGGTCACCGGCGAGAGCATTCAAACACTGCTGGACAAACGCCTCCGTCAGCCCATGGGGATGCGTTACTTCACCTATGGCATCGACCACGACAACTTACTGGATCTGGCCTGGAACTACGCCACGGGTCCCAAGCTGGTATTTCCGGTTTCCTACATCGTTCGCCGGGCACTGGGTGGGGATATCAACACGGTGGCGGAGGTCAGCAACGACCCGCGCTTTCAGGAGGCGGTTATTCCGGCTGGCAATCTGTGCGGGACGGCCGAGGAGATGGGGCGTTTTTTCCAGATGATGCTTAACGGCGGCACGTGGAATGGCCGGCGCATTTGCGACCAGCAGACGGTGATCCGGGCGGTTCAGGCCTATGGCCGCATGCAGCTCGATCACACCATGATGATTCCAATGCGTTTCAGCGCCGGCTTCATGCTGGGAGCGGACCCGGTGGGGCTTTGGGGGCCACGCTCGGAGGAGGCCTTCGGTCATGTAGGGCTGATCAACAAGTGGTGTTGGGCCGATCCAGCCCGTGATATCAGTGTGTCCCTGCTCAATACCGGCATCCCCATTCTGGGGCATCATCTGCCGGTGTTAGCGGGCTTTGTGCGCCAGGTTTGCCGCAGTTTTCCGGTACTTCCGGAATCCGAGCGACCTCTGGGCGTCCTGCAGGGAGCCCGGACTGGCGATTGAGCGATTTTGTAAAATGGTGAAATTGTATTTAGAGTGTATTGCAATGGGTTGACAGGCGCGGCAGAATGAATAAAAAGTATTCGATATAACCAGGCAGGGACGGGTTATTATGATGCAAAGTGAGCACCAGGATGTGGCAAGGGCTGATGCCGAGGCGGACGTTGCCCTCGATCAGTTCGAAAGTGTCCATGATCACCTACACCAGCGCTTATGCCGCGAGCTGCGTTCACTCCAGAAGCGGGTGGATGCGCTGCGCCAATCCCCGACCGCGCACAGTGCCAGCATTGTCAGCACCTATGAACGTCTGATCCGTAAGAAGCGGGCCTTCATGGAGCAGTGGGGGATGGACCCCACCTGCAGTAACCGCTGACCCTTCAGTCCCTTTCCTGCTGCGTGTCGGGAGAGGCTGACTGGTAGGTGAAGGACGTTTCCGCCTCAAAGTCGCTCGGGTCATTGATGCGCGGGCATGGCTCCGTGTCGAGCTCCACGGTGATGCGATCGCCCGTTACGTCGCCGGCGTAATCAGCGGTAATACGTACACACTGGGCGGTATCAATACCGGAAACACTGTTGAAGGCGTCTGTCCCCTCTTCCGAGCTCCATGACCACCGGTCGGTCTGGCCGCGTTCCTCGCCCCGGTCATCCTGGGTGTTTGCAAGGAAGGATTCGAAGATGACCGAATCCGGACTCCCGTTATCGCTTTCTTCGTTGGAATCGCCGCTGTTTTCTTCTTCGTTGAGGGTTTCCTCGAAGTCCGCGTTGAAGCCCGCGATCAGTTTGGTGGGCTGTTTGAAGCCGGAGGCGGGGCCAATGCCCTCAAAAGCCTGGTTCGGGTAGAGCGTGAACACGAAGCTTTCAGGGGTAAAAGCAACACGCGCAATGTTGGGGCCGAAGGGGGTCGGGTCGCTCAATGGCTCCGGGTTATGCGCGTAGTTCACGCCCAGCTCCCAGGATTCGCGTTCATCGTCATCACCCTCCGAAGCTGCCCCTTGTTCCGTCACTTTAAGCGAATTGATTCTCAAGCTGCCAGGGGCGTCCTCACGCACACAGTTCGCCATGGCCTCACGAGCGGTCTGGAGCGGGGCCACATTGCCGGACGCGGCCATGGCTTCCAGCAGGTCAAAGCCGTTTCTGACTTTGTCATACCCTGGCAGGTTGGCCTTGTCGAATCCGATGAAGGCTTCCGTCTGTTGGCCGAAAAACGCGTAGGCGTCGGCTGCCTTCTGATCCGCGGTCTGTGCCGGTTTGGCAATGCGCGCGAACGGTCGGAACAGTGTCCTGTCCAGGTTGGCCTGTTCGGGATTGGATTGCGGGTCCCCGTCGATGGTCAGTGAGCTGTACTCGACTTGCGATGGATCCTCAACGTTGAAGCTGTTCGTGCATGAGCCCGGTGCGCCGTCCATGGTGCTGTTGTCGAGGTTGCATCCCGCCAGAGGCAGCGTCAGCACAATGGCCAGGGGTGCGTGATAGGCCCGTAAGCTCAAGCGTGTTTTCATTAATCCACTCCAACGACCATACTGTTCCGGTGAATGCGCATTGTGCAGCATAATCCGTTATTGCTTTCCCCGCGTTCGGAGAGATCACAGTTTTGAATGCCAGACTGCCCGCCCATGCCCGCCTTGCCTGGTTGCTGCTGACACTGGCAGCGCTTTGCCTTGGTGTGGCCCTGGTGGCGGGCGGGGCCCGGGCGCAAGCTCCGGGGAGCTGCCTGGATTCGCCGGCGGAGATCCGGGCGGGGAAGGGGTCCTTCAACCTTGGGCGCTGCTTCCACTACCTTCAGGACGAGGCCCATGAATACAGCCTGCAGGAGGTAATCGCTGGCAGAACGCCTGATTTCAACGAGCATACCGTAGGGGTCCTCAACTACGGCTATACCGAATCCGTATTCTGGGTGAAGCGCGATCTTGTCTTACGCCGGGGCAATCAACCGGCCGCCGACTGGGTGCTCGAGCTCATGCTGCCCTTGGTGGACCAGGCGGATCTGTTCCTCGTTGATGAGCGCGGCGAGATCGTGGCGGAACATCGCCACCGGTACGCCGAGGACTGGTCCGAGCGCGAGTTCGCGGTGCCCAACCCCGCCTTCCGGTTGGATCTGGAGCCCGGGAAGCGTTACAGCCTGATTCTGCGCGTTGAAACCCGCAATACCATGCGGTTGCCGCTGAATCTGTGGGAGCTGGAGAGCTTCCTCGCCAAGGTCTCGGTGGATGAATGGATTCAGGGCCTGTTCATGGGGGCGCTGTTTGCCCTCTTTGCGTACAACTTCTTCGTCACCCTGGTGGTCCGCGAACCGGGTTACATCTATTACACCACTTACATCCTGTTTGCGATGCTGTTCGTGATGACCGAGCAGGTGCATGGCATACAGGTGTTTGGCGGTCTCCAACCCTGGTTCCACAAGGAATACCTGCAGTTCTACATCCAGCTGAGCTGGATCTTCGGCACCATGATGGCGCGTGAACTCCTGGATACGCGTAACCGGGCTGCTCACCTCGACCAGGTGCTCAAGCTCTGCCTCTACGCAGCCATTACCACCCTCGTGCTCAGCCTTTTCCAGGATTATCACCTGGCGATGGAGTGGACGGTCATTGGGTCAGTCGGCCTGGCGGTTGTGATCATCGCACTCAGCTACTGGGCCTGGCGCAACGAGTTGCCAAGTTCCGGTATCTATTTTGTTTCCTGGCTTTGTACGCTGGGCGGAGTTTTTTTCTACGGTACTGCTGTCATGGGCTACTACCCGCTGAACAGCTTCACCAGCCACGCCCCCCAGCTCGGGTTTGTGGCACAGAATATCCTGCTGTCGCTGGCCTTCGCCAACCGGATCAAGATGGTCCAGCGCGAGGCCCTGGAGTGGAACCAGCAGGCCGTCGCCAACCTACGTCGCTATCGGGCCCTGTTCCAGAATGCTATGGAGGGGATCTTCCAGATGTCCACCCGTTGCCGTTTTCTGGATGCCAATCCATCCATGGCGCGGATTCTGGGCTACAGCTCCGTGGATGAGCTGATCCAGGGGGTGCCGGATGCGCTGGAGGCCTGCTTCTCCCAGTCAAGCGTCCGTTATTGGGTGATCCAACAACTGGAGAAGGAGGGTGAGGTCCACGGCGTGGAGGCGGCCTTTGAAACCCGCCAGGGCGAGGAGCGCTGGGCGAACATCTCCATCCGCACGATCTATAACGACGAGGGTGAGCCCAGCCACCTGGAAGGCACCTGTGTGGATGTGACCGAGCGCCGCCAGCGCCAGGAGATTGAGAAGGAGCGGGAGAACGAGCGCCTGGAAAAGGAAATTGCCCGCAACTCCGCAGCTGCCAAGAGCCAGTTCCTTGCCAATATGAGCCACGAGATCCGGACGCCGCTGGCCGCCATCATTGGATATGGTGAAACCCTGATGGAACCGGATCTCAACGAGTCCGAGAAACGCAGCAGTGCCGAGACAGTGGTTCGTTCCGGTCGGCATCTTCTCGACCTGATCAACGACATTCTTGATCATTCGAAGATTGATGCGAATAAACTCGAAGTTGAGCGGCTGGAAGTCAATCTCCCCGAGCTGCTCGACGAAGTGCGCGCCTTCTTCACACCCAGGGCCCGGGAGAAGGGGGTGTCGTTCTTCATCCAGTGCGAATACCCACTACCGGAAGTCATCCAGACGGACCCTACGCGCTTCCGGCAGATTCTGATCAACCTTTGCGGTAATGCCCTCAAGTTTACCGAGAAGGGCAGCATCCACATCGCGATCCGCTGTGACCCGGAACAGGAAACGCTGTATGCCAAGGTTGTGGATACCGGCATGGGCATGAAGCCGGAGCAGATGGAGCGCCTCTTTGATCCGTTTGCCCAGGGCAGCGCCGCCACTGCCCGCCAATACGGCGGCACAGGGTTGGGGTTGAGCATCTCCAGGCACCTGGCGGGCCTGCTTGGGGGCGATATCACGGTGGACAGCGTCTACGGTGAGGGCAGTGAGTTTGAGGTCACCATCGACAGCGGATCACTGGAAGGGGTGCACATGGTCCGGGATGCCTCGGAGATGACCCAGCGCCGCCGCCAGTTGCCCATGCTGCATGCGCCCCACTTGAGTGGCCGGATCCTGGTGGCTGAGGACAATGAAGTGAACCGCCAACTGGTGGACCTTCTGATCCGCCGCACGGGCGCGGAAGTAGTCCATGTGGTCAATGGCGCCGAAGCCCTGGAGCGTGCTACGAGAGAATCCTGGGACCTGATTCTCATGGACATCCAGATGCCGGTCATGAATGGGCGGGATGCCACCAGTGCCATCCGCGATGCCGGTTTCAAGACCCCGATCGTGGCTTTGACCGCCAACGTGATGGCCGAGGACCTGCAGGACTACCAGGAAGCCGGGTGTGACGATTTCCTGGCCAAACCCATCGATAAGCGCCGTTTCTATGAGGTTCTGGGGCGTTATCTGATGGTTCGCAGCGAGGCTCGAGGTGAAGCGGCGCAGCACCATGGAACCGTTCTGGTGGCGGAGGATAACAAGGACAACAGTCGGCTGGTGGAGCGGTTGCTGAGGCGTTTGGGGGCCACTGTCCTGACAGTGGATACGGGTTCCGCGGCGGTCTCCACCGCCATGGGGGAAACCGTGCATATGGTGCTGATGGACAGTCACATGCCGGAGATGGACGGCCCTGAGGCCACCCGCATGTTGCGTCAAACCGGTTTCCGGCGACCGATCATTGCGTTTACGGCCGGTGATGAAGCGGAAGTCGATGCGCTTAGGGAGGCCGGATGCGAGGGGGTATTGCACAAACCCATTGATTCGGAGCAGTTGCGGATGCTGCTCCAGAAGCATCTAGGGGCGTCAGAATCAGGGGATGCTGCTCAGGATCCGTCAATGGATCCGGACGTCCAGCACCTGGTGGATCAGTTCCTGGACGGGCTTCCAGAGCGGCTCAATATCATGGACCAGGCGATCCGGGAGGAACATTGGACGGAACTGCAGCGCCAGGTTCATCAGATCAAGGGAACGGCGGGGGCCGTGGGGTACCCGCTGATCACGGAGAAGGCCTTTGAGGTGGAGCGTGCCCTCAAAAATCAGGAGATGACCCACGCGGCCAACCTTTATCCGGAACTTGCCGCATTGATCCGGCAGGCTCTGGAAGGGCGCGAATAGCCAAACAGCAACAGGTATGACGCTATGAACAAGCTTCCGGACAATCGTACAGCCCACGACACCGTCGACATGATGTACGGAACCTACGCGGACGTGATCTTCATTCTTTTTCCTTTCGCCGTGCTGGCGTTGACCCGTGCCTGGCAGGGTCATCCGGAGGCCACCCTGATGGCGCCGGATCTGTCGATTGCAGCGGCTATTCTGGGAGGCCTGGCCCTCGGCAAGTTTGTGCTTGGATTGATCACCGACCACAATCTCAGTCCGTTCCGTGAACGGATTGTCTTTTTTCTGGCGCTGACGCTGCTTCTGGTTCTCGGGCCGGCCATCCTGATGCTGCTGTTGATCACCGCCAGCGAGGAGGTGCCCTGGGTCGTTATATTCATCCAGCCGATCCTGTTGATCGTGGCGATTTCGCTCTATACCACGGCCATCAGCATCAGTAATCTCCTGACGCGACCCGATCCGGTTCTGTTTGAGACGGCGTCCCCAGAAGAAGAGCCTTCTGAAGGTGAGCGCCAGTTGGACCTGCCGCGGAAAGATGGCGAGGGTCAGAGAATGTCAAGTGATGAGGCGTAGCGGTGCACGCCTGCTATAGTTGGTTGGCCGGAGAACAAACGAGGGAAAAGAATGACGAATCTCAACGTTCTTGTGGTTGAGGATGAGCCCACAATGCGCCAGATGCTCACCGAAATGCTCTATGCGGTGGGCGTGGTCAAGGTGGTGGAAGCGACGGATGCGGCTTCTGCGCTTGAGGCTTTCAATGCGGACAGCTTTCAGATCGTGATGCTGGACCTGGGCCTTCCAGACCGTGACGGTCACGAGCTGATGAACGAGATCAAGGCTATTGATCGGCAGCAGCACGTGGTACTGGTGACAGCCGATGACTCCATTGACAGTATCCAGCGGGCGATAACCGCCGGTGCTAACGGCTATGTGGTGAAACCCTATTCCCGCGAAAAAATCCAGGATGTGGTCAACAATTACATGATGATCCACAACAGCGGCACCTGAGCCGCTGTTGTGTGCCCTCCGTTCACGCCACCTGCTTCTGGATCCAGGAATTATAGCGGGCGGCCAGGGAGCGGATATAACGGCTTTCCGCCTCGCTCGGCGTCCCCAGCACACCATGGAAAATCCAGCCCCGCTCATAGAGAGCGAGGACGGAACGTTCGTCTTCCAGGTTGACGCGCTGGTTGAGCCGCTTGCAGATGGCGTCCAGAAACGGCAGCCGCCCCGGACGGCGGATCCGGTTACTCGTATGATTGGTTTTCTGGCTCATGTCCCCCTCCTGTCCGCGTTCATCGGATTCAATGCAACGAAAAAGCCCGAAGGCAGTCACCTCCGGGCTTTCGGAACGGGCATCAGCCCAACCGACCGGAGGCAACCCCGCAGGGCTCCCTCCGGTGCGGTACACCATTCAGGAGCCCGCGGTCGTCCGCGGGTTCTTTCGTGTCGTAATGGATGTCACCCTTAATGGGTTACCACCTGTCGCCATGGTATAAACGCCTTTTGACTCCATACCCTCAGTGTATCCCTGCGCGGGGCTTTTTCAAGGGCAGCTGCGGGTAGCCCTTACAGACCCTCCGCAACCGGTTCATGGTTGATAGAATAGGGCCAGATCCAACCATATCAGGAACCCCAATGAGCCGTATTGTTGTCATTTACTCAGGGGGCATGGACTCCTACACGCTGCTGCACAAGGCGTTGGCCCAGGGCTGGCGCGTGGATGCGCTTTCATTTGATTACGGCCAGCGTCATTCACGCGAGCTGGATTGCGCCCGAGCGGTGACGCAGGCGCTGGGAATCGATCATGAAGTGGTTGATATCACTGGTATCCAGAACCTGTTGGCCGGTTCTGCCCTGACCGACTCCGAGCCCGTACCGGAGGGCCATTATGAGGAGGCGACCATGAAGGCAACCGTGGTCCCCAACCGCAATATGATTCTGCTGTCACTGGCCATTGGCCATGCGGTAAGCCGGGGCGCCGAGGCGGTGTGGTATGGCGCCCATGGCGGCGATCACGCCATCTACCCGGACTGCCGCCCCGAGTTCATCGAGCAGATGGATCGGGTGGCGCGCGTGGCGAACTATGAGCCGGTGCGGGTAGAGGCGCCGTTCATGCGTTTCACCAAGGGCCAGATTCTGGGTGAAGGACTGGCCATGGATCTGGACTACAGCCACACCTGGACCTGCTACAACGGCCGGGAACAAGCCTGTGGCCGCTGCGGGGCTTGCACTGAGCGCCTGGAGGCCTTCGCCGCCCACGGTATCACCGATCCCCTGCCCTATGAGGAAGCGTCCTGATGTACCGGATCAAGGAGGCCTTTGCCACCCTCCAGGGTGAGGGGCTGCAGGCGGGGCGGGTTGCCGTTTTTTGCCGCTTCAGCAAATGCAACCTCTGGAGTGGACGGGAAAAGGACCGCGCCACGGCTGTCTGTCAGTTCTGCGACACGGACTTTGTGGGCACGGATGGGCCCAATGGCGGCCATTTTGCCACGCCCGGGGAGCTCGCTGACCATATCGCTGCTCTATGGCCGGGCTCTGGTAACGGTGAGGAGTCGCCCATGGTCGTCTGTACCGGGGGTGAGCCCCTCTTGCAGCTGGATGAGCCGCTTCTGGCGGCATTCCATGACCGGCGTTTTTTTGTGGCGGTGGAGACCAATGGCACGCTGGAAGCGCCCGAGGGCATCGACTGGCTCTGTGTCAGCCCCAAGGCCGATACCACCATCCGGATCCGGCGTTGTGATGAACTGAAACTGGTGTATCCACAGTCCGGGCAGGATCCTGCGGACTATGATGACATCGAGGCAGGGGCACGACTGCTGTCCCCTATGTCATCCCCGGGGGCGGGCGCCGAGCGCGACCTGGTTCGGGATGCGAGCACACAGGAGGCCATACGGTATTGCATGGCAAACCCCCGATGGCGATTGAGTGTTCAGATGCACAAGATGGTGGGGGTCGAGTGACAGGGAGGAAGCCGCGTCAGAGCGGCTTCCGCAACCCGCATTACTTCTTACCGGTAGCGCGGTCCAGCATGCGCTTGGCGCGTTCGTTGGCTTCTTCAGCCGATTGCTCCGCATTCTTGGCCCGCTTGAGGGCTTCCTGGGCCATTTCGTAGGCTTCGTCCGCGCGAGTCTGGGCATCCGAGGCGTTGCTGTCGGCGCTTTCCGCTGTGCTCATGGCATCTTCCGCGGTATCCAGAGCGTTATCCGCCTTGTCCGCAGCTTCCTGATTGGTGGTTGCGCAGCCACCCAGGGCAACAGCGGTAAGAGCAACTCCGGCAAGCGTCAGCTTTTTCATGATTGTCCCCTTTCTACGTCGGGTTAAAGTTCGGCGGGACTCTGAGTCTTGACGAGTCCATACAACATTAAGTGTATCAAAGTGTCCGAATGTGAAAACCGGTTTTACGGCCTGATTTCGATGGGTGTATTAACGGTAACCTGACGCCAGATTGAATCCATGGCCTGGTTGCTCACGGCAATGCAGCCATCGGTCCAGTCGAGTCCTTTAAAGGCGAAGGCCCATTCGCCAGCATCGTTGGGCAAGCCGTGGATCATGATGTCCCCACCGGGATCCAGGCCCCAGGAGCGCGCTTTCCGTCGGTCCTGGGGGCTGGGATAGGAGATGTGGATGGAACGGTAATAGTCGCTGTCCGGGTTCCGCCAGTCCAGAGTGTACTGACCTTCCGGTGTACGGTTGTCCCCGGCGGACAGCTTGTGGCCTTCGGGTTCCTCCCCCAGCGAGACGCGGAAATCCGCCACCCGTTTGCCGTCACGGATCAGGTAGAGGCGGCGTTCGCTCTTGATCACAAGCACTTTGTCCGCTTGCTGGCTCCTGGTGCTGGCCGCGGTGGAGGGGGTGGCCAGCACCAGCGCCAGAAGGCTTAACCCGATGGCAGCTGTCGCAAGTCGGCGCCTGGTTGCCCTCATGGTCTCAGCCGGCGCTGGAGCGCTGGTGCTCAGGGATGCCGAGCAGGGCCGGGATCGGCATCAGGGTGACGTCACCCCCCCGGAAGAGGGTATCAATCCAGAAACGGTTGGCGGCGTTGATCGGCCGCTCGCAGGAAACATGACCATGGACCACGCGGGTGATATGGCGCACCGGGGGCATCATGGCGGGTGCTTTCAGGGCCTGATTATAGTCGGCCCGATCCCAGACAAGCTCCTCCCACTGGCCGGGATCAAGCGTCACTTCCTGGATTGTGCGCCAGTCTGAGGGGGCCGTGGCGTGGATGATGCCGATGCTGCCGTTTATGGTCTCCACCGTGAAAGCCAGCGCCAGGTGCTATTGCAGAAGCGTTCCCTGGAATTGCTGAGCACTGGCGGGTTGGCGGTGGAACCAGCGGCCCCCGTTGTGTTCATGCAGGACACGGGCGCTGGGGTCCGCCAGTGCGTCCAGCAGCATCAGTTCGTGGTTGCCAAGTACACTGAAGAACCAGCGTTCCTCCAGTCGCTCGATAAGGGCCGCGCTGTTGTCGCCCCGGTCCACCAGGTCACCCACGGCGAAAAGCCGGTCACGCTCGGGGTCAAACGCCTGCTGTTCCAGTTTGTGGTCGAGCCGGTCCAGACGTCCATGGAGGTCACTCACGACAAAGTCACGGCCGCGCTGGTTGCGCCGGAAATAGCGATGCTGTGTCAGCTCGTGCATGATGGGCGGGGGCTCGGGTTGTCCGGTTGCTGTCTGCCCTAACCTAGCAAGGACAGACTTCAGGCGGAACCCGTGCCGTCCTGTTCCGTGACCCGGTAGCCCGCCGCCTCAAGCTGGCGGCGGGCTTCGGGAAGCTGGCGCTCCGGCACAAGGCCGTAGGCGCCCGCGCCGGATGGCAGGGGCACCAGGCTGATGCCATTGTTGCGCAGCTTCTGGGCGGCTTCAGGAAGTACCGGGTCGTCGGTGCCGATGTTGAGGCATCGCCAGCCATTGCTGGTGTCGGCGGCGGGCAGTGACAGCGACTCATCACAGATGAGCGACAGAAACCCTTCGGTGCGTCCGATCCAGTAATAAGGGGTACGAAAGACCTCCGCGGGGACCAGGTCAGTGCTTTTGAGCTGGTGGACGGCGAAGCGCACGTCCAGAACCAGAACCTCATCCGTCATAGAGGGTTTCTCCAGGTTGCTGGAGCAGGCCGGTTGATGGCCTGTTCCACTCAGTGTTTCAAAGCGGCTACTCCCATCATTGAAGCTGAAAAGATGATGGAATGCAGTCATCCTACTAAAAAGATGCGTTAAACAATGGTCTTCCGGAGGTTCGATTGACCACCGATCTGTTGCTGTTCGTTGGTCTGCTGCTCAGCCTGAGCATTGTGCTCAGCCCCCTGTCCAGCCGGATTGGGATGCCGGTGCTGCTGCTTTTTCTCGCCATCGGCATGCTCGCGGGCGAGGATGGACCGGGTGGCCTGGCGTTCAATGATTTCGGGACGGGGTTCCTGGTTGGGAACCTGGCCCTGGCGATTATCCTGCTGGATGGCGGGCTGAGGACCCGCGGTGAGAGTTTTCGGGTGGGGCTGAAGCCGGCGTTGAGCCTGGCGACGCTGGGCGTGGCGGTTACGGCCGGGCTTACGGGGATGGCGGCGGTCTGGTTGTTTGACCTGCCCGTGGCGGTGGCACTGTTGATGGGGGCCATTGTCTCCTCTACCGATGCCGCGGCCGTTTTCTCCCTGCTGCAGGGACGTGGGCTGCACCTCAATGACCGGGTCAGCGCCACGCTGGAGATAGAGTCCGGTAGCAATGACCCCATGGCGGTGTTCCTGACCCTGGTACTGTTGTCGTTCATCCAGAACCACGGCGAGGCCCCGCTGCTGGACAGCCTTTGGTTGCTGTTCCAGCAGCTGGCCCTGGGCGTCTCGGGAGGACTGCTGGGCGGCCGGCTCCTGGCGGCGCTGGTGAACCGGGTCCAGCTCGTGCCGGCTTTCTATCCACTGCTGGTGGCTTCCGGCGGTCTGGTCGTGTTTGCAGGGATCAACAGTCTGGGAGGCAGTGGTTTCCTGGCGATCTACCTTGGTGGCGTGGTACTGGGTAATCGCCGGATCCGGATGCTGCCGGCCATACTCCAGATGCACGACGGGCTGGCATGGCTTGCGCAGATGGCGCTGTTCCTGATCCTGGGACTGCTGGTCACGCCGAGTGAGCTGGTGGCCCTGCTGGTGCCCGGGTTGGCAATTGCCGCGGTTCTGATTCTTCTGGCCAGACCCATTGCGGTATTGGCCACGCTCTGGCCTTTTGGGTTCCATACCCGGGAAAAGGTTTTCATCAGCTGGGTTGGGTTGCGTGGGGCGGTGCCCATTGTGCTGGCGCTGTTCCCGGTTATGGCGGGCATCGAGCACGCGCATCTGTTGTTCAACGTGGCATTCTGTGTGGTGCTGGTATCATTGCTGGTCCAGGGGACAACCCTGGCGCCGCTGGCCCATCGTCTCCACCTTGAGGTGCCTTCAGGCCAGGAACCGCGCCGGCGGTTGCCACTGGACCTGCCCGGATCGGGTGACCATGAGCTGATGGTGTTTGAGCTGACCGGCGAGCGTTGGCGGGAACCGCTACCCTTCAGTGAGTTGATGCTGCCCCGGCATGTGATCTGTGCCGGTGTGTTCCGGGACCGCCAGCTGTTCCATCCGGATCCTCAGACCGAGCTCCAGGAAGGCGATCTGGTGGCCGTTATGGCCTCGCCGGGGCAGCTGGAAGAGATGAGCAAACTCTTCGACACCCACTCGCGGAGCAGCCCTCTGGCGGACCGCCAGTTCTTTGGTGAGTTTGTGCTCAATGGCGATGCCACTGTCGGGGACGTGGAGCTCTTCTATGGGATCGACATTTCCGGCTATGATCCCGGCGAGACATTATCCGAGTGCTTCCGCCGGAGCCATGGGCATCCGGTAGTGGGCGACAAGCTGCGGATGGGACCGATCAAGCTGGTGGTCAAGGCGGTTTCGGGCGATGCCGTGACCCGGATCGGCCTGAACCTGCACAGTCGCAGCGCCAACGCACAAAACACGGAGTCATGATGAACGCAGAACACTGGAAACAGGAGCTGGGACTGGCCCCCCACCCGGAAGGCGGCTGGTATCGCCGTTTCTTTGCCAGCCCCGTCAATGTCCGCACCGAGCACGGCAGCCGTCCGACCATGACGGCGATTCACTATCTTCTGGAGCAGGGTCAGTACAGCGCCTGGCACCGGCTGTGCAGCCACGAGCTCTGGCACTGGCATGCGGGTGGGCCAGTACTGGTCCATTGCGCTGACGACAATGGCATCGCGACCCATAAGCTGGGCAGTCAGTCCGAGCTGACACTGACGATTGAGCCCAGCACCTGGTTTGCCGCCGAACCCGCGCCCGAGACAGGCTATGTGCTGGTGAGCTGCACGGTGAGCCCGGGATTTGATTTTGAGGATTTCGAATGGGGGGATCCGGACATGCTGATGGCTGCTTTTCCGGAGGATGAACGACTGATCCGCAGGCTGGCACGATGAGCACGATACCGGCACACCTGATCCTGGGCTTCCTGGGTGTGGGCAAGAGTACGGCGATTCTGGATCTGATGCAGCGGCGCCCGGAGGGCGAACGTTGGGCCGTGCTGGTCAATGAATTCGGCGAAGTGGGCGTTGACGGTGCCCTGATGGAGGCCGGCGGCGTTGCCGTGCGTGAGGTGCCGGGAGGCTGCATGTGTTGCGTCGCGGGCCTGCCGATGCAGGTGGCGTTGAACGAACTGATCCGCAGGGAAAGGCCCGACCGGCTGTTGATTGAGCCCACGGGGCTGGGCCATCCGAGCCAGGTGATTGATACCCTGACCGGAGGCAGCTACGAAGGGGTGCTCCACCTGCAGTCCGTGCTCTGCCTGGTGGATCCGCGGCGGCTACAGGAAGAGCGGGTCCTGAATAATGTGCATTTCCGTGACCAGGCCGCAGTGGCGGATGTGGTGGTGGCTAATAAGTGCGATCTCTGCACCGACGCGGACAGGGCCCGTTTCCATGCTTGGGCCGCTGGGTTTCAGCCCCCCAAGGCGCTGGTCGGCGAAACCGCGCGGGGCCAACTGGCGCTGGAATGGCTCACCCAACCCCGCAGTGATCGGCCCGCGAGCGATCCCCACGCTCATGATCACCATCACGAGGCGGGCCCAAGCGCGCCAACCCCGCTCACTGAGACGCCGTGGCAGCAGTTCTGCAACAGCGGTGACGGCCATTACAGTTGTGGCTGGCGACTCAGCCCGGACTACTGTTTTGATCACCAGGGACTTGTGGCGTTCTGCAATGGGAGCCACTGGCGCCGGATCAAGGGCGTGATGCGCACGGACGACGGTTGGGTGGCGCTGAACATGGCCGACGGGGCCCTGAGCGAGGCGATGGTTGAGCCTTCGGGGGAGAGCCGACTGGAAGTCATCATGGATGAGCCCCCGGATGCCCAGGCGCTGGATCAGCGCCTGGGCCAGCTCCTGGTTGACCATTAACAGGCGCTCGCCTGCAACCGCGCTCAGGATGGAAAGGCCACATACAGGAGGACGGGGGTTGCACAGCAAGCCCCTGGCGAGGCTCAATGGCAGCAGTAATCCATCCCGTTTGAGGAGGTGTACATGGAAATCAATGTGAAAGATATCAAAGAGGGGCAGCCCGTACCGGAGCATTTCGCTTTTGGCGTGTACGATCCGGATAACCATATGGCGCTGGGCCGCAACCTGAATCCGGAAGTCACCTGGAGTGATGTGCCCGAGGGTACCCGCAGTTTCGTGGTCATGATCAAGGACCCGGATGTGCCGAGTGAAGCCGACGATGTGAACCAGGAAGGCAAGACGGTGTCCAAGAAGATTCCGCGTGTGGACTTCTACCACTGGTTGCTGGTGGACGTGCCACCGACCGTGGCCCGCATCGAAGAGGGCCAGGAGTCCAATGGGGTCGTGCCCAAGGGAAAGGCGCCATCCAAGGATGCGCTGGGTAAGCGTGGCATTAATGACTACACGGACTTTCTGGCTGGCGACCCCGAACTGGCTGGCACCTATGCTGGCTATGACGGCCCCTGCCCGCCCTGGAACGATGAAATCGTGCACCGCTATATCTTCACGGTGTTCGCGCTCGACGTGGAGCATCTGGATCTGGGAGATGAGTTCCGCGGGCCTGATGTGGAGAAAGCGATGGCGGGCCACATTCTGGATGAGGCATCGGTAACGGCTACCTATACCCTGAATCCGGATCTGCGCTGATGCGTGATTTCGCCTTCAGAACCACACCCTCGGTCGCCATGGCGAGCGGGGGCGCTGCCAACCTCGCTGCGTATTGTCGTGAGCGGGGTGCCAGCTCCGTGTTCCTTGTTACGGACCCCGGCGTCATCAAGGCGGGGCTGCTGGATGAGGCCCAGGCAGGGCTGGTCGATGAAGGGCTGGCAGTGGACTGGTTCAGCGAGGTGGAAGCGGACCCACCGGCCAACATCATCAGAGCGGCCACCGAGCGTGCCCGTGACTGCGGAGCGGATCTGGTGGTGGGCTTCGGTGGTGGCAGCTCCATGGACGTCGCCAAGGTGGTTGCGTTGTTGGCTTCGGGGCACTGCGACCAGACCCTGGAGGACCTTTACGGGGTGGACATGGCGGGCGGACGCCGTCTGCCTCTGATCCAGGTGCCGACAACCGCTGGCACTGGCTCGGAAGTAACGCCCATCGCCATTATCACCACGGGGGCCAGTACCAAATCCGGCATCGTCTCGCCGTTACTGTTGCCGGATCTGGCACTGCTGGACCCAGACCTGACGCTGGGGCTGCCGCCTCAGGTTACGGCGGCGACAGGCATTGATGCCATGGTGCATGCCATTGAGGCCTACACCAGCGCTTACCGCAAGAACCCGGTATCCGATGCCCTGGCAAAGGAGGCCCTGGGACATCTGTCCACCAATATCGTTGAGGCGGTGCACAACGGTGAGAATCGACAGGCGCGTGCCGGGATGCTGCTGGGCGCCATGCAGGCGGGCCAGGCATTTGCCAATGCGCCGGTGGCGGCCGTGCACGCCCTGGCGTACCCCCTTGGCGGCCATTTCCACATTCCGCACGGGCTCAGCAATGCCCTGGTGCTGCCCCAGGTTCTGCGTTTTAACCAACCCGTGGCGGGCGCCTTGTACGAGGAGCTGGCGCCACTGGTGCGCAATGGCGGCCACGGCGATCTGGTGAGCCGTATGACCGTGCTGGTGGAGGAGGTGGCGTTGCCCAATACATTAAGCGAGCTGGGCATTGGCGAGGATTGGCTGCCGACCCTGGCGGCTGATGCCATGCAACAGCAGCGGCTGCTTGTGAATAATCCGCGCGAGGTGACCGAGGCGGACGCTTTGGCGATCTACCGGGAGGCCTTGTGAGGGCCGGCGACGAGCCGTTGCCACGCGGCGCCTTTGATGCCTTCCAGACCATTACCACACGCTGGCACGACAATGACCTCTACGGTCATGTGAACAATGTAACCTACTACGCCTGGTTTGATACCGCCGTTAACCGGTTCCTTATCGAGGACGGGGGGCTGGATATCCACAATGGGCCAGTGATCGCCTATGTGGTGAGTTCGAGTTGCGAGTATTACCGCGCCGTGGCCTATCCTGAGCCGGTGGAAGTGGGGTTGCGGGTGGAACGGCTTGGAAGCAGTTCCGTGACCTGGGGCGTCGGTATTTTCGGAGGGCGTGATGGCCGTCCCCTGGCCCAGGGACGTTTCGTGCACGTGTTCGTCACCCGTGCCACGGATGAGCCCACGCCCATCCCGGGGCCACTACGGGAGGCCATCGAGCGCCTCAGTTCATGATGCGCTTCAGGGCATCCTTCATGATGGCTTGTTGGTCGATCTTCTCAAGACCTTGATTGAGGATCCTGGCCATGCGCTCTCCCTTGTCGTTCCGGGCAAACGCAATGTAGAGCTCTTTCTGTTCCAGCAGCTTATCGTTCATCTGAAGCTGGCCCTGGAGGTCGCTCATTTCATCGGACAGCAGGTATTCGAAAACGTTGCTGTCGATGACGGCGAGCGGGATACGGCCGCCCGCGACCTTGCGCAGGTTGGTGGCGTCGTCGGTAACAGGCTCCACCTCAAGCTCGCCACGTTCTGCCATGGCGTCAAACTCAGCGGTGTTGACGTAGCCGGATACGGTACCGATGGTGTAGTCCGTCAGGTCCCCAAGGCTGGACCATTCAATCGGGTTACCCGCCTGTTCCGCCAACCCTAGTGGGCCCTTGCCGATGCTGTCGGAAAAGATGAAATCCTCTTCCAGAGATTCGGCATAGTATTCCGGGAAGTAGCCGGCGATTGCCGTGCTTTGCCGGGCCTTGTCCACGGCTCGTTGCCAGGGGAGGAACTGGACTTCAAGATCATGGCCCATGGCTTCAAAGGCGGCCTCGACCACCGCCATGGAGGCGCCCTGCTGTGGCAGCTCTGAGCCGGTATAGGGAGGCCACTCCAGCGAGGTCAGTTGAACGGTTTCAGCCTGTACTGGCAGCGAGAACAGACCCGCGCAGATCAGGGCAGCAACCAAGCGTAATGATTTCATGTCAGTCTCCTGGGTAATGATTCCGTAATAATCAGAGTCATAAGGATAAAGAAAGGGAACCTGGGATCAAATCGCATTACGCTACGGGATGTAACATCGCGTTTCATTGCCATCCGTAAATCCCTGTCCCATTCCTGTGGCGGACTTTGGGCGGTATTCTTGCGGTTCAGGTTCCCGTTTTGAACGTCACGCTGGAGTAATGCATGTCCCCATCCGAATTGCAGCAGTACCTTCACGAACACATCCCGATTTCCCAGGCCATGGATGTCTCCGTTCTTGTTGCCTCGCCCGAATCGGTTCGCGTTGAGGCACCGCTGGCGCCCAATATCAACCATCGGGCTACTGTCTTTGGAGGCAGTGCCTCGGCGGTGGCGATCCTGGCTGCGTGGTCCCTGCTGCACCTGCGTGTGCGCGATGCCGGCCTGGATGCCCAGCTGGTCATCCAGCGCAATGCCATGGACTATGAGCGGCCGATTCACGGGGCTTTTACCGCCGAGGCCAGGTTGGCGGAACCAGAGCGCTGGGAGCGCTTTCGCAAGACGCTGGCGAGGCGGGGGCGGGCCCGCATCCGTGTGGAATCGGTGCTGACGTTTGCCGACGAGCCGGCGGGCCGTCTCACGGGCGAGTTCGTGGCGCTTACTCAGGAATAGCGCCTGGCTCGAACAGGCACAGGCGCGGTTCCGGCCGTTCAGTGCTCCAGGCGGGCGATCAGGTCATTAATGGCCCGGGCGAAGGGGACGGGCGAGTCCTCCTGAAGGAAGTGGCCGCCCTTGAGCGTGACATGGGGCTGGCCCTGAGCGCCGGGAATGCGTTCCTGCATGTAGCGGTCGCCGCCGCGGGTGACGGGATCGCCGTTGCTGAAGGTGGTCAGGAAGGGTTTGTCCCATTGGGTGAGCGTCTCCCAGGCCCGCCGGTTGGCGGGGGTGGCCGGATCCTCCGGCGACGCTGGCACCAGTGCCGGGAAGGCCCGTGCGCCCGCCTTGTAATGGCGTGACGGGAAAGGCGCCTCATAGGCCCGGCGTTCGTCGCGGCTGAGGCGACGGAAACTGCCCAGGTCCACGATGCGTCCGGGTGGCAATACAGGAGAATAGAGCGCGAACGCCTTCCAGAGCTGGAAGGCTCTGGGCATGGTCTGGTCGCCGGTGGGAAGCATGCCGTTACCCACCACGATCGCGCGGAAGCGCTCGGGGTTTTCCGCTGCGTAACGCAGACCCAGCAGTGAGCCCCAATCCTGGCAGACGAGCGTGATCCCGGTAAGGTCGAGCTGTTCGATCAGCCCGCCCAGCCAGTCCATATGGGCCTGGTAGCTGTAATCCTCGATCCGGGCTGGCTTGTCGGATTTGCCGAAACCAATCAGGTCCGGGGCGATGACCCGGTGCCCGGCCGCGGCGCAGATGGGGATCATGTGGCGGTACAGGTAGGACCAGCTCGGCTCGCCATGGAGCATGAGCACGGGCGCCGCATCCGCTGGGCCTTCATCCAGAAAATGCATCCGGAGCCCGTCCACATCCCGGTAGTGGGGCTCAAAGGGGTAATCCAGCAGGCGCTCGAAGCGGGATTCCGGAGTGCGCAGTATGGCCCTGTTCATGATTCCTCTCCCGTGCGGTAATGGTTCTCGGACAGAAAATGGTCCATGGATAGACCCTCGGTCCAGCCTTCGATCTCCAGCATCGGCCGCTCATAGAATGCTTCCACATGCCCGAGGCAGAGGATGGCCATGGGGTGGCCTTCCTCGGGAATGGATAGAAGTTCGGCCAGTGCGCGTGGATCGAACAGGGATACCCACCCCATGCCCAGGCCCTCGGCACGGGCGGCCAGCCACAGGTTCTGGATGGCGCAGGAGGCGGAGGCCAGATCCATCTCAGGCAGGGTCCGGCGGCCAAAGATGTGCTTTTCGCGGCCGTCGCGCAGCGTCACGACCAGCAGCTCCCCACAATCCCGGATGCCTTCCACCTTGAGTTTCATGAACTCATTGCCCCGTTCGCCCAACGCCTCAGCGGTACGCTCACGTTCCCTGTTCACCAGCTGATGGATGCGTTCACGCAGCTGCGGGTCCGTCACGCGGATGAAGTGCCAGGGCTGCATGAGCCCGACACTGGGCGCCTGATGAGCTGCCTGAAGCAGCCGCATCAGCACTGCTTCCGGGATCGGCTCAGGGCGGAAATGGCGCATGTCGCGGCGCTCGGCAATGCATCGGTAGAGCGCATGGCGCTCCTCGTCACTGAAGGCGTGCTCCGGATCCATAGGCGTTGAACACTGTTGGCAAAAGTCGCAGGATAACCCACAAGACGCTGTCTTTCAGTGATTACCGAGGGGGTGGAATGGCGCGCTGGTTCATCATCGCCGGCATTGTGCTTGTGGTGATCGGCGTGGTGCTACAGACCATGCCGTGGCTGCTCAACTGGTTTGGCCGTCTGCCCGGCGATCTTCGTTACGAAAGCGGCCAGACGCGGGTGTTTATCCCGCTGACCTCCATGCTCCTTGTGAGCCTGATCCTGACGCTGGTGCTTAATCTCTTCTCCCGCTAGCTCCGGGCTGCCCTTTACGCGTGGGCTGGACGCTCCAATAATGAAATAACAATGGATCAGAGGAGGCAGAGTCTATGGGGTTCCAGGCCAACGGGATTGAGGTTGAGGTGGTTCAGGGCGATATCACGAACCAGCCGGATATGGATGCGATCGTGAACGCCGCCAATGCAGAGCTCAGGATGGGCGGCGGGGTTGCCGGTGCCATTCACCGCGCCGCTGGGCCTGAGCTGGAAGAGGAAACCCAGCCGCTGGCACCAATCAACCCGGGCGAGGCAGTGATGACGTCGGCGCCGAACCTGCCCAACAAGCAGATCATCCACTGTTTGGGGCCGGTTTACGGTGTGGATGAATCGGCTTCCACACTGCTTGCCAGTTGCTACCAGAGAGCGCTTGAGCTGGCCGAGGGGGCTGGCCTGGAATCCATCGCTTTCCCCGCGATTTCCACGGGCGCCTTTGGCTTTCCCATGGAACAGGCGGCGGAGGTGGCCTCGCGTACGGTCCTGGCCCGTTCAGCAAACCTGCAGTCGGTCCGGCGTATGCGCTGGGTCCTGTTCAACGAGGATGATCGCATGCGGCACGAGCAGGTGTTTGAGTCGGTGCTCAACGCGTGAGCGAATGCGCTTTCTGCGACCAGGTTTGCTCGAAATCCCGAACGATGGCCTGAACCGCCCTTGTTTTCCGAGAGAACACGAGGGTGGTGCCCCATTGGGTGAGGGGGCTCTGTGTGATCCCCGGCACCGAAACCACCTGCAGGGCCTGTGTAACCGGCGCCTCGAAATCCAGCAGGTAATCCCCCCGGCCCGCCTTCAGCATGCGCAGGCCGGCCCTGTGCGTTGAGGCGTGATCCACCTGGGTTGTTTCGGCCTGGGTGGCGGGCTCCAATCGTTCCCTGTAGGTGTATCCCCGGATCAGGATCAGGTGCTTGCCTTTCAGATCCGTGATGTCCGATACCGGTTGGGTTCCCCGCATGTGGTAGGCGTTCAGGTGGACCGGCGGTAACGAAAAAGCCGGTTCCAGGGTCCACTCGGCAAGGGTGGGCACGCCTTTCGAGCCCAGCCACAGGTTCCAGCCGCCCTTCCCGCAGGTACAGGTAGATCCGGTCAATGGGCAACCCCCGCCATTCAATCTCGTAGCCAGCTGCGCGGGCGAGACGGTTGGCCGCGTTGAGATGGCGGCCTGCCGGCGTGCCCTGGTTAGTGGTGTAGCTCAGAGGTGGAAATTCGATGTAGGCGCCCTTGAGGACAGGGCTCTCCCCTTCGCCAGCCTCGGCATGGCTGCTCAAAACCGTGTTGAAGGCAATGGCAATAAGCAGTACGTGGAGCAGGCCTCGCGCAGGCACGTCGATCCCCTTTGCGGTGGCTGTAATGACCTTGTGCTCCATGGTAGTGCGTTGCATGTTGGTATGCGACTGACTCCCGTGGTTGCGGCACAGATGGTCTTCATCCTGGCCGACATGCTCTGCGTATCGCACCAGAAGGATGGATTGCGAAGCCTGGGCCTGCAAAGGCGCCAGGACCATTCTATAGTTAGGGCACACGCGTTCGATTCAGGAAGAGCCTGTTATGCCAACACTGAACCGCATCATGTACGTGGAGGATGATGACGATATCCGTCAGGTTGCCGAAATGGCCCTTGAGGAGGTGGGTGGCTACGAGGTCAGGCTCTGTGGCTCCGGTCGTGAAGCGATCGAGGCGGTTGATGAATTCGGTCCGCAACTGATCCTTCTGGATGTCATGATGCCTGATATGGACGGGATCGAAACCTTCAATGCACTGCACCGCAAAGGGGCGCTTACAGGGGTTCCGGTTATCCTGATGACGGCCAAGGTGCATCCGGAAGAGATGGCCCGATACCGTCAGTTGGGTGTGTTTGATGTCATTCCAAAGCCTTTTGATCCCATGACGGTGTCGGAGGACATTGCCCAGATGTGGGAGCGTTTTCATGAGTGATGACGCTGACGGCCAATCGCTGGATTCAAAGCTGAACAAGCTGCGCTCAGCCTATCGCGAGCGTCTTACCCAGGAACTCGGCGCGATTCGTGCTTATGCTGAACCCCAGGAGCATGATGAGGATGTCGCCCGTACGGTGGCGTCGCTCAGACACCGGCTTCACAAGCTGGCAGGCTCTGCTGGCACATTCGGCTTCCATCAGCTGGGAAAGAGCGCGCGTACCCTGGAACAGAACCTGCAGGCCGCTCTAGCCCAGAGTGCAGATGGGCAGCGCCGGGCTCTGGAGCAAGCCCGTCGGCAGGTCGACCAGCTCGCTGAAAGCCTCAATGCGGATGAAAACCTGACGGCCAACGTGGGAGTTGAAGCCGCTGGCGCAAGATCGGGGCCAGACGTTCCCTATATCGGCCTGATCGAACGGGATCAGATCCTGGCCGACTATATCGCCCATCAGCTTGAAAGTTTCGGCTACCGGATTCAGCACTATCGTGATCCCCAAGCGTTTCTTGCCGGTGATGAACCCGCTCCCGATCTGCTCCTCGTTGATGACCGTGCCGGGGTGGCGGAACATCACCCTACGCCCACCGATTACTGGCAATCGTTGCTTGGCGATATCGAATGCCCGGTCATTTTCATGGGGGGCCATGAGGACTTCTGGGCCCGGCTTGAGGCCGTACGTGCCGGTGCGGACAGCTATTTTGTGAAACCCTTGGATATTCCGAAAATCGCCGCGAGGATATCGCGGACCATTCAGGATCGTCGCCAGGGCGAGGAGCGGGTGCTGATCGTCGATGACGATGAGGCGCTTCTGGAACACCTGGCGACAGTTCTAACCCACGCCGGTATGGTTGTCGAAACGCTCTGCCATTCTGAGGCGCTACTGGATCGCACCTCGGATTTCCGGCCCGAGCTGGTGCTCATGGACCTCCACATGCCGGAAGTTTCCGGGGATGAACTGGCTGCGATGTTGAGACAGTTCGACCAATGGAGCAACCTTGCGATTCTTTACCTGTCACAGGAACAGGAGCAGCAACAGCGTATTGACGCCCTGATCCGGGGCGGTGATGATTTCATCAATAAACCGGTTAGTGATGAATACCTCATCAAGACGTGCCGGAGCCGTGTGCGGCGCTTGCGGACCATGGAACAGGCAGTCGCGCTTGATGGGCTCACTGGCCTTCTAAGGCATGCCAACATCAAGGAGGCGCTGGAGACGGAACTTCAGGGAGCCAGGCGCAGTGGCAATCCGCTTTCTGTGGTAATGCTGGACATTGACCATTTCAAGCAGGTTAATGATACCTATGGCCATGCTTTGGGTGACGTGGTGATCAGTACCGTTGGCACCCTCATGGCCGAGCATTTCCGTCGTTCGGACCGGGTCGGGCGATACGGTGGCGAAGAGTTCGTGGCGGTATTGCCCAATTGTGATGTGGCAGAGGCTGAGCGGCTGATCAATACCCTGCGCGATGCTTTCTCAGAGATCAGCTTCTTTGATGACACCACTGGTTTTTCCTGCACGCTGTCAGCCGGTATTGCCGATACCGAGACGAGTTCGGGTCGGGACGGAGAGCAGCTGCTGAAACAAGCGGACATGGCGCTATATCGTTCGAAACAGGCTGGGCGGAATTGTGTGTCCCGCGCGTTTTCTCAAGCCAAACCGCCATGAAGCAGCCTCCCTGGCCGACGGATGAGCAACAGCGCCAGAGCGCGCTGGACCAGATCTGCCTGGCGAGCTCTGTTCCGGATGAGCGGCTGGACCGTATTACAGAGATCGCGACGTACAGTCTGGGTGTTCCCATCGCGCTCGTGACTTTGATTGACAGTGATCGGCAGCGTTTCAAGTCCAGCCAGGGACTGGATATGGCGGAAACGGGCCGGAAGGTCTCCTTCTGCGGGCATGCGGTTTATCGGGATATGCCATTGGTCGTTAATGATGTGGCCCAAGACCACCGCTTTTCCGACAACCCCCTCGTAACCGGTCCCCCGTATATCGGCTTTTACGCAGGCATCCCTATCCATGACGATCAGGGACATGCGCTGGGCACGCTCTGTGTCATGGACACTGGCCCAAGGCAACTGGATAACGGCCAGTACCGCTGTCTCAGCCACCTGGCCCAAACCGTTGAAAGCGTGATCCAGCAGGATCAGGTTCAGCGTCGTTCCGTGGCGGAAGCCCAGAAACACCGGGAAGATGAACTCCAACGTCACAATCGGGCCCTTGGCCTGCTCAATGAGATTGCGTTTGATATGCAGGGCCCTCTGGATGAGCAGGTCCAGAGGGCCCTATCACTGGGACTGGAGTTCCTGGAACTGGATATTGCGATCGTCAGTGACATTGTCGGTGAGCTGTACACGGTCAAGTGGTGTAAGGCGCCGGTTGGTGTGGAGCTGTATCCGGGCCGGGAATTCCGGCTTGGCGATACCTACTGCGATCTGGTCATGAGCCATGACAGGGAGGTGGCCATCCACCACATGGGCCAGTCCGACGAGCGGGCCCACCCCTGTTATGGCATGTTCCAACTGGAGGCTTACATCGGGGCGCGCCTGGAAGACGAACAGGGTGCGGTGGGCACCATCAACTTCAGCTCGCCGTGGCCGCGTCAGCCTTTTGGCCAGAGGTTGCATACGCCCCTGACCTCCATTCTGGGGGCACTGAAGCTGGTCAACGGCGGCGCGGTGGGCGCGATCCCCGCCAAAGCCGAAAGGTTACTGCAAAGGGCCCAGAGTAATGGCGAGCGTCTGGCGGAGCTGATCGGCGATCTTCTGGATATGGAGAAGATTGTTTCCGGAAAACTGACCGTAACCCTGGAAAGTCAGCCACTGACCCCGATTATCCAGGAGGCTGTGGAAAGCCTTTGGGAGGTCGGGGGCGAGCGGGGGGTGACGATTGATTATGTCCAGCCGGAAGACGAGGTCGTTGCCAGGGTCGACCGTCAGAGGCTCATCCAGGCCGTGACCACGTTCGGATTGACGTTGAGGACAAGGGGCCAGGTGTTTCTCCGTCCTTTGAAAGCATGCTCTTTGACCGGTTTGCCCAGGCGGATGCTTCGGATAAGAAAAAACCCGGGACCGGCCTTGGGCTGACCATCACCCGGGAGTTGATGCACCAAATGCACGGCGAGGTGACCTATCAATACAGCAGTGGCGGTGGTTCCATCTTTATGCTGACCCTTCCCCTGGCAGGAGATGATGACTGATGGCTCCCGGTGGCATGACTCTGATGAATTCGATTCGCACCCGTGTAGTGCTGGTGGTCACTTTCACAAGCCTGCTTACCGTGCTGGCCGTCATGGCGACGACCTACCAGTCGCTGTTTGATGATTTCCGGGCCATGATCGTCCAACAGGAGGTGCTTGAAACCCGGCGCCTGACCGAGAAGGTGAACCAGAATCTGCGTAAACGGGTGGTGGTCCTATCGGCGGCGCGGTCGCTGCTGATTCAGGATGGGCAACTCAGATCACCGGATGAACTGGAAGCGATCATCAAACAGCAGCCTTACCTGAACCGGTTTTTTCCAGACGGTGTCCTTGTTTTCGACGCCAACGGCACCGCCATTGCCGAGAACACCCATGTACCCGGCAGGCTGGGGACCAATTACGCGGACCGGGATCACTTCAAGCGGATCCTTGAAACCCACGAGACAGTCATCTCGGAACCCATCATGGGCCGCACTACCGGTGTGCCGCTGCTGTCTTTCCTGGTTCCCGTCAAGCAGGAGGGGGCGTTTCTGGGCATGATCGGTGGCATCATCAAGCTGGGTGAAGGTTCCATACTCCCTGCCCGGTCTGTTTCCGGGCAGAATGAACGGGTGATCACCGCCATCCTGGACACTGAGAACAGGCTTTATATCGAGTCGCCGGGTGCCAACCCCGAGGAGCGCCTTAACCCGCTGCCAGAACCCGGCGAGAACCCGCTCATTGATACGGCTTTGGGGATCTCGGACAGCGATAGCGAGACAGTGTTTAAGCATCAAAGGTATCTGGTGGCGACTGATGCCGTTGAAGAACTGAACTGGACCTTCGTGCGCGCGATTCCCTATCAACAGGCCATGACACCGCTCACATCGTCCTTCCGCCAGTTTCTTGTGATTGTCGCGGGTGTCACGGTCTTGCTGCTGGTGCTGGCGTGGCTTGTGGCCCGCTCGCTGACAAACCCCCTGACACGCGTAACGCGCCAGATCAATACCATGGCTGAAACGCCTGAGGAAGGTGCGTCGGTTTCCGAGCGTGGGCCGCGGGAAATCCGGGACCTGGCCCGGGCCTTCAATCATCTGACGGGGGAGCGTCAGCAGCTGGATGAACTGAAAAACGACTTTATCGCCAGTGTCAGCCATGAGCTGCGAACGCCACTCACGTCCATTGAGGGCGGGCTTAAAATGATGGTGGCGGGAGTGGGCGGCTCACTTCCCGTGAAGTCTCAGTCCATGGCGGAAATCGCGCTTCGTAACAGCGAACAGCTCAATGGCCTGATCCGCGACCTTCTGGATTTCAACAAACTGGCCAGCGGACAAAGGACTTTTGATTTCGAGCCCTGTAATGCGGCGCATGCCATCAATCAGGCGCTTGAGGGTAACGGGGCCATGGCGTCAATGTATCAGGTCAGCCTCCAGATGGAGGCCGCGCCAACGCTCTGGGTTGCCGCGGATGCCACGGCCCTGCGCCAGGTGCTGGATAACCTGATCAGCAATGCGATCAAGCACTCTCCTGCCATGGGAATTGTCCGTGTCGCGGCAGAGGCCGGCCGGTCGGGCATGGTGACGATCACCGTCAGTGATCAGGGTGACGGTGTTCCGGAGGCATTCACGAATCGCATCTTCCAGCGCTTTGCCCAGGCGGAGCGGGGGACGACGCGCTCGGGAACCGGGACCGGGCTTGGACTGGCCATTTCAAGGGGACTTGTCCATGAAATGAACGGTGAGATCGGTTTCTTCAATGACCACGGCGCCCACTTCTGGCTGACACTGCCCCAGGCCACGCCTGGGGGCTGACCCAGCCTTTGAGTGATCGCCCGCGGCTTGCCCCTCTATGAGGGCCCCATCCCGGCGCGGGGCAGCTTGACGGTAAAACAGCTTCCCATACCCTCCCGGGAGCTGACGTGGATCTCACCCCCCATGCGCGAAACGAGCTCCAGGGCGATGCTCAGCCCCAGCCCGGTGCCGCTCTGGTGGCGGCGTTTGTCGGTCTCATCAGCGCGGGTAAAGCGTTCAAACAGCCGGTTCTGAAAGTCATCGGGAATACCGGCGCCTTCGTCCTGAACATGAATGGCGACCTGATTCCCTTCGGAGGCTGCGGCGACCTGAACAGTCTGGCCTGGATCCGAGAACTTGATGGCGTTGGACAAAAGGTTGTCCATTACCTGCATGAAGCGCTTCTGGTCAACCCAGACCATGATCTGCTCCCCGGATTCCGGTTCTGAATACGTCAGGTTGATGTCATCCGTGGTTGCCGGGAACTGGTTGTTTTCGATCGCCTGTCGGATCAGAGGGGACAGGGCGACCTTCTCGGGATCGAAAGTCATCCGCGAGGAATCCAGTCGTGCAAGGTCCAATACGTCATCAAGCAGGTGCTGCATGCGCTTGAGGTTGCGTGCCGCCAGGTCTAGAAGGTGACTGGCCTTGGGGTCGTGTTGAGCCTGGGTGCGTTCCAGAAGTGAGACCGCGCCGGAGACAGACGTCAGGGGGGTACGCAATTCGTGGCTGACACTGTGCATGAAATCGATCTTTTCCCGCGCCTTGCGCATTTCCATATCGCGGGTGAGTCTTTGATACCGAAACCATTGCCAGATGGCAAACCAGATGACCAGCCCCAGGGTCCAGATACCGGCCCGCATCAGCCAGAAAGGCCAGGTCTCGACGGTTTGGCTCAGCGTCAGCCGCCAGCGGAAATTATCCGTGAAGCTGATCGTCTGGGACCGGCTGACCCGGGGGCCCGTGGCTAACTGGCCAGTGATGGTTTCGGGCTGTGCCGGCACTCTGTTCTCGATCAGTAGTTTGCTCTCGTGTTGCTGATCGAATTGTTCAAGGACGGCCAGTATGGAGTCGAGTTCCATGACCGTGCTGATGAGCCCCCAGTAGCTGCCATCCACTGACACCGGTCGCCGGTAGATCAGGCCGGTGCCCCCCTGAGCCAGTTCGAGCGGGCCAACGAAGGTTGCTTTGCCTTCCTTCATAATCCGTTTCACTGCCGGCCACTGTTCCGGCAGGTCGCGGTAGTGCACGCCGAGGACCGCTTCGTTCCCTTCTTTGGGGAAAACGGCCGTGATCCGGTTATCGGGTGCGATGCCGATGTTGCGCAGGTGATCGGTATGGTCAAAAAGGGCTGCCATCCAGCGCTGAAGAGCTGAAAACTCGGGGTTACCTCCGTAACCCTGGATGAAACTCTCAAGCCCGACAGTGATGTAGATGCCTTCACTGATCTCCGCCTCCAGCAAAGCCCTGGCGTCACTGCTCTGGGACACCAATGTCCTGCCCATATCGGCTCGCTGGTTTTCCCAGAACTGCCAGACGATCAGTTCAGCACTCGCGATCAGTAAGGTGAACACCAGAACCGTTGTCAGCCACTTGCGTATCACTGATCGGGGCATTGCGTGTTTTTCCAAGGTCCTGATACCCGAAAATGATGGCACCCCACCCTGAGGGTGGCACCTGCGTACGCCGGCCATGCGTTTGTCTGATGCGACGGTTCCCTAAAGTTAGGTCCTCTCCCAAACTTTTGAAAGGTTGGGACGGGGCATGGGGTGGCCGGTTACGCCGATGAATGAGGATATCCAAACCCCATCCCGGTCTGTAACGTATCCGTCCCGGTGATGTCTGAATGGCAGCACCCATTCATTACGGAGAAGGTTCAAACGAATGAGTAACGGCAAGAAAGTCGTCCTTGGCGTGATCGCACTGTTGATCACCGCCTTCTTTGTGTTCGATCTGGGACGTTTCCTGGAGCTGGCTGTGCTCAAGGAACACCAGGCCAGTCTGCAGGCGTGGATCGGGAACAATCTGCTTTTCAGCCTGGCGCTGTTCTTTGCCGTGTATGTCGTCGTTACCGCCCTGTCTCTGCCCGGCGCGGCGGTCATGACGCTTGCCGGCGGGGCGCTTCTGGGGTTTGGGTGGGGGCTGCTGGTGATCTCGTTCGCCTCCACCATTGGCGCCACACTGGCGTTTCTGGTGGCGCGCTTCCTGTTCCGGGACACCCTGAGGAAACGCTACGCGAGCTACCTGAAAAAGATCGATGATGGCATACAGCGCGATGGCGCCTTCTACCTCGCCACTCTGCGCCTGATTCCGGTATTTCCGTTCTTCGTGATCAACATTGTCCTGGGGCTGACCGGGATGCGCACCTGGACTTTCTACTGGGTGAGCCAGCTCGCCATGCTGCCGGGCACCGCCGTCTACGTGAACGCGGGCACCCAGCTGGCCCAGATTGAACGCATGGGCGACATCGTCTCGCCGGAACTGCTGCTGTCGTTCGTGTTACTGGGCGTCTTCCCGTTGATTGCCAAGTTTGTGGTGGGCCGCATCCAGAAAAAGCGGCTCTATTCCAGTTATGACAAGCCCGAGCGCTTTGACTACAACATGGTGGTGATTGGCGGGGGCAGCGCCGGACTGGTCTCCGCCTACATCGGGGCCACGGTTAATGCGAAGGTGGCGCTGGTCGAGCGTGGGAAAATGGGCGGCGACTGCCTCAATACCGGCTGCGTGCCTTCCAAGGCGCTGATCCGCTCGGGCAAGGTGGCCCAGATGATGCGCCAGGCGGACCGCTACGGACTGGAGGCGAGTGAGCCGAAGGTGCCCTTCGCCAGTGTGATGAAGCGGATCCACGGCATTATCCGGACCATTGAGCCTAATGATTCCGTGGAACGGTTCACCAGCCTGGGTGTGGACTGCGTCCAGGGCTCGGCGCGTTTCGTGACGCCCTGGGAGATTGAACTGGACGAAGAGGGCAGCAAACGTCGCATCACCACCCGGACCGTGGTCATTGCGACCGGTGGCAAGCCGTTTGTGCCGCCCATCCCCGGTGTGGAGGACGTCGCGCCGCTGACCTCGGAAAACCTCTGGGAAATCGAGGAGCAGCCGGGGCGCCTGGTGGTACTTGGCGGTGGCCCCATCGGCTCCGAGCTTAGCCAGGCGTTTGCGCGCCTGGGCACGCAGGTGACGCAGATTGAGCAAGGAGACCGGTTGCTGCCGCGCGAGGATACCGATGTTTCCGAGCTGGTTCTCAAGCGCTTCCGCGAGGAGGGCGTGGACGTGCGTCTGGGGCACAAGGCCAGCCGCTTTGCGGTCGAGGACGGCGAGCGTGTGGTCTACTGCGAGCATGCCGGGGGGACCGTACGGATTCCGTTCGACCGGGTCCTGGTGGCCGTTGGCCGCAAGGGCAATACCGATGACCTGGGGCTTGAGGCGCTGAACGTGGCGCCCGGCCCCCAGGGCACCCTCCCCACCAACGAGGACCTGAGTGTTGTCTATCCCAACATCTATGCCTGCGGTGATGTGGCTGGGCCCTACCAGTTCACCCACATGGCGGCGCACCAGGCCTGGCATGCGGCGGTGAACGCCCTATTTGGCCAGTTCAAGCGCTTCCGCGTGGATTACTCGGTCACGCCCTGGGTAACCTTCACCTCGCCGGAAGTGGGCCGTGTCGGGCTCAATGAGGCGGAAGCCCGGGAACAGGGGATCGACTACGAGGTCACCACTTACGGCCTGGACGACCTGGACCGGGCCATTGCCGAGAGCGAGGACCACGGCTTCATCAAGGTCATCACCCCCCGTGGCAAGGACCGGATCCTGGGCGCGACTGTGGCCGGGGAACACGGCGGCGAGCTGCTCACCGAGTTCATCCTGGCCATGAAACACGGGATCGGCCTGAACAAGATCCTGGGCACCATCCACCCCTACCCGACCTGGAACGAAAGCGTGAAGTTCGCGGCGGGCGAGTGGAAGAAGGCCCACGCGCCACAGAAGGTGATCCAGTGGCTGGGGCGGTATCACCGCCGGCGCCTGGGTGGGTAGGCACCTGAACCTGGAGGCCTCTGGGTGGGTAGGCACCTGAACCTGGAGGCCTCATGAGCGCCTCCGGGTCCGGCCTCCGGTGGCGTTCATGCTGGCAGGGGAAGAAGGCGCTCCGCCGCATACCGGATCAGGGCCAGCGCATCGCTCACGCCATTGCCATCGCCTTTCTCGAAATCCCCTTCCTGACCCATCTGGTTGGTCACATGCGCAAAGCACAATACGGGCCGTGCGCGTGCCTGGGCAAACGCATAGAGTGCGGCTGCTTCCATCTCCACGGTCAGCAGGCCCTGCGCCCGGTGGCGTTCAATGGCGGTCTCGGTTTCACGGAAAGGGGCATCCGTGGTCCAGCTCGCTCCGGTGACCACGGGCGCGGGAAGCGATGCCGGGTCAGCCTCAAAGGCCGCCACCAGCTCGGCGGGGGCATGGCTGTAGTCCGAGGGAGGGCAGTAGTGATAGCTGGTGCCTTCATCCCGGAGTGCTTGGTCGATGAGGACAAAATAAGGCGGTTGCTGAACGGGCGTGAGATGGCCCGCCGAGGTCAGGCTCAACAGGAGCTGGCAGCCACAGGCGAAGAGCTCCTCCGCGACCAGTACGGCGAAGGCGGACCCCACAGCACATCCGACGATGCCCAGCTCCCTGTCTCCCAGCGATATAACGTCGAGCTCGGTGTGGTAGCAGACCCAGTCGGTGTGGGGCCGGGCCAGCCCTTCGGCCCGCTTGCTGCGCACGATGTCCCCGTCCGGATCCAGCAGGCACACTTCCGGCACCGGGGAGGTTGATGCCTGCTTCTGGCGTCGCGCTTCGCGCAGCAGGCTTTCAGGGGTAAAGGCGGAGGGTTCATGCCAATCCTTGTCACGAAGAATCGGGGGGATTCCGCTGGCGTCTGTCATCATCAACCTCTGTTCTGGCCTGGTCTTCAGTAACGGCGTTGCGTTAAAGAATAGTGGCTTAATGCTGCAAGTGCGACTGGAGAGGCGTCGTCCGGCATCCGTTTTCTTCGGTCACTGTTGCTTGGAGGAATCGCGCTCGATTGTTTCGTCGATGGCATGTTCGAACCGGTTGAGCGCTTCGGTATCCGGTGGCATCGGTTCGAACCCGCGGATCACCCGGATTACGGCCCGGAACTGGCTGATGAAGCGGCGGCAGTGCGGGCACATGAGCAGGTGCACAACCAGCGAGACACGTTTGCGCCAGCGCAGGCGGCCATCGACGTAATCGCTGGCCATGAGGGTGATATCACGGCATCTGAGCATGGGCGCCCCGGTTACTTCCCAAAATGAGCATTGCTCAGGGTGGGACACGTCAGGCGTCAGGGCGTTACAGCCGGATCAGGATTCGGCGGTGATCCCGGGTTCCAGGGGAACATGGAGTGTATCGAGCATGCGGTTGATGCCGGAATAGAGCTCCATGGTGCTCATGGCCTCAATAATATCGCTGTCACTCGCGCCGGCCTGGTGTACCGCTTCCAAAAGCTCCGGAGGTACATGGTGGGGGTTGCGGTTGGCCTCCCGGACCAGTTTCAGAAGAGCCTTTTCACTGGAGGTCAGGAAGTTTGCCTCTGCGGTTGTGAGCAGCTGTTTCAGTTGATGTGAGCTTACGCCCAGCTGGCGCAGGAAGCGACGATGGTGGACGACGCAGTAATGACACTCGTTGTCATGGGACACCAACACAGCGATGGTGTGCTTGAGCCGGGATGAGAGCTGGCCTCCGAACATCAGGCTGCGCACACGACCCCAGACCTGTTCCAGCTGTTCCGGGTGGTGGGCATAGCTCCGGAACAGGTTGGGAACATAGCCCTCGCGCTCACGGATTTCCGCGAAGACTGCCTGGACCCGTGCGTCACCCTCATCCTCGACGGGTAGGAAAACCGCGTCATTACAGGCATGGGGGTGCGCCTGTGCCGGTGAATCCGTGGCGCCAGGCTCTGCCGGTGCTGCCGAAAGGCGCTCAGCGAGCTGTTTCTGGAGCCGTTGTTCAAAGTCCGGCGTGACTCCGGCCTCAGCCGGGACATGGTGGCGCAGGGCTCTCTGGGTGGCCGCCAGGCCGTCTACGAAATTCCGGCAGTGCTGGCACATCCATAGATGGGTCCGCAGGCGTAAACGCTCTCCGACGGTCAGCTGGCCATCCAGCCAGTCACTGGCCATGGCGGTGACGTCATGACATTTCAGCATTCGCCTGTCTCCCGGAAGCCCTCAATCATGGTGAACAGTTTCTGGCGCGCGCGATGCAGCGTGACCCTCAGATTGGATCCGGATAACCCCAGTATGCGACAGACCTCTTCGGCTTCCATCTGCTGGATATCGCGCATCATCAGTACGGCGCGCTGGGTTTCAGGCAGGGCGTCATAGTGTTTCTCCAGGCAGTCCTGCAGTGCCTCGTTGGACAGCAGCTCTTCCGCGGACTCCGAGCCCCAGGGCCGTGTTGGCTGGGCCCAGCTCCCGCCCTCGTTGAATCGGGCCTCGAGTGCCGGATCCAGAGGGGCCTGGAAATCCGTCAGTGTTTCGCGTTTGCTTCGGCGAAGCCGGTTACGGGCACGGTTGGCGGTAATGGTGCAGAGCCAGGTCTTGAGGGCGGATCGGCCTTCGAAGCCATCGATGGCATCCACGACCGTAACCCACGTCTCCTGCACCACATCCTCGGCCGTGGCCGGGTCGAGCATGCTCCGTGCAGTTGCCAGCATCGCCCCTGAGAACCGCTGGACGGCCTCGTGGTAGGCCTGGGTGTCCCGCTGGCGGAGGCGCTCCACCAACTGTTGCTCGTCCGTCACTGCCCCGTCCATGCCCGCATCCATCAGGGTTTTCTATGGCTTGTAATCATAACGGCCTATTACTGTCTGGGTAAAAATCCGATTCTTTATATTTGGACTTTTGCGTGTTCGAATCGTTACCACCCGCTGTTGGTGCCGCACGATCTGGAGGCGTCTCCGTATTGATTGGTGGCCTTTAAGCTGGAAGCCGGTCAGCCAGTTCCTCCAGGTTCTGGGTCACGAGACTGGGCTCAATTCCCCAGGGATCGAAGGTGGTTTCCGAATCGCGTTGCACCCAGGCTGCCTCCAGGCCGGACGATATGATCGGCGCTCATGCAGCCGGCTGATCTGCAAAAGCTTCTGTAACGGATCATCTTTGAGCGTGTCTTTACGGCAATGAGCCAGCGATGACCCGGAAGTGGTTACCTATGAGCAACAGCAACAAGACAGTACCTGGCGAAAGCGGCCAACCCAGGGGTGAAGAGGTGGTGTTTGAGCACTTGGTTCCCTTTTCACCAGCCACCCTTTATAATGGCGTAAGTATTACCCCATACAGGGCTGGGGAAAGGCCCTCAAAATCAACGGCAAAGGCACTCAGTCAGAACAGCGGGCACAGCTCCGATGGCTGGGTGAACTCGAGACCGAATGACCAGCGAGACCTCCAGGGCGGAGGCAATCGAGCTCAGGCAGCCGAAGGACACCGATGGCTACCGGCTGCACCGGCTGATTGCTGAATGCCCCCCCCTCGATCCCAATTCCATCTATTGCAACCTGCTCCAGTGCACCCATTTTGCGCCCACCGGCGTGGCGGCTGAGCTTGACGGTGAACTGGTGGGTTTCATTTCCGCCTATATTCCGCCCGACAAGCCGGAAACGGTTTTTGTGTGGCAGGTGGCGGTGCATGAAAAAGCCCGAGGCACGGGCCTGGGCAAACGCATGCTGCGGTTCGTCACCCAGCGCCCGGCCTGCGGCAACGTGCGTTTCATGGACACCACCATCACCGAGGACAACGAGGCGTCCTGGGGGCTGTTCCTGTCCTTCGCGCGGGAGGTGGGGGCGGAGACACAGCGGGCAACCTTCTTCGACAGTGACATTCACTTCGGCGGCCACCATGATTCCGAGATCCTGCTGCGGATTGGCCCCTTCAACGTGAACGGTCACTGAAACAGCATACGGTTATCGTCCCGGCTATACTGGTCGGCAGAAAGACCGGTCGGTACCGGGCGCAAAGTCAGAATCAAGGCAAGAACGGTACTATGGCAGATCATACGGTAGAGAAAATCGGTGGTACGTCCATGTCGGATTATGCCGCCGTTCGCGACAACATCATTCTTGCGAACCGCGAGGAAGGGGACGTCTACAACCGCATCTTTGTGGTCTCCGCCTACGGCGGCGTCACGGACCGGCTTCTGGAACACAAGAAAACCGGCGATGCTGGGGTCTATGCGCTGTTCTCCCAGTCGGACTCCGACTGGGCCTGGGGGGATGAGCTGACCAAGCTTTCAAAGTATCTGTGCGAGATCAACGAGGAGCTGTTTGGCGACGAGCTGCTGAGCCAGCAGGCCGACCAGTTCATTGCCGAACGCATCGAGGGTGTCCGCAACTGCCTCCTGGATCTCCAGCGCCTGTGCTCCTACGGGCATTTCCAGCTGGAGGACCACCTGTTGACGGTGCGTGAGATGCTCGCCGGCATCGGCGAGGCCCACAGTGCGTTCAATACCACCCTGTTGCTGCAGAACGAGGGCTACAACGCCCGGCTGGTGGATCTCACCGGCTGGCGCGATACCGAGACACTTCCCCTGGACGAAAAGCTTGCCCAGGCGTTCGACAAGATTGATCTCAGTCGTGAACTGGCCATCGTGACCGGCTACGCCCAGTGCCAGGAAGGGCTGATGCGCACCTTTGACCGGGGCTACAGTGAGATGACGTTCTCCCGCATTGCCTGTATGACCGAGGCCAAGGAAGCGGTGATCCACAAGGAATACCACCTGAGTTCCGCCGATCCGAAGATTGTGGATGCGGAGAAGGTGGTGCCGCTGGGCCGCACCAACTACGACGTGGGTGACCAGCTGGCCAACCTGGGCATGGAGGCGATCCACCCGCGCGCGGCCAAGGGCATGCGCCAGGCGGATATCCCACTGCGGCTGAAGAATACCTTTGAGCCTGAGCATACAGGTACTCTGATCACCCGCGATTATGTCAGCGAGAAGCCACAGGTGGAGATCGTGGCTGGCATGAAGCATGTCTTCGGCATTGAGGTGTTCGACCAGGACATGCTGGGGGAGCCCGGAGCGGACCGTAAGTTCCTGGAGATCCTGTCCCGCTTCAAGGTGCACTTCCTCAGCAAGGACACCAACGCCAACACCATCACGCACTATGTGGATACGTCGCTGCGCAACGTCAAACGGCTGGTGAAAGCGCTGGAAGAGGTCTTTCCGTCCGCGGAGATTTCCACCCGCAAGGTGGCCATCGTATCGGCGATTGGCAGCGACATGCAGGTGCCGGGCCTTCTGGCGACCGCCGTCAACGCCCTTCAGGAGGCTGAAATCCCGGTCCTGGCCATGCACCAGTGCATGCGGCAGGTGGATATGCAGTTCGTGGTGGAAGAGAGTGACTACGAGCGTGCCATCGCCACCCTGCACGGCAAGCTGATTGAGCCACACAAGCACGAGTACGCCATCGTGGCGGCCTGATTGGCTGGCTCAATGCCATTGATGAAACCGCACTATTGGCGCTGAGCCCCTGTGCGCCAGGGGCTTTCGTTCCCTTTCCCTGTAACACTCGCCAGTGCATTGAGTCATCCACATACAACCGCATAAAGTATATATCAATACAACCATCAACCAGGGGAATACTATGGATACGCTGTTGGACCCAATGGAACAGCGTGACCGTGAGCTGGTTGACGACGTCAGGGCCGAAACGACGGAGAACTGGAAGGAACCGGCGTCAGCCGAGCCGGAAGCGCTGGACGATCAGGAGCCTGCCTCCGTCGTTGGTCATTACTTTCGTGATGCGCATCGATTCTCGCTCCTTGGCAAAGAGGAGGAGCGTGACCTCGGTGCGTCGCTGGAAACGACGTTGCGCGGGCTGCTCTGTGAAGTGGCCGAACCAGAGCCCGAGGCACTGACCATCCGGGAAGTGCTCGCGCGGGTCGAGGCCCACACGGGTACCCTGAGCGACCATGCACGCCAGCACCTGGCTGATCTCCGGCGTTGGCGACGCAAGCTCATCCAGAGCAACCTGCGGCTGGCGGTGTACATTGCCCGTGGTCAGCAGAACCGCGGTCTGCCGCTGCCGGATCTGATCCAGGAAGCCAACCTTGGCTTGATCAAGGCGGTGGAGCGGTTTGACCCGACCCGTGGGTTCAAGTTTTCCACCTACGCCTACTGGTGGATTTCGGAAGAGGTCAAAAGGGCCATTAAGCGGGGCCGGCGGGTGGTACGCACGCCTGACCATGTCGTGGATGAGATTCGTCGTCTTCAGGCCGTGGAAGGTCGGCTGCAGCGCGAGTCCGGGGAACAGCCGGACCGCTACCAACTGGCCAGGGCAGCCGAGACAACGCCGGATCGGGTTGATGAGCTGCTTGGGTTTGCCCGCCCCGAGGTTTCAACCGCCACGCCCATCTCCAGTGAAGGCGATCTGGAACTCGGGGATACGCTTGCTGACGACAGTGGCGATCTCGGGGAGTCTCCCCTTATGGAACGGGATCAGGCGCGCCTTCTGAAGGACCTGTTCCATCTGCTGCGGGAGCGCGAGGCCGACATCCTTGGCCGGCGTTTTGGCATTAACCGGGACGAGCCCGAAACCCTGCAGCTCATCTCGGAAGAGCTGGGCATCAGTCGGGAACGTGTGCGCCAGATTGAAAAGGGCGCACTGCGCAAGTTGCGTGAACATGCCACCCACTTCGCGGATGTGGCCGGGAACTGAACCGCGCAGCTAGTGCGTGAGGTAGAGCCAGGCGGCGGCCGCCGCCTGGCAAGCGACGACGCTGGCCGTAAGGAAGAGGCGGAGACGGAGATACCAGCTGGGCCAGAAGCCTGGCATGGCAAAACAATCCGTCAGGCACAGCAGAAGGTAGAGGACAGGGAAGATGAGCGCCTGGAGGTGCCAGTCCAACAGAAGGGTGAGACCCGCCGAAATAAAGAAGAACTGGCTCAGAAACATGGCATGAATGGGAGACAGCGGATAGCTGTGCTCGCCGATCTGCATGCTGATGGGCCAATAGACACCACTGAGAAACGCCAGTATGCCCGCGCTGTAAAGGTAGAACAGCTGCGTGGCGAGCAGGTCATGGTGAGCGCCCAATACCATGACGCTCAGGGTGGCCAGGAAGGGAATCAACCCCGCGAGCCCGAAAGTGACGGCAAGTGGACGGATCGCGAGCATCAGCGGTCTCTCCCGGTGGGGATGCGCAGGGAGTGGGTACCGCTGTTCTCCAGACCCACCATCTCATCGTAGGCGGAGTCGTGAACCAGCTCACGGGTGAGGACTCCGACCTCATCCAGCAGCTCATTGGCGCTGGGAAGGCTTGGAAAACGGATTGTTTCGTTATTGTCGTCCGACAGGAGCCAGTGTTGCCCGTCCAGAAGTACCCTGACGATATAGGTCTGTCCTTCGAGCGAACGGATCTCCGTATGCTCGATGCGCCTGGCGGCGTTCCGGAGTGCGGAAAAGGCAATACGCATGATGGGCTCCCACCCTGCCCTTGGATGTTGTTAAAGATACGATGGGTGGGCGGGATCTGGTTTGCTGCTGCGTTCAGTCTCTGTGCCCGGACCACTTCGGCGCCATTGCCAATCCAAGGGCAGTGGCTGCCAGCATGAGCAGCAGGGTGGTGGTGATATTGGCAATGCCGGCACCTGTGGCGCCTGATTGTAATAGCCTCATTGTGTCCTGGCTGAACACCGAAAAGGTGGTAAGCCCGGCGCAGAATCCCGGCACCCAGAAAGCATGGATGTGGGCGTGGGCCAGCCTGGACCCGGGATCGGTGGCGCGTCCGGCAATCCAACCGATCAACAGCGAGCCCAGCGCGTTCACGATCAGTGTGCTCCAGGGGAAAGCGTCACCGGTGGCGATGGATTGAGCCACCCCGTACCGCAGCATCCCCCCTGTCGCTGTGCCCAGGGCCATCCAGAGGCTGACGGTGGCGTGGTTCATGGCGTTGCTCCCGTCATCGTCATGCCCAGCATCAGCGCGCCCAGGCCGGCCGCCACCGTAATGGCCAGGTTGAGCAGGGCCGCGACCAATCGGCCTGAACGGGCCAGGGTCAGGGTCTGGAGCGACCAGGACGAAACGGTCGTCACGCTGCCGCAGAAACCGGTCATCGCCAGGGAGGCAATGACCGGTTGATCAACGGCGCTGCCCACTACCCCGGCCAGAAGCCCAAGAAGGAAGGTGCCCAGGATGTTCACGGCCAGGGTGGCGAGAGGGAACGGCGTTGGGGCCTGACGGTCGATCCAGGCTGTCAGGTGGAACCGGCAGAGGCCGCCCAGTGCGCTGCCGGTTGCCACTGCGGCCAGCTCGCCAATCACTGTACCGCCTCCCGGCTCAGTGCCAGGGTCTCCTCCCGTACAGGGCAGCCCAGCAGATGGTCGTTCACCATACCCACCGCCTGCATGAAGGCGTAGCAGATGGTGGGGCCCACGAAGCGGAAGCCCCGTTTCTTGAGCGCCCGCGACATGGCGCGGGATTCGGCGGTCTCGTCCGGGATGTCGCGCACGTCCTGGAACTCGTTGATGATCGTTTGGTGGTTCACGAACGACCACAGGAAGTCACTGAAGTCCTCGCCGGCCTCCTCCATTGCCAGAAGCGCCCGGGCGTTGCCGACAATGGCTTCCACCTTGCGACGGTTGCGCACAATCCCCGGGTCCCGCAGGGCGGCTTCAATCGCCTCCTCGTCCCAGGCACTCAGCCGTTCCGGGCTGAATCCCTCGAACCGCTGCCGGTAGCCCGACTGCTTGCGCAGGATGGTCAACCAGCTCAGCCCGGCCTGCTGACCGTCCAGGCAGAGTTTTTCAAACAGCTCGTCGCGTGCCGTTACGGGCCGTCCCCAGACCCGGTCGTGGTACTCAATGTAATCCGGGGCATCGCCGCACCAGGGGCAGCGCCCGTCACTGCGTTGCGTCACGTTCTTCATGGTTCATCAGCCTCGTGGCGGTGCCAGTGGACGTTACAAGCGTTCCCGTCATGCCACCATTCAGGGGAGGCCCCGCCCTGCCAGATCACGCCGATCCGGTGGCCCTGGCTCGTGGTGGTGGCCACACACCAGGACGGATCCGGTTGGTCCAGGACCAGCCGGTTGCGTTCGGGGCTGAAAAACAGGGCCTGAAGGTTGCCGGCAATGCCCCGCCCTGTCGCCTTGATCCAGGCTTCCTTCAGCGTCCAGAGCGTCAGGAAGGTGTCTCGCGGCTGGTTCTGATGACGCAGCCAGTCGGTTTCGCTGGGGGTGAACCAGCGCCGGGCCAGTGCTTCCCAGGGGGGAGTGCGGGTGACCGGTTCCGCGTCCACACCGATGGCGCCCTTGCTGAAGGCGACCAGAACAAGGCTGTCTGTGTGGCAGAGGCTGCTGCAGAAAGCGCCATCGTGCGGCGTAATGGCGCCATGGGCAGGAAGCTGGCTGAAATCAGGGCACTCCATCCCCTGGGCCTGGGTAAAGGCCCGGGCTCCCTGGCGCCACAGCATGCGCGCGGACTCATAGGTGGCCCGGCGCTGGTCGTCCGCCATGGCGGCAGCCCGGGCCTGCTCGGCCTTGTTGAGAGACAATGCCGACTCGCCGGCTGGGCCCGGGGCGGTGCTGAACAAGTGCGGCGGCGTTACGGCTGCAGGCGCTGGATCCGCCATCCCTCACCTTCCCGGCGGTATTCAAAGCGGTCATGCAGGCGGCTGGGCCGGCCCTGCCAGAACTCGATGCGCTCGGGGATTACCCGGTAGCCGCCCCAGAAATCCGGAAGCGGAATCCGCCCCTGGCGAAAGCGTTCCTTCATGCTCTGGAGCTTGGCTTCCAGCGCCTGGCGGGACTCAATCGCCGCGCTCTGCTGTGAGACCCAGGCTCCCAGCTGGCTGCCCTCGGGGCGGGAGGTGAAATACGTCAGTGATTCCTGGCGGCTGACCCTGGTGACATGGCCCTCGATCGTGACCTGCCGGTTGAGCGCCACCCACGGGAACAGCATGGCCGCCCGGGGATTGGCCGCCAGGGCCTTGGCCTTGCGGCTGCCATAGTTGGTGTAGAACACGAAGCCCTGGGTATCGAAGTACTTGAGCAACACAGTGCGGGCGGTGGGCCAGCCTTCGGCATCCGCCGTTGCCAGTGTCAGGGCATTGGGATCCTCGATCCCCGCTTCCTGGGCCTGGGCAAACCAGTGCTCGAATTGCCGGAACGGGCATTCATCCAGCTGGTCCCGTTCCAGTCCCTCGCTTTCGAATTCCCGGCGCATGTCGCCAATGTCCATGCTTCATCTCCTCTTCCCGAGGACGGAACACTAACATGTTACCGCCTGCATTGCCCGGAGGTAGCCGCCTGGCCGTATAATGCCACCATCGTGAAGCGCGTTGACCTGATGAGAGGAGTTACCGGACCATGGCACGCCGTACCAGCCCCTTTTTCGCCTATCTTGGCCGCCTGCGCTGGATCCGCCGCTGGGGGCTGATGCGTAATGCCATCGAGGAGGATGTGGCCACCCACTCCTGGGAAGTGTCCGTTCTGGCCCACGCCCTGGCCACCATCCGAAACACGCACTATGACGGCAACGTGAACGCGGATGCCATTGCCGCGGCCGCCCTCTATCACGATGCATCCGAGGTGATTACGGGGGATATGCCCACCCCGGTGAAGTATTATTCCAGCGTTATGCGCGAGGCCTTTGCGGATGTGGAGCACCGCGCGCAGAAGGAGCTGCTGGCCCTGCTGCCGGAGGCGTTGCGTCCGGCGCTGGCGCCCTACCTGCAGGAGAGCAGTTGGAGCGACAGCACGGCGGAACTGATCAAGGCGGCGGACCGGCTGGCCGCACTGCTCAAGTGTGAGGCGGAACTGCGCGCGGGCAATCGTGAATTCGAGAAGGCGGCACAGCAGATCCGGTCACGGCTGGAATCCGAGGCGCTGCCGGAGGTCGCGTACTTTCTGGAGGTGTTTGCACCGGATTACGGCGCCAGCCTTGACTATTTGCTGGAACGCCAATAGCGCCATCCTGATGCCGCGCCCGTGACCCTGCCAACACGCACTGCAATGCCGCTGGCCTGTTCCACGGCCTCCTCAACGCGCGCGCGGTGGATCTCAACGCCACTCCGGGTCTCCCGGATGCGCTTCAGGGCCTTGCCGGCTTCCCGCCAGAGTCGGTCATGGTCCGCCTTGGTGAGGGTTTCCTTCTGTCCGTGAACCTGCAGCCAGATGGTGTTGCTCTCAACAGCTGCCTTGACGGGCTCCTCCACAATCCGGACACCACTGCCCTTGGGCGTGGCCCAGAACAGTTGCTCAATGTCGTCATTGAACATGCGGATACAGCCATGGCTGACCCGCTGGCCCACGCCAAAGCGCTTGTTGGTCCCGTGGATCAGGTAACCATCTTCCGCCAGCTGGAGTGCGTACGGGCCAAGCGGGTTGGAGGGGCCAGGGGGGATTTCTGCCGGAAGCGTCTTGCCCTTTTCGGCCGCTTCCTGGCGGATGGACTCCGGCGGATACCAGGCTGGCGATTCCAGGCGCATTTGAACCCTGGTGTTGGTCAGTGGTGAGGGCGTACTGGCGTTACCGATGCCGACAGGATAGGTGGCCACTTCGCCATCCCGGAAATGATAGAGCCGGAACTCGGCAAGGTTGATCACGATGTCCTCGTGGGGGCGAGAAGGCAGAAGCCGCCGCGATGGCAGCCTGATGCGGGTGCCCTCTCCCGGCAGCCAGGGATCGATTTCCGGGTTGGCGCGCACCATTTCAAGAAAGCCAAAACCGCGCCTTTCCCCGATGCCGGCGAAGGTGTCCTCGTAGGCCGTGGTGGTCCACTCAGCGGCTCCGACAACCGTTTGTCCCGGTTGCCATTGATACACCTGCCCACCGGCTGAAGCAGCCGTGGCAAGCGCCCAGAACCAGAGTACGCCCAGTACTGTGGGGAGCCTAAAGATCCGGGTCTGGATCAGAGGGGGTCTGTTGCTCGGTACTTGCAGCTTCCGCATTGGCCAGGATGCGCTCGAAAACATCCTGGCATGTTGCCAGCTCCTCGTCACTGACGCCATTGAGAAGCTGTTCACGCAGGCCCTCGGCGCGCTCATCCAGCCTCTGGATGAAGGACTCGCCAAGCTCGGTCAGGTGCAGACGGCGTGCGCGGCGATCCTGTTCACAGGGGCGGCGCTGGATCAAACCCTGGTTCTCAAGGTTATCGAGCAGCCGCACCAGGGTGGGATTCTCGATGGACATCAGTTCCGCCAGTTCCCGTTGGGTAACCCCTTCGCCGCCCCGGTGCAACGCCACCATGGTGCTCCAGCGCGCCTGCGTTACGCCAAGATCCTTGAGGCGCTCGTCGAGAAGCTTGCGCCAGCGACGGGCGATACGGGCCACACTGAAGGGGAACTGGCGTCGATTCATCGTTTCGGAACTCTGTTTGGGCTGGCTATCAGCCATCCTACCATCCATTGCTCTGCCTTCCGGTGTATTACTGGGTTGTTCCGTTAGTGCCGATTCGGTCCATTGTGCCTTAGGGGACCAAGGTCCGCTACGACAACCCTGAATGACCTTCTGGTAGTCTAATGGGGGAAAGCGGCTTACCCCATAGGGGTTGTCCACAGTCTGGAGCGGAGGGAATACGCATTGATGAAGAGCCTCAGGCGGGTGCCGACATGGCTGGTGCTGGTGGTCGTTGGGCTCTGGTTCGGCCTCAGCTACTGGCTCTGGCCCATGCCGAAACCAGGCAAATCCGCCTGTTACGGGGAGACTACCCCTGTTACCCGAATCCAGGGCACGGGCGCGGTTACGCCGCTGGATGGCCGCACGGTAGTGACTGAGGGCGTGGTTACGGCGGATTTTACCGATCGCAGTGAGCTGGGGGGCTTTTTCATCCAGAAACCGGCAGCGCCGGCGCCAAACGGCTCCAGCGGGCTCTTCGTGTACGCCCCGCAAGCGCGCGTGTCGTCGGGGGAGCGTCTGAGGGTGCGTGGTGAGGCGGGTGAATACCACGGCATGACCCAGCTCTCCGAGGCCCGGATTGAAGCCCGATGTGGCACAGCGGCACTGCCCAGGCCCCGGTCACTGGCCCTGCCTGCTGGCGAACCGCAAAAGGAGTCTGTTGAAGGCATGCGGGTGCGGCTCCAGGGGGGTGCCACCATTACCGGCCTCTATGAACTGGGGCGTTATGGCGTGGTCACGCTGGCGGACGAGCGCCTTTTCCAGCCCACCCAGATCGCTCGCCCTGGAGAGCCGGCGCGCAAGGTGGCCGAGCGCAATGAGCAACGCCGGCTCGCTCTGGACGATGGGGCTCGAGACCAGTTTCCGGGTTTACCCCCTTGGGTGAGCCAGCATTATGAATCCGGTCGGCGTCTCAGGGTGGGGGATGGTCTCACCCAGGTCGTGGGTGTACTGGACTACCGGTATGAAGCCTGGCGGATCCAGCCCACGGCCCCGCCTGAGGTTGAGGTCCGGAATCCACCCCCGGAGGCGCTGGAGCGCCCGGCGGAGGGATTGGTCCGGGTTGCGGGCTTCAATCTGAAGAACTATTTCAATGGCAATGGCAGGGGGGAAGGGTTTCCCACCAGCCGTGGCGCGGAAACGGCAGCTGACTGGCGGACCCAGCACCGGCGCCTGACCACCGCCCTGAATGGCTTGGCGGCGGACATCATTGGGTTGGTGGAACTGGAGAATGACGGCACCGACCCGGACAGTGCCATTGCGTCGCTGACGGCGGATCTGGAGGGCGACTGGGACTACGTCCGGCCGGCACGCCGCCCTGGTGATGATGCCATTGCCGTAGGCCTGGTCTGGCGCAGGAACCGGGTTGAGCCCGTGGGGGAGGCTCAGGTGCTGCGGGCGCCACCGTTCAACAATGGCAGTCGCCCGCCCGTAACCCAGCGCTTTCGCCACCTGGAATCCGGCACCGTCTTCCGCGTGGTGGTTAATCACTTCAAGAGCAAGCATTGCGGCAGTGCCAGTGGCCCCAATGCCGCGCAGGGGGATGGCGCGGGCTGCTGGAGCGCCCATCGCAATGCGGCCACCCGGCGCTTGTTGCAATGGCTGAAGCAGCTGAACGATGCTGGGGAGGCGTCCAGAGTGCTGCTGGTGGGTGACCTTAACGCCTATGCCCGGGAAGCGCCGGTAGCAAGGCTTAAGCAGGCTGGCTACCGGAATGCCCTCAGTGGCCGGCATCCACGCCCGGCCAGCAGTTACATTTACCACGCACAGTCCGGTACACTTGACTATATTTTAGCCTCAGGGGCCCTTGATCGGGCGATCGAAGCAGCAGGGATCCGGGCCATCAACGCCGATGAACCGCCCTTACTGCACTACAGCAGGGATGATCGCATTGAGTTGCCAGCCTCCCTGACCCTTGCCGGCAAGAAACCTTGGCGAGCTTCGGATCATGACCCGACCTGGGTGGATCTGAAGCCCGCAATTGTTGGCGATGAATGACGCGGGAGCGCGTTAATGGCGAAACAGCTCAGAACGTCCATCCGGAATCACGACATCCGTCATTACTGGCCTCTTCTGTTGCAAAGGGGGCCATTGCTGATCGTGATCCTTTATGTCCTTTTTGGAGCCAGCTGGATTGCGTTCAGCGACCTGTGGCTGGCGCGGATGACTGATGATGCACAGACGGTTGTGCGCTTGCAGGCCTGGAAAGGGTTTTTCTTCATTGGGGCAACCGGTTTGCTGTTGTATTTCGCGATGCGCCGTCTCTATTCGGCGATTGCAGGGATCAGCCGTGAGGCGGTGGCGCGGGAAGCGCGGTTTCAGGAGATGGCAGAACAGGTGCCCGAAGTGTTCTGGATCTGGGACCCGGCGCGGAAGGGACTGAGCTACGTTTCCCCCGCCGCTGAGTCCTTATGGGGATTCCCCTCGGAGCACCTGCTTGAGGACAAGGGACTATGGTCGCGGACCGTGCACCCACAGGACAGTGAGCGGATCGCCTGCTTTCTGGATACCATGACCCGCAACCAGCAGAGTGTTACCCAGCAATACCGCGTCCAGCGCGCCGATGGGGCTTGGTTATGGATTGAGGATCGTGCCCATCCGGTCTTTGATGAGCAGGGTGAGCTTGTCCGGGTGGTGGGAGTGACCGAGGACATCACCCAGCAGCACCACCAGCAGGAAGCGCTTGATGAAGCCGCCCATTACGATCGCCTGACCGGGCTCGCCAACCGCTATTTCTTCCATGAACGACTGGAGCAGCAGTGCCATGCGGCCAACCAGAACGAGGAGGGGTTTGCCCTGCTGTTTCTCGACCTGGATCGATTCAAGTATGTGAATGACTCGCTCGGGCACAGTGCGGGTGACGAATTGCTGCGCCAGGTGGCGAGGCGGCTTCAACGGGTGGTTCAGGGCCGGGGCTTCCTGGCCCGGATGGGGGGCGACGAGTTTGCGATCCTGCTTTCCCGGCGTGAGGATATGGATCACCGGGAGTCCCTGGTGCGCGAGCTTATTGCTCATCTTTCGCAACCCTACCAGCTGCAGGGCGAGCATTCCTTTGTAACGGTCAGCCTCGGTGTCGCCCTCTTTCCCCTGGATGGGCGCGATGCCGAGACCCTCACCCGAAGCGCGGATGTGGCCATGTACAGTGCCAAGCACCATGGCCGTAATCACTGGTCCTATTTCCGGGAAAGCGATAACCCCGCCAGTACGGAGCGCCTGCGGTTGGAGGCGGATATTCATCGGGCTGTGGAGAACCACGAGTTCGAATTGTATTACCAGCCCCAGTTTGATGTTCACGGCACGCGCTTGGTGGGAACCGAGTGCTTGTTGCGCTGGCGCCACCCTGAGCATGGCATGATCTCGCCTGGTGAGTTTATCCCGTTGCTGGAAGAAACCGGGCTGATTGTGGAGGTAGGGGTAAGGGTGATCGAGCAGGCCTGTCAGTGTGTGGCTCGCTGGCGTGCCCGTGGCCTGCCCCAGACCTTTTCGGTGGCGGTCAACGTGTCTCCCCGGCAGCTGAGGAATGAAAACCTGTTGACGGAAACCCAGCGGTTGATCGAAGCCTACAACGTGCCAGAGGGGATTCTGGAGCTGGAACTGACTGAGAGTTCCTTGATGGAGGAACCGGCCTATGCACGCCGACTCTTCGAAGGCCTGCGTCGCATTGGCGCCAAGATCGCCATTGATGATTTTGGAGTGCGCTATTCAAGCTTGAACTATCTGCGCGAATTCGCCCCGGATATTCTCAAGATCGACAAGAGCTTTGTAGACCCTGTGGCGGAGGCCGAAAAAGACCGCCTTCTAGTGGAAAGTATCGTCCAGCTGGCGCACAACCTCGGCATTGGTGTGATCAGCGAAGGGGTGGAGACTGAGGCACAACGGGCGATTCTTGAGCAAGCAGGCTGCGATTGGGTCCAGGGATTCCTGCTCGGCCATCCTATGCCACTGAGTGGCCACGAGAGCCTGATGGTACGGATGGGAATGCTCAGGGCCCAGGCGGATATTGCTCAAACATAGCCCTGATGATGCGCTTGATGAGTTCGGTTCGCTCCTTTGTGTTGTGGGAGTCGCTGAGGTAGCGCCGGGCACGGCCTTCCCAGATCACCTGGTCTATAGCCGGATCAACCATCGCCACCACCAACCGTCCCTCGCGGATTGTCCGGGTTTCCACCGGGGTATTCGCCATACCAAACGTAAAGGGGCCACGCCCGAACCCGAAGCCCAGACCCAGGGTTGGTCCCCGTGATTCGGTCCGGATCGCCTCTTCGATGCGGTACCGGACCCGGAGATCCGGCTCCCGTTCCGCCCGGGTCAGGCCTTCATCGGCCAATGCCTGCTTCAGGGCCCGCTCAATGCGCGCGGCATCCAGGTCCTGGACGGTGTCGTCGTCGCGTTCGGCGAAACGGTAGGTGCTGTAGCGCTCGAAGCCGGCGCTGCTGTCGTAATCGATGATGGCATAGCGCGCACAGCCAGCCAGCGTCGCCAGCATCAAGAGTAGCGTGGCCGTTTTCAATACCCTTGCCATTGGCTCAGCCTCCTACCTAACGCATCCATTATGAGCCCATACTGTGTTTCAGGGAACCGGTTCCGGCGGGGGCTAGCGCCCTGAGTCCTGCCCGGACCGGAACCGGTCCACCAGCACGTACAGGTCTTCAGCAAGTGACTCGACGCCAGAGCTGACCTCGGCTGTCTGGTCGGCCTGGCCGGTGGTCTGGTCCGCCAGCTCCGCGATACGGGTAATCTGCTGGTTGATCTGGTCCGCCACCTGGCTCTGCTGTTCCACGGCGGAGGCCATCTGCATGGTCTGGGAGGCAATGGTGTCGATGTAGCCCGCCACCTCCTGGACCTTGGTCTCGGTTTCCTGGACCGCGTTCAGCCCCTGCTGGGCCTGGGAGCGGCTGTTCTGCGTGGCCTCCAGCGAGGCCTGGACCTGCTGCTTGAAGTTCTCGATGATCTGGTGGATGCGGTCCGTGGATTCGCGGGTTCGGCTGGCCAGGTTGCGCACTTCATCGGCAACGACGGCGAACCCCCGGCCAGCTTCACCCGCGCGTGCGGCTTCGATGGCGGCGTTCAGCGCCAGCAGGTTGGTCTGGTCCGCGATGTCGGTGATCAGCTGGGCGGCCGATCCGATTTCATCGGTGGCCTCACCCAGCTGGTTCACCGTCTGGGCTACGTTGTCGACGCTGCCGGTGAGTTCTTCGATAACGCGGGAGTTCTCGCCTGCAATGCGCGTGATCTCCCCGGTTGCTGTATTGGCTTCATCCGCTTGTTGGGCCGCCTGGCCCACGCTCTGGGAGACCTCGCTGATCGAGGCGGTCATCTCGTTGATGGCGGAAGCGGTCTGGTCGGTCTCGCTGCGCTGGTTGCGGATCTGGTCGCGGCTGGTCTGCATCAGCTGGTGACCTTCGGCAGCCTTGGCGGAGAGTTGGCTGGCCAGGTTTTCCATGCGCTCAAGCACCGTCACCAGGCGTGCCTTTTCACTGATCATCAGCATGTCCAGCTCACGCAGGCCACTGCCCCGTGGCGAATAGGTGGTGGCCACAAGGGAGTCGGTAAAGGCGTCCGGCCGCAGGGCCAGGGTTTGCTGCAGCCGCTGCTGCAGCCGCTGGCGGTTCCAGACGCCACCACCGGCCAGTCCCACCAGGGTGGTGCCGGCCACCACTGCCGGGCTCAGGCCCAGGGCCAGTGGGACCAGTGCCGCGCCGGCCACCAACGCCAGCGGCAGGTTCTGCATGGCCAGCGCCTTGATCTCAAGGCTGAGGGGGGCGGCGCGTTTGCCCGCATTGAGCCGGGCGTAGACCTTGCTGGCCTGTTGGACCCATTCCCGTTTCGGCTTGGCGCGCACCGATTCGTAGCCAACGATGCGGCCGTCGCGCCGGATGGGTGTTACGTAGGCGCTGACCCAGTAGAAATCGCCGTTCTTGCAACGGTTCTTGACCATGCCCATCCAGGGCTTGCCCGCCTTGAGGTGGCCCCACATGTGCTCGAACACCATTGGTGGCATGTCCGGGTGCCGGATGAGGTTATGCGGTTGGCCGATCAGTTCGCTTTCCGCGAATCCGCTGACGTCAATAAACGCCTTATTGACGTATTCGATCACGCCGCGTTCGTTCGTGGCCGAGATCAGGGGCTGATCGTCCCTTACCGGAACTTCTTTATCGGTAACTGGGAGGTTGCGCCGCATCCGGAACACCTATGCTGAGACTTGATACACATCAAAATAGCATGAAATCCGTTGTTTCCCCATTCGAGTTGGCCGTGACAGGGCTTTACCGGCGTGCCGGCTCAGGCATCATTGGGCACAGTAGCAACGGCATTCAATACCATCAGGAGGCCTGAATGTGGCGCAGACGCTCTGACTCATCCTTCCAGCTGAACGAGCATGTGGTCGTGCTCACGGGGGCTGGCATCAGCGCGGAGAGTGGGCTGTCCACTTTCCGGGACGCGGGCGGGCTCTGGGAACAGGTTGATCTTGAGGATGTGGCCACGCCTGAGGCCTGGCAGCGCAATCCGGAGCTGGTGCGCGATTTCTACAACCGCAGGCGCCACCAGGTGCTGGCGGCCAGCCCGAACGCCGGGCATGAGGCGCTGGTGAATCTCGAAAACCGTTGCCGGGTGAGTGTGGTGACCCAGAACGTGGACGACCTCCATGAGCGTGCCGGTTCCTCGCATGTCCTGCACCTCCACGGCAGCATCATGGAGGCTCGCAGTCCGGTGAATGCCGATGACGTAATCACCCTGGGCGAACGGGATCTAACGCCGGATCTGACCTGCAGCCGGGGGCATCCCATGCGCCCGAACGTGGTCTGGTTCGGGGAGGCCGTGCCGGCTATGGAGGAGGCTGCGGCCCTGGTCAGCCGGGCGGATCACCTGCTGGTGGTGGGCTCGTCGCTGAATGTCTATCCCGCCGCTTCGCTGGTTGAGTTCGTTGCGCCAGGCGTGCCAGTGAGTGTTGTGGACCCGGACGCGCGACTGCACCTGCCCGGCGCCAGGGTCATCCAGAAGCCGGCAAGCGAAGGGGTGCCCGAGTGGGTCAGCAGCTTCCGGGCCGCTTTCAGCATCTGACGGACCCCGCGGTGGTGTTACGGCTCTGCGTCAGCGCATCTGGAAGCGGATGGGAAGCTGCAGCCGGAAGGTGTCGCCCTTGATGGCGTCCGGAACCCTGGGCAAGGGCTCCGCCCGTTCCAGCATTTCCACGGCGGCGTCGTCCAGGATGCCGTAACCGCTCTTATCCGCCAGCTTGGTGCGGTTGAGCGAGCCGTCACGGGCGAAGTTGATGGTCAGGCTGACCGTGCCTTCCTGGCCCAGGCGCTGGGCGCGCCTGGGGTATTCATAGTGCTTGGCCAGGTGGCGCTGGAGCTTGGCCAGATAGGCATCCTCCTCTGCCTTATCGCCACCGCCGATGGTGACGTTCTGGGTTTCCTGGCGGGCATCCTTGGTGCGCCCATTCTTTGAGCTCTGTTCCTGCGGCGCAGGGTTGTCCGGCGGCTCAACAGGCTCAACCGTCTTCTCAGGCTCAGGCTCAGGCTCAGGCTCAGGCTCAGGCTCAGGCTCAGGCTCAGGCTCAGGCTCAGGCTCAGGCTCAGGCTCTGGCTTTGGTTTGGGCTCTGGTTTGGGCTCTGGTTTGAGCTCTGGTTTGGGCTCTGGTTTGGGCTCCGGTCGCGGTTGCGGCTTGGAGGCCGGCGCTTCGGTTTTCTGTTGGGCTGGAGGCGCCTGGGTGTTGACGACAATGCCCCGTTTGCCGGTCTCCGGGCCGGGCATTTCAGGCCTGTCCACCGGCCAACGGAACAGCACCGCCAGGTGCAGGATCACGGCGAGGCCGATAGAGATGATGGCAGCGAGGGAGCGTATGCGATCCGGTGTCATTCGCCGGGGTCCGTTAGCAGGATGACCTGGGGATGACCGGCTTCGTCCAGGGTCTTGAAGAGGCGTTCCAGCTTTGCCATCGAGAGCTCTTTGTCCGCCCCCAGCCGAAGCCGGTCGGATTCGTCGTATTCCGGCAGGCGCTCGGAGAGCGCGCCGCGTTTGATGGGGTTACCGTTGTAGCGGAGGCTGCCGTCTGCTTCCACCACCAGATCCACCCTGGGGCGGCGCTCGTCCTGACTGCTGGCGGCATCCGGCAGATTCGGCATCTGGTCACGCATCACGATGCCGGCAATCAGGAAGAACATCAGCAACAGGAAGACCACATTGATCAGTGGCAGCAGGCCTTCCTCCAGTTTTTCGGTCAGCGATGGGTCATTGCCGGACTCGGGGAAAAAGGGCTGGTGCTGTGTCATGGTGTGTCCGCCCCCTTCGGACCGTCGCGCTCCCAGCTGACGCTGACGCCGGCCTCATCCACGACCCCGAGCCAGTGGGTGAAGCGCCCCAGGGCGACGCCCTCCTCAGTACTGATCTCGATGCGTTTGCCGTTGTAGCCGCGGATTCTGTCCCGCAGTTGCGGTTTTTCCAGCGCCTCGCCGTTCCACTGCAGCGCCTCTGCCGTCAGGTGCAGTCTGGCGGGAGGATCGTCCGAGGCCTGGCCGCCGGCCTCCGGTGAGGGCGTGTCCAGCTGCAACAGGCCTATGGGCTCCATGCGGGAGGTCAGCATGAAGAACAGCAACAGGATGAAGACCACATCGATCAGCGGCGTGAGCCGGATGGGCACCCGCCGGCTGGGCCGCGGCTCAAGCCATTGCATGGCGCTGGGCGGGTTCGGGCTCGTGGTCGTCGCTGCGCTGCTGGGTTTCGGAGGTGGCGGCTGCTTCGCGGGGCCGGTCCCCCGGAACCTCGCGCCGGAAGATCCGGACGAGCAGGTCATTGATCTGCTGCTGCATGCGGCGCATGCGGAATTCCATCCAGGCAGCGATGGCGGCAAAGGGAATGGCAATGGCCAGCCCGGTGGCGGTCGTTGAAAGGGCCTCATAGATGCCGCCACTGAGTTCGGCGGGGTCCGCCTGTCCCTGGGCGTTCGCCATGGCGTCAAAGGCACTCATCATGCCCATCACGGTACCGAGCAGGCCAATCAGCGGTGCCAGCGCGGCAATCACTTCCAGAATCTTAAGCGGGGATTCAAAGGGCTGCAGCAGCCGCTGGGCCCGCCGACCCACTTCATCGCGCAGGCTATCTTCGGTTTCGCCCTGGCTGCGCCGGTGCATGATGAACGCCAGAAGCTCCGCCAGTGGGTTGCGTTGACCGCCGAGGCTGCGCCGTGCGGCTTCGTCATCACCGTCACACCACTGGTCCACGCCCGCCCGGATGGCGCGGTTGAGCCGGGGGGCCTGAAAAAGACTGATAACCAGCGTATACAAAACAGTACCCAAGCCGAGCACCGAGATGGTCAGCAATACGCCCATCACCGGGCCACCCATGGCCAGGAGCTCGGCCACCGGTGCAAACAGGTTCTCGGAAGCGGGTGTGGAAAGACTCATAAGCGTTGTACAGCTCTCTGGGGAAATCCGCTAATCAACCCCGGATGATAAAGATTATCATTCGAAAAGTGAAGGGCCATGGGGTCGAAAGTCTGCACCCGCGGTCAGACGCCAGATGCAGACAGCGCTGTGGTTAGTGGAGGTGAGAGCGGTTATCGCCCCCCAGCGGCGCCTGTTCGTCGCGCTTTTCCGTCACCGTGTCGATGATATCGAGGTAGGTGCTGGATTCACGGAACGAATCCGTCGCCGGTGCGAAAACGTCGCCCAGGCTCGGCTGCATGGGCGTGTCCTTGCCGGGATCCGCCTCGTCGCGCAGGTGGGGCAGTTCCTGCAGCCCGGTTACCACGCCCAGCCGTGGCTCCCGGATCTGTTCGTAGGCCCGGAAGTACAGACAACCAGGTGTTCCCACCTGGACAATCAGGGTATCCATGGACTCTTCCTCGCCATTGCGCTGGATGGTGGTCCAGGCGGAGAAATACAGCATAACGGCTGGTGCGTCCATTTCTTCGCGCACGGTGCGCAGGGCGTTCTGCCATTCTTCGCTTTCTGCCTCTTCCGGCAGGCCGCCGAGCACGAGCTGTACATTGTTGCCATCGCCCAGCACCACGGCTGTCGGTGGAACATCGTATTCCCCCAGTATGCCGGCATGGGCGATGGTGATGGCGTCGTGCATGAGATCGGTCACGGGCACCTCCCTCTTAATGGGTCAGGTTGTTGGGCGGGGCCTTTCCCCCAGAATAGACGCTTTGGACGGGAATCTCGACCCGTTCGGTGCTATCGGCGGGTATGGCATAGTGACGCTGTGTTATCTGGCCCAGGAGATCAAGCCTTGTCGCACACCCCCGAGCAGCGTCTTTACCACACCTGGCTGGTGATGGCCCTGCTGGTTACTGTTATGGGGGTTGTGGCACTGGCATACAACCCATTCCCTGCAATTGCGACTCTGGCGCTGGGCGGATTCTGCTGGTGGCGCGCCTGGCTGGCCCGCCCTGGCGCGCCCGCGCCGTTTTCTTTCCGGCTTGAACCGGATCCGCTGCCGGGCGCACTGGGAGGGGATGTGGGCGGGCGCCTGCATCCGCGGGAGGCCACCGTGATACCGGATGATATCGAGGTGACGCTGGTTTGTGCCCGCCTGTGCGAAAAAGCCGACCACCAGAGCGTTGCCCATCGGCGGGAATGGGTCTGGTGGGAGACCCGCCGGGCGTTCGCGCAAGCGCAAGGGGTGGCGTTTCGATTCGAGCCACCGGCGTCACTGCCGGGTACTGAGACACGCCCGGCATTGAGCGAAGATCAGTGGTGCTGCCATCACTACTGGACGCTGGTGATCCGCGCCACTGTCGACGGTGCCCCCCGGGAGCAGCGATTGCGACTCAAAGTGGCGCCTGGGAACGCCCGTATGGAGCGGCCGCTGGCAGCAGAGGCGGAGGCTGTGAATCAGCCCATCGCTCAGGATGAACAGGTTCCCACAGACGCTACCCTGGAGGCCTGATTGCGGCCGACGCGGATTGCGCCCAGCCCGGGGCTGCACCATGCTGAGGGTGTTCTCCTTCCGACGAGGCCCCCATGAACACCGAGCTGCTCGAGATCCGGGATCATATGGCCCGCTTTCCGCCGTTTGACGGCCTGGATGACGCGCTGATCGATGAGGTGGCCAGTGCCATTGAGGTGGCCTATTTCAAGGCTGGCAGCATGATCCTTGAGGCCGACCGGGAGATCCACGACCTGTGCTACATCCGCAGTGGTGCGGTGGAAATCTATCGCCGTAACAACGATCTCTACAATCGCCTGGGCGAGGGCGATATCTTCGGGCATTTCAATCTTCTCCGGAACAATCGCGTGCGTTTCCCCGCGCGCGCCATGGAAGACACCCTGATCTACTTTATCCCGGATTCGGTGTTCTACCAGCTGTGTGAGGCCGACGATGCCTTTGCCGAGTTCGTGGAAGTGGAAAAGCCGCGTCTTCAGGCCACTGTTGAGGCTCAGCACAAGAGCAACGACCTGATGAGCACCCGGGTGCGCAAGCTGGTGAACCGCCTGCCGCTGTTGATTGAGGCGGATGCCACGGCCCAGGGCGCGGCCGCCCGGATGACGGAGGAGAACGTCTCGGCAGCGTTGGTGGTGGAACCCGCTGTCGACGCGGATGCCGTCATCTACACCGGGGCGGATGGGCGCCAATGGGCACTGCGGGGGATCCTCACGGATGCGGACCTGAGGGTGCGGCTGATTGCCGAGGGCCTGGCCACCACCACACCCGTGGCCCGGCTGCACAGCGGCGCCCTGATCTCGATCCAGTCGGATGAAACCGTGCAGGAGGCCATGCTCAGCATCCTGCGCAACAATGTCCAGCACCTGCCCGTTCTGCACCGGCGCCGCCCCATCGGGTTGCTGCACCTGTCCGATATCATCCGCTATGAGACCCAGAGCAGCCTTTACCTGGTCGGCAGCATCCTCAACCAGACCACCCTGCGCGGTCTGGCCGGGCTTCGGCATGAGGTGTCCATTGCCTTCACACGCATGGTGCGGGATGGCTCGGATTCCAAGGTGATCGGTACGGCGCTGGCCGCCATTGGCCGCAGTTTCGCCCGGCGCATTCTGGAACTGGCTGAGGCGGAGCTGGGTCCGCCCCCGGTGCCCTACGCCTTCATGGTTCTGGGCTCCATGGCCCGTGATGAACAGACGGTGGTTACGGACCAGGACAACGCCATGATCCTCAGCGACGACTATGACCCGGAGCAGCACGGCGAGTACTTCGAAACCCTCGCCAAGCGGGCATCGGACGGGCTGGCCGCCTGCGGTTACGCCTACTGCAAGGGCGATATCATGGCGACCAACCCGGAGTGGCGGAAGCCGCTGGGGACCTGGCGGCGCACCTTCACCGAGTGGATTGATAACCCCACCCCGGAAGCATTGCTGCATTGCAACATCTTCTTCGACCTGGACTGTGTGCACGGCGAAGAACGCTTTGTTGAGGAGTTACAGGGATTGATCGCCAACAAGGCGCCGCTGGCGGACCGATTCCTGGCCGCCATGGCCCGCAATGCGCTCAACAGGACGCCGCCGCTGGGGTTCTTCCGGACCTTTGTGATGGAGAAGAACGGGCACGAGAACCGCTCAATCAACATCAAGCGCCGTGGTACCGCGCCCATGGTGGACCTGATCCGGATCCATGCCCTGGCCTGCGGCTCGCGCGCCCAGAATTCCTTCGACCGCCTCGACGACATCGCCAAAACCCAGCTGCTCACCCCGAAAGCGGTGGAAAAGATCCGTTACGCGCTGGAGTTCATGTATATGGCCCGCATCTGGCACCACCTCTACGATGTGGAGGCGGGCAGTGAGCCGGACAACAATATCGAGCCGGAGAACGTTTCCAATAGTGAGCGCCATAATCTCAAGGATGCCTTCCAGGTGCTGAGCAACGCCCAGAGCTTCCTCCAGTTCCGCTACCCCAAGCCCTGAGGCCATAAGATGCTGTCATTCCGCAACCTCACGGCGACCCAACCGGGGTGGTGCGAGTACATGGCGGACCGGGCCCGCAGGGCTCGATCTCCGGAGTTGGCGCACTTTTTTGAACACAGCCAGCTGGATCCGGACACCCCCATCAGCCAGGTCCCCATGATGGGGCTGGACCTGGAAACCACGGGGATGGATGTGACCCGTCATGGCATCGTCAGCATCGGTATGCTGCCCTTCACGCTGGACCGGATCCACACTGGGCAACGCTGGTACCGCATTGTCAGGCCGCGGCGGATGCTGCGGGAGGAATCGGTGGTGGTGCACCACATCACCCACTCCGAGGTGGCCAATGCGCCTGACCTTGCTGACGTACTGCCGGAACTGCTTAACCGGATGGCGGGGTATCTGCCGGTGGTGCACTACCATCCGATCGAACGGCGGTTTCTGGACGAGTCCGTGCGGGTACGCCTTGGCGAGGGTCTGATGTGTCCCATGATCGACACCATGGTGCTGGAGTCCCGCTGGTGCCGGCAGTCGCTGCGGGCGCGCATGCGCCGATGGGTGGGAGGGCAGCCGCTTTCAATACGGCTTCACGAGAGCCGGGCCCGCTACAATCTGCCCTTCTATCGGGGGCATCATGCGCTTACGGATGCCCTGGCGACAGCCGAGCTGCTGCAGGCTCAGATAGCCCACCGGTTCTCGCCGGATACCCCCGTTAGAAACCTCTGGGTGTGAGTACAAAAAAAGAGCGGCCCGCAGGCCGCTCTCTGTAAAACGAATCCCGAACCACCTGTTACTGGGCGCGGGGTTCGCTCATAAGGCCCTTCACGATGGCGAAGCACCCAACCAGCAGGACCACCGCGAACGGCAGGCCCATGGAGACCGCCATGGTCTGCAGCGCCTGCAGACCGCCGCCAAGCAGCAGCGCGATGGCGATGGCCCCCTCGGTAACGGCCCAGAAGATCCGCTGGGGCTTGGGCGCGTCCACCTTGCCGCCTGCGGTGATGGTGTCCAGGACCAGCGAACCGGAGTCCGACGAGGTCACGAAGAACACAATCACCAGCGTGATCGCGACGAAGGAGGTGATCGCCGCCAGCGGCAGCTGTTCCAGCATGACAAACATCTGCAGGTCCAGATCGGCGTCCGCAATCGCCTCCACACCGTGGTTCAGGTACTGATCCAGCGCGGTGCCGCCCAGAGCGGTCATCCAGAGGACGGAGACCGTGGAGGGAATCAGCAGCACGGCGATCAGGAATTCCCGCACGGTCCGGCCGCGGCTGACCCGGGCGATGAACATCCCCACAAAGGGCGACCAGGCAATCCACCAGCTCCAGTAAAAGGCGGTCCAGCCCTGGCTGAAGTTCGCGTCTTCACGGGCGAAGGGATTGGACAGGGCCGGCAGGTTCACCAGGTAGGCGCCCAGGTTCTCGAAAAAGCCAACGGCAATCGCGATGGTGGGGCCCACCAGGATCACGAAGAGCAGCAGAATAGCGGCGAGAACCAGGTTGATCTCCGACAGGCGCCGTACGCCCTTATCCACACCCAGCAGTATGGAGGCCAGGGCCACGGCCGTGATGCACATGATCAGCACAATACGGGTGGCATCCACGTTCGGGATACCGAACAGATGCTCCAACCCGGCTGTGGCCTGTGTGGCGCCGAGGCCCAGAGACGTCGCAAGGCCGAAAAGGGTCGCAAAAACCGCCAGGATATCGATGATATGACCCGGCCAACCCCAGACCCGCTCACCCAGAAGTGGGTAGAAGATGGAGCGGATGGTCAGTGGCAGCCCCTTGTTGAACGAGAACAGCGCCAGTGCGAGCGCGACCACCGAATAGATCGCCCAGGGGTGCAGACCCCAGTGGAAGATCGTGGCCGACATGCTCAGGCGCTGGGCTGCCTGCTGATCACCTTCCGCTGCACCCAACGGGGCCCAGTCGGTTCTTGCGCCGTCCTCTACCGTTGTGCCGCCCATGGCAGTGCCATAGTGGGTGACCGGCTCGGACACGCCGTAGAACATCAGGCCGATGCCCATGCCGGCTGCGAAGAGCATGGAGAACCACCCCATGTAGGAGAAGTCCGGCCTGGCCTTGGCTCCGCCCAGCCTGACTTTGGCCAGGGGCGTGAAAATCAGGACGATCGTGAGAACCAGGAAGACGTTGCCGGACAAAAGAAACACCCAGCTGAGGTTCTTTGTCAGGTAGTCAAAGACGGCGTTGTAGACCGGCTCAACCTGGCTCTGCAATGCCAGGGTAATGAATACGAAGAACAGGATGACGGCAGCCGAGATGCCGAACACCTTGCCGTGAAGGTCAAGGTCGAGCGTCACCTTGCCGGAGAAGTTATCCTGACCGATCTGGTAATCCGTATCGATCAGGTTCGCCGCTCCCTCCGGCGCGGGTACGCCGTCGACGCCCTCGCTGCTGTCGCTGGATTGCTTCGGATCCTGCGTCATTAGAAAACACTCCGTTTATGAATTGACGTTTTGGAGATCCCGGGATCAGGTTTTCAGGGGCGCACCAGGAAGATGGACGCGTCCGTCTCCTTGGCCACCTTGCCCCCATTCGCGGGCATGATCGCGTCGAGCTTGCGCGGCAGGTGAGTCGCCATCACGATGAGATCGGCCCCCACGTCCTTCACTGCCTGCAACAGTCGGTCATCCAGCTCCACTGCGGGATCGGCGGAGACAATGACCTCCGTCGACACGGGCCTGCCGTGCTGCTGGGCCTGCTGTTGCGCAAAGCTTTCCAGCTTCTCTTCATATTCCTCCGGACTGTGGGCTACCGTGCCCGGGGAGGAATGAGTGACGCTGACATAACAGATTTCCGTCTCGTAGTGTTGCCCGAGATCGCCGGCCACGGTCAGCGCTCCCTTGAGCGCCTCCACGTGGGCCAAGTCCACGGGAACCATGATTTTCCGATACATCGGTCTTGCTCCTTCCTTAGCTCGTGAAAGAGATTTAATGCTGCGCAAGTGAGGCTACTAGGTTGCGCCCTTTAATGCTACCCGGGGCTGGTCTCTGGCCCATCAGCGTTGTGGCAGTGCGTGCTGGGTCACTGCGGCAACGACGGATGCCCCTCTCCGGAACCCCTGTTATAGTCAAGACATACCATGGCAACCGGCACAACAGGGGATACGGCATGATTGAATCACCACTGCTCGAGCGCGCGGAAGGCTACATTGGAGGCCAGTGGGTTGGAAAGGGCAGCGGCGGCACGCTGGAGGTCACCAACCCGGCCACTGGCGAGACCCTGGCCCAGGTTCCGGCCCTGGGGGCGGCAGAGACCGAGGAAGCTGTCACTGCTGCCTCCCGCGCCCTGAACCTTCAGGAGCCGGCCTCCCTGCAACAGCGCCGGGGCTGGCTTGAGGGCGTGCGGGATGCCCTCAAGGCGGAGCGCGAGGAAATCGGTCGCATTCTCTGTCTGGAGCATGGCAAGCCGCTGAAGGAAGCCGTTGGGGAGGTGGACTATGCGGCGGGTTTCTTCAACCATTGCGCCCGCTATATTGAGCACCTTGCGCCCCATACCATCCCGGAAACCCCCAAGGACTGCACCTGGACCGTTCATTATCGCCCCATCGGGGTGGCGGGACTGATCACGCCCTGGAACTTCCCGATTGGCATGATCGCCAAAAAGCTCTCCGCGGCACTGGCCGGTGGCTGCCCGAGCGTGATCAAGCCGGCCGAGGACACGCCGCTGACCATGATCGCCGCTTTCCGGGCGATCCATGATCGCAATGTGCTTCCCAAAGGCATGATCAACCTGGTGATGGGGCCGCCGAAACCCATTGGTGATGCGTTGTGCCAACATCCGGAGGTGACCATGATCAGCTTTACCGGCTCCACCGGTGTTGGCCAGCACCTGATGCGCGAGTCTGCCGGCAGGGTTAAGAAACTGGCGCTGGAGCTGGGCGGCAACGCGCCTTTTATTGTGTTTGATGATGCGGATATTGAGAGTGCCATCACCCAGCTCATCGGCAACAAGTTCCGGGGCGGCGGCCAGACCTGCGTGTGCGCCAACCGCGTCTTTGTGCAGTCCGGTATTGCGGACACCTTTGCGGATCGTCTGGCTGAGAAGGTGGAAGCCCTGACGGTCGGCGATGGCATGCAGGAAGGCACCGACATCGGGCCGCTCATCAACCAGGCCGGCTTCGACAAGGTGCGCCGCCACGTGAAGGATGCGCTGGACAAGGGCGGCCAGCTCAAGGCCGGCCCGCACCCGGACACGCTCCCCGAATCCGGCAGTCTGTTCTATCCCCCCACCCTGGTGACGGACGTGACCTCGGCGATGCAGTGCTGTGATGAGGAAACCTTCGGGCCCTTTGTGCCCATGGTCACCTTTGACACCGAAGAGGAAGTGCTGGCTGCGGCCAATGATACGGACTATGGTCTCGCGTCCTACCTGTTCACCCAGGATCCAGCCCGGGCGCAGCGGGTGATTCCGGCCATGCGGTTCGGTCATGTGGGGTGGAACACCGGCACCGGCCCCACACCGGAAGCCCCCTTCGGCGGCATGAAGCAATCCGGAATTGGTCGCGAGGGGGGCCTGGAAGGGCTGTTCGAGTTTGTTGAGCCACAGACCGTCCCCAGGAGTGAGTGAGCATGACGGATGACGTGCTTGAGGGTGAACCGCTGGCGGGGCTCAGTATTGCGATTCCGGAGACCCGCCAGCTGGATGTACTGGCCCAGATGGTGGAGCGCCGGGGCGCCGAAACCTGGCGCTGCCCGCTGGTCTCGATCCTGGATACGCCGGATCAACAGGCCGTGCGCGCCTGGCTGGAACGCTTCAATACGGGCGGCATGGATGACCTGATCCTCCTCACGGGCGAGGGTCTGCGTCGCCTGGCCGCCGCGGCCGAGCGCGAGGGCTGCCATGCGGCGTTTGTGGCGGCGCTGGAGAATGTCCGGAAGGTCACCCGTGGGCCCAAACCGGTGAACGCCCTGCGGGAGCTGGGCCTGAAAAACGACCTGACGGCCTCTGAGGCCACCACGGAAGGGGTTATTGCGGTTCTTCAGGAGCAGGATCTGGGCGGGCGGAGCGTGGGCGTGCAGCTCTATGGCGAGGAGCCCAATCACCGCCTCCAGGACTTCCTGCGGGCTTCAGGCGCCCATGTGGACCCCGTCGCCCCCTATGTGTACGCCGATGAGAGCAACCGGGAAGCGGTCGCCCGCCTTGTTGAAGGGCTTACCGGAGGCAACCTGGATGCCATCGCCTTCACCAGCCAGGCCCAGGTCAAGCGGCTGATGAGCGTTGCCCAGGGCATGGCCCAACAGGATGAAGTGGTGCAGGCCCTGAAGCGGCTATTGGTGGTCTCCGTGGGGCCAGTGGTGACCGACCAGCTCGCCCAATACGGCCTTGAGCCTGATGTGATGCCGGAAGAGTCCTGGTTCATGAAGCCGATGGTGCGCGCCCTGATTGACCGGCTTGCTGCCTGAGCTGGGCAATCCCGCGCCGGTAAAGCAGCCATGCGGTCAGGCCGGCGGCGATGTTGCCGGCCATGGCGCCGGTGAATAGCCCGGTCAGGCCCCCGATCTGGCCACCGAGCCACAGCAGTGGTAGGAAGCAGGCGAACAGCCGCAGCACCGAGATGACCAGTGCCCGCATGGGCAGCCCCATGGCATTGCAGGCCGAGACCATCAGCATGCAGACGCCCAGTCCGCTCCAGCTCACCGGCAGTCGAAGCAGGAAGTCCCAGAGATGGGCCTGCACTGCCGGGTCACTGGCCAGCAGCGGGGCTACCCTGCCGGACAGCAACAGCCAGGCTGCGGCGATGCCCAGCTGCAGCAGGATCACGAACCGCACCGCCAGCCACACCAGCAGCGCGACCCGGTCAGGGCGCCCGGCGCCCACGTAACGCCCGATCATGGGCGGCATGGCCATGGTCAGCGCCAGCACCGCCACCAGCGAGAAGAACTCAAGCCGTGACCCCAGCCCCCAGGCCCCTACGGCGGCTTCCCCGAAGGTGGCCACGAACCCGGTCGCCAGCATCGCTGCAATGGGCGGCATCAACTGGCTCAGCATGGCTGGGCCGGCGGTGGCGCCAAGCTGTGCCAGTGCCGGCCTTATGGCCAGATCCGACAGGAGGAAGGTCAGCCACTGGCGCGCGAACAGCCGGGAATAGACCACCAGGATCCCTGTCCCGAAGGCCGCGACCGTGGCCCAGGCCGCCCCCGCAATGCCCCAGTTGAAGGTAAAGATGAACAGTGGGTCCAGGGCGACGTTGATCAGGCTGGTAACCACCATCATGGCGCCGGGGAGCTTGGTATCGCCGTGGGAGCGGCACAGGCTGTAACCGAAATAGAGCACCGCGCCCAGCCAGGCGGCGAGCAGCCAGGGTGCCCAGTAGACGTTGATCAGGGGTTGCAGCTCGGCACTGCCGCCGAGCATGGCCAGGATCAGGTGGCGGCTCAGCCAGATGGCCGCCGCCAGGACGGCAATCAGCAGCGCGCCGGAGAGCACCACGAGTCCGCCCAGGCGGCGTGCACGCACTGGATCATGGGCGCCAAGCACCCGGGAGATGACGGCGGTGGTGGCGATGCCGATGCCCACCTGGACGCCAATGATGAACATCTGCAGTGGCACGGTGAAACCGAGCGTGGCCAATGGTTTGACGCCAAGCTGGCCGATGAAGGCGCTGTCCACCAGCTGGTAGCTCATCAGCGCAAGCACACCGAACAGCATGGGCCAGGTGAGATGGAACAGTTCGCGGCCGGGACCTGCGCTGTCCACGGATGTATTGTTCATGGGTATGGCAATACCTCACACGGGCGCTGTGGAAGAACGCAATATGCTAGCGGAGATGGCGGGGTATTCACACAGGGATCAGGGAAGGTCCTTTCCGGGGCCTTCCCTGCGGTTGCCTTGACGCCGTCATTTGCGGCGGATGGCCGCCTTGAGGCTGCGCGTTTGAGCGGGGCGAGTCAGGGCTTCGAGCGTCATGTGCTCGTTATTGGGGCGATTAACCTCAGCCCGACGGGACGCTTCAACCGGCGCAGTACCACGGCGGCGAGTGGCGGATGGAATCAACCTGGTGCGCATGAATCGCCTCCTGTCTGGTTTCCGGTTGATGGTCATTGGCGTGTCATTCGACTGGGACAGAATGACGCTGTCTGATAAGGGCGCCAAACTGACTGTCCCCGACGACGTCCCTATCATGGCGTTTTGTTTCGTATTGGAAAATACGGAGACGTACCTAGCTAGCGACGTACTAACGGGATGCTGGTTTAATGCCCAATTAATTTTGCTTAACGGCGAATCCTGATATACGCTCTAAGCATACTCGCCCAAGTGAGTGCAGGAGCAGGCAAAATCCGGGGGCGGACAAGAAAAACGCAACCGGGAAGTTGACCAAGAAACCAGTAGAGGATATTGATGATGAAGAAGAAAATTCTGGCCCTGGCGGTTAGCGGCGGTCTCGCGGCTGCACCGATGGGAGCCATGGCAAAACCGGAAGTTTACGGCATTGTGGACATTGGTATCGAGCAGTTTTCCAACAGTGACGGCATTGCTGCCGAGATATTCCCGGGTGCCAAGTCAGTGGGCGGTAACAGCGATGAACGCGATTTCGCGCTGGTAAACGGCCTGCACTCGCGGCTCGGTGTGCGTGGCAACGAAGACCTGGATGTTGGTGGGTTGACAGCCTCCTACAACATTGAGCTTGGCATTGACGTGCTCAATGACGGCAGCAATGACACCTTTACCCGCCTTGGCTGGGCCGCGCTTGGCGGTGACTGGGGTAAGATCAAGGTCGGTTCACAGTGGCAGGCACTGTATGAATTCGGTGGCTGGAACACCCATCGTACGGACGTTCACGGCTATGGTACCTATTACCGTACTACCAGTTACCTGAGTAACTCCCAGCAATACGGGTTCCGCCAGGACAGTGCGATCAGTTATGAGTATGGCAGCGCCTGGGGCCATTCCGACCCCTTCGCCGCTCAGGTGACCCTTGGTGTGGGTGAAGGTACCGCCACTTCTGGCGCTGGTAATACTGTTCAGAATGAGGAAGGCATCACTTCCCTGCAGGCAGCATTCCAGTACAGCATGGCCAAACAGTTCAGTGTTAACGCGGTTTATGCTACGGAGTTCAATTCCTACCGGAGTAATATCAACTATTCGGGAGGAACGTCGGCAGCTGCTCTGAACCAGGAGCCGACGCTGATGAATGTGGGGGCGCGCTGGAGCGTGACGGATGCTCTGGAACTGGACGTCAACTACACCACGGTTGATCTGGACAATGCCGCTGACGACACGGTCGACAGCATCGCGGTTGCGTCCATGATGGACTTTGGCAATGGCTTGACCGGTCATCTCGGCTTCTCTCAAGCCTCTGATGACACGAATGCACCAGACATTGACCTGAACAGCTACGGCTACATCAAGCAGGCGCTGTCTGACCGCACCAACGTCCGCCTTGAGCTGGAAAACATCCAGTACGATAACGCGGGTGATTCCAGCGTTACGGTGGCGCTGATTGGTATGCAGCACAACTTCTGATCACCCGGTCAGAATGCAGTGCGCTGAAACGGCACCCTTCGGGTGCCGTTTTTGGTTGCAGTCCCGGTGGGCTTGGAATCCTCGTCAATCGTACCCATCTTCTGCGTAAACCCACCAACAGGAGTGCACCATGCCACAGCATTTCGACGACGCCCCGGGGCTGTGCCACGAGCCGGATGCCGAGACACAGCAGTATCGGCTCAACCACACCATGGTCCGCATCAAGGACCCGGAAAAGAGCCTGGATTTCTATACGCGGGCCCTGGGCATGCGCCTGATCCGCCGGCTGGACTTCGAGGATATGGCCTTCAGTCTTTACTTTCTGGGCTACCTTCCGGAGGGGGCGGAGTCCGAAGTGCCTTCCGATCCCAGCGAGCGCACCACCTATAACTTCGGGCGCGAGGCGCTGCTGGAACTCACCCATAACTGGGGAGATGAGAACGACCCGGAGAAGCAGTTCCACAACGGGAACGACGAGCCCAAGGGCTATGGGCACATTGGGGTCTCGGTACCGGATGTGGACCGCGCCTGCGAGCGCATGGAGCAGCTGGGCGTGGCCTTCCAGAAGCGGCCCAATGACGGCAGCATGAAAGGCATTGCCTTCGTGAAGGACCCGGATGGTTACTGGGTGGAGCTTTTCCAGCCGGATTCGCTGGCGAAGATGGGCCGCGCCTGAACCCCGTCAGCCGGCCTGGTGCAGGCTGGTTTCCGGGAGTCCCGGTAGCGGAAAGAGGATCCGGTTGAGCGTTCTCACCGCGTCCACGTAGTCCGCGAATTCATCCAGCTGCCCCCCGGCTTCATGCCGGAGGGCATAGGTTTCCAGCCCCGGCTTGCCCTGGCCGTCCGTTTCAGTGATGCGGACGATGCTGTAGCCCTGGATGCGTTCCAGTGTTTCCTCGTTGACCGCCATACCGACCTCGTGCTGATCGCGACAACCCTTTGTTCATCCATTCTGGCGCGGGTTACTGCCTGCTTATACGGTGCTTTCGTTACCAGAATGTGTCCGTGTGTCACAGCCGTTCTACTACGAAGGTTGAATACCCGAACCCAGGGGTTCCCGTTAATCTTTGCGCGGTGCCGGGAAATTACCCGTCAACATCTGTTACCATGCGGCACCGTGTCGCCCAAAAGGCTGAGGTAGTGTGTTCATGACGACCACCACGGATGTCGTCCTCGTAGGCGGGGGCGTAATGAGTGCCACTCTCGGGGTGATCCTCCGGGAGCTTGATCCTTCCCTGAATATCACGCTGGTCGAGCGCCTCGACCATGTTGCCAACGAAAGTACTGACGGCTGGAACAACGCGGGAACCGGCCATGCCGGCTACTGTGAGCTGAACTACACGCCCGAGGATGAGCAGGGCAATATCAGTATTGACCGTGCCCTGGATATTAATGCGGCCTTTGAGGTTTCGCTCCAGCTGTGGTCCTACCTGGTGAGCAAGGGGGAGCTGAATCCCGAGGAGTTCATCCATACCACGCCCCATTGCAGCTTCGTATGGGGCAAGGATCATGTGAATTTCCTGCGCAAGCGCCATGAACTGATGAGCGCCCACCATCTGTTCCAGGAGATGGAATTCTCCGAGGACCCACGGGTCGTCGAAAAGTGGATGCCGCTGATCACTGACGGCCGCGATCCCATGGAGCCAGTGGCCGCCACTCGGGTGGGCCATGGCGCGGACGTGGATTTCGGCTCGCTGACCCGGGCGCTGGTCCGCTATCTGCAGAGCAAGCCCAACTTCGAGCTCCTGCTCAATAACCCGGTCACCGCCATGCATCAGGAAGACGATGGCAGTTGGCGGGTGGCCTGCCGGGATCGCAACACTGGCGCCAGCCGGCGCCTGGAGGCGGATTTCGTGTTCATCGGCGCCGGTGGTGGCGCCCTGCCGCTGCTCCAGAAATCCGGCATCAAGGAGAGTAAGGGCTATGGCGGATTTCCGGTCAGTGGCCAGTGGCTGGTGTGTCGCAAGCCGGACGTTGTACACCGCCATGACGCCAAGGTTTACGGCAAGGCGCCGGTGGGCGCACCACCGATGTCCGTGCCGCACCTGGATACCCGCATCATCAACGGCGAGCCTGCCCTGTTGTTCGGACCCTTTGCCGGCTTTACCACCAAGTTCCAGAAGGAAGGCTCCTTCTTCGACCTGTTCTCGTCCCTGCGTGGCAGCAACTTCTCCTCGATGATGGGGGCGGGCATGAGCAATATGGACCTGACCCGCTACCTGATTGGTGAAGTCTTCCAGTCGCCGGAGGAACGGGTCGAGGCGCTGCGTAATTTCTATCCCCGCGCCCGCTTCGATGACTGGACGCTCCAGCATGCCGGCAAGCGCGTCCAGGTGATCAAGAAGGATGCCAATGGCCGCGGTGTGCTGCAGTTTGGCACCGAAGTGGTCGCGGCCAGTGATGGCACTCTTGCGGCCCTTCTGGGCGCCTCGCCCGGCGCCTCCACGGCCGCCAAGGCCATGATCGACGTGCTGGAGCGCTGCTTCCCGGGGCAGATGGCCGAGGATGGCGAGTGGACGCGCCGCCTGAAGGAGATGATTCCCTCCCATGGCCGGTCGCTGAAGGATGAGGCGGGGCTTCTCAACGAGGTTCGCCCCTATACCCTCAGTACCCTCAAGCTGAACGAGTAGCGGCGGGTGACTGTGGCGCCGGCGCTGGCCAGGCTGCTGGGCCAGGTGCCGGGAAGACACGGTCTGTACACTAGGGGATCATGACGAGCGATACGGTCACCAGAGCCAATGGGCCGGGCTGGCGTGAACACGCCGCCGCCATTGCGTCCGGCCTTCTCGGCGACTGGCTCCAGAGTCGGGCGCATCCGCTGGCGTTGCCGATGCAGGTGCGCTGGGGCGGGCGTTTTCTGGATACCAGCACCCCTGAGGTTCCGGGCGCCACGAGCACAGTGGTGCTCCTGGTCCATGGCCTGACGGAGCTGGAATCCGTCTGGCGTTATCGCGATGACCCCCGGCGCACCTACGCAACGGAACTGGCGAGCGAGCTGGACGCCACCCCGCTTTCCCTGCGCTACAACACCGGCCTAGCCATCCATCGCAACGGCGAACTTCTGGCCCAGGAGCTGGAGGCACTGGTGGCAAACTGGCCGGTGCCTGTGGCCAACCTGATTCTTGTTGGTCACAGCATGGGGGGGCTTGTGGTGCGTGCGGCCTGCCATCAGGGGCGCGAGCGTGGGGACCAGTGGTGCCACAGTGTTGGCAGCTGCGTGTACATTGGCTCTCCTCATGACGGCTCCTGGTTGGCGCGGGGTGCCCACTGGGCCGCCGAACGCCTGACGGCCATGCCACAGGATTACCTGCGGGTGGCCGGTGAGCTCATTGACCTGCGCAGTGAGGGAATACGGAACCTTTCCCGTGGAGAGGTGACGCCACCGGACGTACAGGCGCCGCCGTTGCTGCCAGGCGCGGCCCATTATGTGGTTTCCGGGCTGTTGGCGCGCAACCAGCCGCATCCGGTGAACGCGCTTTTCGGGGATGGCCTGGTGCAGGAGGGCAGCGCCCGGGGCGATGAGCGTTCCGGCTGGGCGTTGACAGGGGTCGCGAACTTTCCCGGGATCCACCATGTCCGGCTCGCCCATGAGCCCAAGGTGGCCCGGCAACTGACGGAGTGGCTGACATGACCACCGAACAAGCCCGAGCCAACGCGCGCTGGTGGTTTGGCGTGGCGGATCTGGCAGGCATCAGCGTGGCGGAGGCAGCGCTGGGTCTGGAACGCATCCATCTATCCATTGCCGACGAGACGTTCCGGATACTGGAAGCCATCCCCGTCGTGCGCCCGGTGAGCGTGCCGGTACGGCTGATGCACCACGGGATCAGCCGCCTCTCCTACCGGAGCGTGGCGTTTGCGGGGCGTGGTGTTAACGCGGTGGCCGGACTGGGGCTTCAGTCGCGCCCCTGACGCACCAGGGTCTCCAGGTCCTCGCTGATCGCGTTGACGGACTGGTCCGAGCGGATCAGAAGCCGGGCCCGCCCCTGGCCGTCAAAGACATAGACCGCGCTGCTGTGTGAGACGTCGTAGTGGCCCTCATCATCCGGCTCACCATAGCCGAAGGTGGTGCGATAGCGTTTGGCCAGGGCGCGAAGGGTTGCCTCGTCCGAGGTCAGGCCGACGATGTTGTCCCCGAAAAAATCCACGAACTGGCCGATGCGCTGCGGCGTATCCCGCTTTGGATCCACGCTCACGAACAATAGTGTCACCTCATCCCGCATGCCTTCCGGCATCTGGTTCACCGCGTTCTGTAGCCGTGCCATGGTTGCCGGACAGATGTCCGGGCAATGGGTGAAGCCGAAAAACAGCAACCGGATCTGGCCGGCCCTGTCTTCAGGAGTGAAGGGCTTGCCGTCGGTGGCCGTGAGCTTGAACTCGAGCTCCGGCATCAGGCCCCGGATGTTCTTGGCGTGCCAGTCCGGGCCGCTGCTGCCGCAACCGGCAAGCATCAGGAGTATGCCCAGAACGCTCAGGGTCCGGAGGGTCTGGTTCATGCGTGGGCCTCCCCGGCTTCGTCCGTCTTCAGTGTCTGTCCGGTGTTACGGTCATCGCGCATCATGCGGCCGATGACGATCAGGATGGCGATACCGCTCATCATCGCTGGCGGTATCCAGGTCAGGATCCCGCCCAGCATCTGGTCGGTTTCCGGCGCCATGGGCCATGCCCGGCCGCAGACCTCGTAAACGTCGTAGATCATGTCCCGCGAGAACAGGATCCAGGCCCCGATGGCACTCTGGGGAGGAATGACCAGTACCAGCAGGATGATGCGCTTGCCATAGCCCAGGACCCTTTCGGCGTGGGGAGAGCGTGGGTCCAGGACCAGCCACCAGAACAGCAGCCCGTCCAGCAGCATGGACCAGTTCATCACCCAATACAGGGGACGGCTGAGCATGGCATCAAAATGCAGCTCCGGTGTGAGCCATAGATAGATCAGCCCCACGAACAGTGTGGCGGCGATCAAAGGCTGCTGCAGAACGCGGTAAGCCTGCTTCACCGGCCACAGCACGGGATCAAGCCAGCCGGGAAGCTGGCGGGCCCAGAAGCGCATGATCGGCAGCGGGTTGGACAGCACCACCAGCAGCGGGCCCAGGTGATGCAGCACCAGGTGCTGGCCGCGATGGATGAAGAACATGTACTGGGAATAGTAGTCGAAGCGGGTGTGCATCACGGCGTAGCACAGCAGCAGCCCCAGCAGGAAGGTAAAGATCCGGAGGGCCCCGGGGCGTTTTGTTGCCGGCAGCGCACAGAGCCCCTGCAGATACATCGTCAGCACCACCACAAACGCGATCAGCGTCAGCGGGGAAAAGTCGTAGGGTAGGAGGTACTCGTACCAGCTCATCAGGCCACCGGATGGAGACGTGTTACGGACCGCAATGGTAGCGAATCGGCCGTGGTATTGCACCGGGCAGAGGGTTGAAAAGCGCTGATCCAGAGCTGGCCGGCCAGGGTGTTGCGCCGCTACACTGAAGCCGGCGGGTGGCTTGATCCAGGCCACCCGGATTCCATCCATCCGTCAGGGACCCCACCGATGACTGAACCCGATACCGCATTCGACAAGACCTGGCCGATGATCGTCTATGTGCTCTACCTGGCCAGCCTGATCGCCGGTGTGACTGCGATTGTTGGTGTGATCATGGCCTATGTGAACGCCTCAGTGGACGATGAACGCCTACGGACCCATTACCGCTTCCAGATCCGTACGTTCTGGATCGGGCTGCTTTATACCGTCATTTCCATCATCACCATGCCCATCGTGATCGGCTGGCTGGTCCTGATCTGGGCCGTGGTCTGGTTCGTCATCCGTTGTGTTAAGGGCATGGTGGCGTTGAACGAAGGGCGGGCCCACCCCAACCCCGCCAGCTGGCTCTTTGGCTGAGGGGTCAGTAGGACAGGGCCTGGAAGTACAGGTGCGCGCTCTTCTTGCTAAACTGCAGGCTCCGGCCGGAGTGGAACCGGACCTCGAAGGCGGTGTCGGTGGCCTGTATCACGTGGCCGGGGCCGTAGAGCACATGGTCCACTTCCCGGGCTTCCCAGATGGGGCGGGCCGGGGCTGTGCTGGTTTCCCGGGTGTCCTCCGGTGAGGGCGCATCCAGTGCCACGTTGTGCAGCTGCGCATAGCGCCGGGCCACACGGCTGGTGGGAGCGGTCAGGGCCACGGTCCCCGTACTCCCTGTTGACAGCGCCTCGCCCAGCTCGCGGCTCAGCCCGACGGCGCATTCCGCCACGAAGCGGCTGGGCAGGCGTTCCGGGTCCGAGCCGTCCGTGGTCAGCAGGTGCAGGTGCTCCCTGGTGCGCGTGATGCCCACATAGAGCAGGCGCCGTTCGCTCTCCAGAAGGGCGTCCAGGTCCGCGCTGCCGCGGGCGGTGTAAGGGAAGGTTTTTTCCTGCAGGCCGGGGATCACCACCACTGGCCATTCGAGCCCTTTGGTGCGATGGATGGTGGCCAGGTGCACGCCCGCCTGCTGGTTGGAGCCGGCCCGCGCCTTGAGATCCCGCAGGTGGCGCAGGGCGGTGGCGGCGTCCAGGTTCAGGGTGGCGAGGTAACGTTGGAGCCCGGCCACGATCCCGATGCGTTCATCCGCCTGCTCATGGCTCAGCGCCAGGCTGCGGATGCCCTCGAACAGTTCGGTTTCGCTGGCATAGGCCTCCAGGACCCGGTGGGCCGGCTGGCGGCTGCTTTCCAGCGCTGCCAGCGCTTCGCCCAGCTTGCGCATCTTGCGCGCGGGCAACGGTTTCCAGTCACTGGTATCCAGCTGTTGCAGCACCTGGCCCCAGTCCCGGGTGAAGGCGGCAAGCTGGTCGGCCATGGCGTTGAGCTCCTGCTCCTTCAGCCCGCAGTGGGGGAAGCGCAGCAGGTTCTGGAAGCACTGGCGCCGCTGTGCCCGGGCCGCGTCCCCCGGCTCCCGGTGTTCGCCCCCAGCCAGTGCCAGCAGATCCATCAGTGCCGCCACCTCACGGGTGAAAAGCGCCCCCTTGTGGGCGTCGATGCGGTAGGGAACGCCCCGGGCCAGCAGCCGCAGCTCAATGGGCACGCTCTGGCTCCAGACCCGTACCAGTACGGCCATGGATTCCAGGGGGTCCCCGGCCTCCTGGCGCTGCTCGGCCAGGCGCACCACCGCATCCGCATCCTCGCGCACCTCTTCCCGCTCCACGGTTGTATCCGGCGTGCCGGGGTGGGAATGGCAGAGTACGTCCTTGCGGTCATGGTTGTGGGCGATCAGGTGGTTGGCCAGCAGGGCCACCCGGTGCCCGTACCGGAAGCTGTACGAGAGGTTCAGCTCCACCGGCTCCGGGAATTCCTCGCGGAACCGGGAAAGGATGAAATCCGGCCGGGCACCGCGGAACTCGTAAATGGTCTGGTCCGGATCGCCGACCACGGTAACGCGGGCGCGGTCACCGGCCACCACCTTCAACAGCAGGTGCTGGATCTCGTTGGTGTCCTGGTATTCGTCCACCAGAACCATGTCCATCTTGTTGCTGACCAGCTCGCGCAGTTCCGGATGCTGGTGCATGGCCAGAACCGGTTCATAGAGCATGTCCGCGAAGGTGATGCGGTGATGCGCCTTCCGCCAGTTTTCAAAGGCATGGTAGAGGTCCAGAAGGTAACGGTGCTTGGGCTCAAAGCCGAGGGCGTCGAACACGGTTTCCGCGCTGTCCAGGGTGGTCTTGACCCGGTCGATGAAGTTGGTGGCTGTTTCCACGAATTCCTTTTTGTTGCGCCTGACCTCGTCCTGAAGGTCTTCGGGGGCAAAGCGCAGGGTCAGCTGCCAGGCTTGGTAGTTCACCTCCTGTTCGCTCAGAACCTCGCCCTGCCAAGGGGAGAGATAGCCCTCGCGCACAAAACGGCGGTACAGGCGCAGGCCCATGGCATGATAGGTTCGGATCTCGGGCAGATGGAGCTGTGTTCCGGCGGTGATGGCCTGAAGCTTGGCCTGAAAGTCCGCCCGGGCGCTGCGGTTGAACATCAGGATCAGGATGCGCGCCGGATCATGGCCCTGTTCCAGCAGGTAACGGATGCGCCAGGCGAGCGTGGTGGTCTTGCCGCTGCCGGCCACAGCCGTGATCACGCAATGCTGGTTATCGAGGGTGACGACCCTGTTCTGTTCGTCCGTCAGTGACATCATCTGGGGGACCTTCAGGCGGCGGCGTCCATTATAACGGCACCAGAGGTAATGAGGGTAATGGTATGAGTGAACCGGAAAGCATCCAGCGCAATGTGATGGGTGAGCCGCTGAAGGCGTGCGGCTATGACCCCATGACCGGCTTCTACCGGGATGGCTGCTGTCATGTGGGGCCGGAGGACCAGGGGGTGCACGCCGTCTGCAGTGAGGTGACCGAGGCTTTCCTGGAATTCTCCAGTGCCCGCGGTAACGACCTGACCACGCCCATGCCGGCCTTCGGCTTCCAGGGGCTCAAGCCCGGGGACCGCTGGTGCCTGTGCGCGGCGCGCTGGAAGGAGGCCTACGAGGCCGGCTGCGCGCCCCGCCTGGTGCTCCAGGCCACCCATGAGGCCATGCTTGAGTACGTGGACTTTGCCACCCTCAAGGCGTACGCGGTGGACCTGAACTGAGCATGGAACAGGCACTCGAGGCGTGGTTGCAAGCCGCCCTGCCAGTGCTCCGGGCGCGGCGGCACCGGGGCGTACTGGTGCTGGCGGGACCCGCGGACTGGGGCCGTGCTCTTGCGGCGGAGCTCGCGCCACGCCTGGCGGGGGAAGGCCTCTGGGTGGGTGATACGGCGCCGGCTCCGGGCCTGGCCCAGTGTAGCGGCGCCCAGGCACGCCAGTGGCTGGGCCGGAACCTGTCGCGGGTGGTCTGGGACAGTCATGCCGGCACCCACCCGGCCGGGCTGGGCGCCATCAGTGGCGCGCTGGTCGGCGGTGGCCTGTTGATCTGGCTGGTTCCGCCACTGGCCAGCTGGCCGGAAGGTCCGGACCCGGACTATGAACGCTTGCGCCACCATGCGCCCCCGTACCGGTTCCTGGCGCGGATGGCGCGGCTGCTCGGCCAGGCGGCGGCGCTGCCGCCCCATGCGCTGGTTACCCCCTCCCAGGCCTGGCTGCGGGAACCAGAGCCACCCCCTGTGCCGCGTCAGGGGCCGGAGGGACCGACGGAGGACCAGCAATGCGCCATTGAGGCCGTTATTACAATCGCCGGGGCAGAGGCGCCCGCGCCCGTGGTGCTGCGAGCGGATCGTGGGCGCGGTAAATCCGCTGCCCTGGGCATGGCGGCAACGCGGCTGGTCCGGGCGCAAGGGTGGCGCGTTGGCGTAACGGCGGCGCGTCCGTCGGGGCTCGACAGCTTCTGGGCGTTTGTCGCCGAGGATTGCCGCGATGACATTATCTTCCAGGCCCCGGATGAACTGCTTCGGGCCCCTCCGGATGTGGACCTGCTGATGGTGGATGAGGCGGCCATGCTGCCGGTGCCGATGCTTACGGCCATGACCACGCGTTGGCCGGCTTCAGTGCTGGCGACTACCGTCCATGGCTACGAAGGCACGGGCCGGGGTTTTGACCTGCGTTTCCGCGGCGTTCTGGCGCGTCATCACCCGGGGTGGCAGCAGGTGGTACTGGACGACCCCATCCGCTGGGCCTGTGATGATCCGCTGGAAAGCCTGATGAACCGGTTGCTGTGCCTGGACGCGGACCTGCCGACCAGCCCCGATGCTGAGGCGCCGATCACCCTCCGGGTCATTCCGCAGGACGAGCTTCTCAACGATGATGATCGACTCAAGGCCTTGATGGGCCTGTTGGTCAGCGCCCATTACCAGACCTCGCCGGATGATCTGCGCCAGCTCCTGGATGACCCGGATACGGTCATTGTGGCCGCTCTGCAGGGGGCGGAGCCGGTGGGCGTGGCCTGGGGCCTGTGCGAAGGCGGCCTGGATGCGGCGCTGGCGCGCTCGGTGTGGCTGGGGGAGCGTCGGCCCCGGGGGAACCTGGTTGCCCAGGCACTGGCGTTCCAGGGGGGTGATCCGGAGGCTGCCCAACGGCGTTACCTGCGCGTGACCCGGATTGCCGTGCACCCGGCGTATCGTCGGCAGGGGCTGGGGTTGCGCCTGCTGCAGTCGATGGAACAGCTGGCCCGCTCTGGTGGGATGGATGTGCTGGCAGTCAGCTTCGGGGCCACGCCGGAACTGCTGGCGTTCTGGCGCCAGGCAGGGTTCCGGTTCCTGCGCCTGGGAACCAGGCGTGATGCGGCAAGCGGAACCCACACCGCTATGCTGGGCAAACCGCTGACGAGTGCGGGAGCGGCAGTGTGCCAGGCCCAGGCGGATCGGTTCGCCGTGCACTGGCCCTGGCTGCGCCCGGTGATGGTGGGCCTGGAGGCCGAAGTGCGGGAGGCCGTTGAGGTGATGATGCCGGAGGCCCTGACCGCTGGCGAAGGAGGCCTGGACGAGGCCGACCGGCGTGAAATCCAGGCGTTTGTAGAGGGCTTCCGGGAGCTGGCGGTTTCGCGGTTGCCCCTGGTGCGTCTGGCCGCCCGGGCGCCCGCCATGGGCCACCGTTGGAGCAGGGCTGACGCGCAGCTCTGGCAACGCGCGGTTACTGAGGGCTGGGATTGGGCTTCATTACGCCATGAAGGGCTTGTGGTGGGCTGGCGCCCCGGATTGAAGCAGCTGCGACAGCTGGCGGGAATGCTTGTTGAGGAATGGTCGGGCAATGGAGTGTGACCGCTTCGGTTTCATCCGCGAGGCGATCCGCGAACAATGGAGTCAAACCTTTTTCCCGGAGTGACCCATGCGTTCCCGCACCCTGAATCCACTGCCAGCCCTTGTGCTGCTGGGCTTTCTGGCGCTTGCTGGCTGCGGCAGTTCCCCTGGGCCTGACCGCACCGAAACCCGGACGGATGCCAGTACGGCGTTGATGGAAGCCGCTGCCGAAGGCAACCAGAGCCGCCTGGAAACACTGGTGGCGGAGGGCGGAAAGGTCAACGCCATGGGGCCGAAGGGCACGGCACTCTACCAGGCCGCCAGCGCTGGCCATGAAGAAGCGGTCTGGTATCTGCTGCGCCAGGGAGCGGACCCGGAGCGTGGCCTGGAAGGCGGGATTACGCCGCTGATGGCGGCTGCCGCTGCCGGTGAGCGCCGGATCGTGGACATGCTGATCCGCGCCGGCGCTGATGTGAACGCACGCAGTGAGGCCGGGGAAACGCCGTTGACCTACGCCGTGCTGAACAGCCACCTGGGAACCACAAACCGGTTACTGCGTGCCGGGGCGAACGTGGACACGGTCAACGAACAGGGGCAATCCCTGCTGATGCGGGCGGTCGCCCGCAATGACCTGCTGCTTGCGGGGGTGATCGTGGATGCCGGAGCGGACGTGCACTACGAGTCACCCAAGGGCCGTACCGCGCTGGATGTGGCGCGGGACAACGGCAATCGCGACCTGGTCATGATGCTCAATAACGCCGGGGGCAACTGAGCCCGGCGGCTACAGGTCCCGCAGCGGGTGCTCCCCCTCCGGCCAGGGGGATGTGAAGTGGGAGCGGATCCAGCCCGTCGGCACGCTGGCCACGTCTTTATGCGTCCAGCGCGGGGCATGATCCTTGTCGATCAGCCTCGCCCGGACACCCTCCACGAAATCGCGATGCCGGGCGCAGTGCACTGCGACCATCAGTTCCATCATGAAGATATCGCGCAGGCTCTGCTGCAGGCCGCGGTGAAGCTGTTCGAACACAATGTGGGCGGATACCGGGCAGCCGTCACGCAGGTTCTTCTGAGCGGCCTGGAACCAGTCGGACTCCGCCTCGGTGTTGAGGATGGCGTTAACCACTGCAACCACATCGCGGCCCCGGCAGACCCGGCTGATGAACTGCTCGTGATGCGCCAGGTTCGAATCTGAAAGGTCCAGCTGGTACTGGCCGGCAAAGCCCTGAAGGATCTCCAGCAGGTGGCGGTCATTGGTTTCCGGGGAGCGGGTCCAGGCCTGGTCCCGCAGGTATCCCATCATCTCTTCGAACCCACCATTGGGCACACCATAGTCGGCCAGATCCACGCGCAACGCGTCCGCCAGGTTCAGGGTGGCGCCGGTCAGGCCCATGAACATGCCGATGCTGCCCGGCAGGCGGTTGAGGAAGCGGCTGGCGCCAACATCCGGGAAAAAGCCAATGCTGATCTCGGGCATGGCCATGGTCAGGTCCGGTGTGACCAGGCGATAGCGGGAGGCGTTCATCATGCCCAGGCCACCACCCATCACGACACCCTGCCCCCAGCACACCACGGGTTTGGGGTGGGTGGCGATGGTGTAGTCCATGCGGTATTCCTCGGCGAAGAACCGCTCACCGTCGTTACCAGGGCGGCCGTTGGCATCCTTGATGGCATCGTGCACCGAGCGCACATCCCCACCGGCGCAGAAGGCCTTGTCGCCGGTACCGCAGAGCACGATCACGCACACCTCGTCATCCTCGGCCCAGGCATCGAGCTGCTGCTGGATGGCTTGGATCATTGGCAGGGTGAGGACGTTGAACTTGCGCGGATTGTTGAGGGTAATAAGCCCGAGCGCGCCCTCCCGGCATGGCTGCTTCTCGAAGAGGACGGTGTCTTCCGCCTGGTTCTGCGCTGTATCGGCGCCCATGGGCATGCCTCCTGTAACCGTGCTCGCCGTTGACTACGGGCTCTTATCCTACCGGAATTGCGCCGGGGGACCAATCGAGCGGTGCATGGGCGTCACCAGCCGTTATAATGCGGCGTTGGAGACTATGGGAGGTATGCATGCGGAGTGTCCTGGCGGTTGTAGCGGCGGTCGCGTTGACCCTGGTATTTTTCTTTGTAGGGCAGGCACCGGCTGGCGATCCGGAGGCCGGCGAGGTCCTGGCCGGCAGTTGCGCCTCCTGCCATGGCAGTGACGGCATTGCAGCGGTGGACCGCTATCCTTCCCTTGCCGGCCAGAACGAGGGCTACCTGTTCAAGGCGCTCAAGGCGTACCAGAACGGCGACCGGCGCGGCGGCCAGGCAACGGTGATGCACGGGCAGGTCTCGGGCCTTTCCGAGCAAAAGCTGCGGGATCTGGCGGCGTACTATGCGGCCATGCCTCGTACGGGTGGTGAGGATTAGCATAATGTAAGTGTGAGAGAGATGAGTGGCGTGATTTGGTTATTGGCAACACGGTTGTATAACCAGTATACTATTTTGCGACCAATTGGGGCGGGACGCCCCTGAATCCAGCGAATAGGGAGATTCCAAGATGCCTACCCCCCTTCTCAAGAATCGCGTTCATACCGCAAAGCAACAGGCTCGCAAAGAACGAATCCGTAAAGAATTGAGCTCTGATTTCCGTGACCCGGGAAATCAGAGGAACGTTGATGTCTTTGTGCTTTCGTCTGAAGAGGTTATCGAACTGTGGATTGCAAAGCAGCGTCGAAAAGGAAATAGTGATGACGAGATCAACCGTCGATATAGCGAGCTTTCGGGCAATGAAACCTTCCAGCTCATCAAGGCACACGCCTCCAATGCCGTAGCCCTGGCTCGCGATACTGTCAGCCTTTCTATCCTAATGCGTGACTTTAAGCGTTCCGGCAATATTCTGGGCGAATACCGGACAACGATCAGGAATGGACGAAAATATATTATATTCAAGGGGAATCACAAGCTTCGAAGAGTGATAAGAGGAACTTTTTATTCGGCTCGAAGTCCTAAGATTATTAAGTTTGGGATTGGCCTGGATGGCGCTAGAAGTGTTGCTAAAAGCCATGTTTATGTGACGGTTGCTGTTTCTGTGACCTTGAATGGTTACGCCTGGGTTTTTGATCCGAGATTTGGTTGGGATAACTTCATTTTAAATGTATCTTCTGATTTGGTGAAAGCAGCTTTGACGGCTGTGGCGGGGTATCTGGCTTATATGGCTATGGTTCCTGTCTTTTCTACTGCGGTAATACCTATCGCAATAGGTGTTGTTGTAAGCATAGTGGCTGGTGTCGTAATGTCGCAAGTCGATAGGGAAGGAGAACTAACCGATTTGGTGATTGAATCGATGGTAGACACTTATGATGAGTGGTCTTCTGAGTTCCATAAAGAATACCGGAATGCCAAGAATGTAGCGAAAAAGACAAAAGAACGAGTGGAGCGTGAAATCGTCGATTTTTGCTACTACTTTGTTGATGAGTCTGGGGAGTGGGTTGTCGAAAAAGTTCAGGATCACGTTGAAGACGAGCTTCGTAGACTGGCACGACGTATTTTTGACTATCAGCCTCGTTTGGGTAGGTGAATGATAGTTTAGAGTGTAGCGTATAAGGGGTAAATGAAGGAGTTTAACGAAGGGGTGTCAGAAATTCGGTCTTTTTACGTTTTAAGGTTGTTGCTTGCAGCTCTGATTCTTGTGGTGATGAGCGTTATTTCTCTTTTTTATTTTAGGGATATGGTTGTCTCTGTTTTTCAGAGTGTTGAGGCTGATACCAGTATTTTTGTGTTTAATAAAATGACGACATCGTTGTTGTTTTGTGCGGTTTGTCTGGTTATTAGTCTGGTGTATATGATTGTTGAAAATTCTTGCCGGCTTTGGGTAGGGCGACTGCCCAGAGAGGGAAGTATCGTTAAGGGTGTTCTTAAGTGGTGTCAGTATGGAGTTGTTGGGGCTCTTATTGTTGCTGCGTTGGGGCCATTTATTTTTAATATATTTTGGAGTAACTATTTTTGGAATAATGGGTATTCGAGCTGTAGTAACATGGTTCTGGACCCGACCTCGGAAGTATTTAATTCCGTATGGGTAAAAAATAGGGAGTGGTGCGAAGACCCCAAAATCTCCATGATCCTCAGAAAAAAAGGAGATCAAGAGGTAGGGGTTGGCCAAGCCAATGACTATATTGAGAGGGTGTATGGTGGCCCTGCTGACACAGGCCCCAAGGCGCTAAATCCGCCGTTTAACCGCTCTTCCCCTAGTGGTTAAAGTTTCAAGATTAAGGCTTTGTTAGGAGCTCCAAGCGGCTTGGCATTTGGTGCTAAAGAGGCATTATCCGGTTGGTATCCAGGTTATAGTCTCGCGGATCAATGGCCTTGACGATCCGGTCCTGGGTGCCGGGCGCGGCCAGATCCAGACGGTCAATGGTGATGTGCTGGCGGAGGCGTGTGTTGTAGAACAGGCGCAGAACCGGTAGGCGCTGATCCTCTGGGTTGGTCTCCATGACGATGCCCAGCCGGTCGCTTTCAAGCAGGACCACACTGCCCACGGGGTAGATCCCGAGGCAACGGATGAACTCATGGACCAGGTGGGGGTCGAGGTGATCCCCGCTCCATTCCAGGAGCCGCTTCAGCCCCTGGGTGGGGGTGATGCCCTTGTGATAGACACGGTCCGCCGTGATCGCATCGTAGACATCCGCAATGGCCGCCATGCGGCCATACTGAGAGATTTCATGACCACACAGCCCGGCGGGGTAGCCGGTGCCATCCAGCCGTTCGTGGTGCTCGGCCGCCGTCAGCAGCGTCATCTCGCCCACGCCTTCGCTGTTCATCAGAATGTCCCGGGAATGGGCAACGTGTTCTTTCATAACCTCGAACTCACGACTCGTGAGCTTGCCCGGTTTATGGAGGATCTCATCGGGGGTGAGAATCTTGCCGATGTCGTGCAGCAAAGCGCCCACGATGATCTGTTCCATGACATCCGGTGCCAGGCCCAGTCCCTTGCCGAACACGGACATGAGCACGCTCAGGTTCACGGAGTGCTCAAGCAGGTAATTGTCCTTCTCGCGTATCCGCCCCAGGGCGCTTAATGCGTTGGGGTTGCTGAACACCGATGCCTTGAGATCGTGAGCCAGGTCATGAATCGGTGCAACGTCCACCGCCTTGCCCAGCTTGACGTCCTGCATGAGGTGATCAACCATCGACTGCGCTTGGTTGTGAACGTTCTGGGCGCGCTCCATTTCCTGCTCGAAGGGGGCAGCTTTGACATCTGAGGGAGCTGATTCTCCCGCGGCCTGAAGATCAGCCTCTTTGCGGCGATCAACCTCGAAAGCGGGCTCGGCGTCATTGCTGTCCAGGCCCTTGGCAGTATCAATGTAGACGTATTGAACGCCCATTCTGTGGATGCCTGCGATGGTTTCATCACGGCGGATGAAGCCGCGCCGCTTTTCCTTGTTGTGCGGGATCCAGTCATTGTTGAGGTCGGTGATGAACATCCCGACCCGCAGTGATTGAACGGGTAGACGCTTGATCATATGAACGCTTTTTCCGAGGCTAGTCCCCTCCATAATAGGCGCTGTCCGTCCAGAAGGCATACTCTGGCTGTAACAGGCTGTAAGCCCGGATGGCATCCTGTAGGGCTCCAGGCGCTTGAGCTTATTCCACCTTTTCGATGATCCGGTAACAGGGCTTGTAGGTCTGGCCAGGCAGCTTCATCCGGTTCTGCTCCACAAAGGCGTTGAGCAGCGTTTCCAGCGGTTCCAGAAACTCGGGGTCGCCTTCAATCTCGAAGGGGCCGTGTTCCTCGACCTGCTGGATGCCCTCAGTCTTGACGTTGCCGGCCACAATGCCGCTGAAGGCACGACGCAGGTTGGCGGCAAGGTGATGGGGCTGCTGGTCGCGGCTGAGGTCGAGCGCGCGCATGCTCTCGTGGGTGGGTTCGAACGGGGTCTGGAAGATGGGATCGACCGTGAGCATCCAGTTGAAGTAGTAGGCGTCCCGGTGCTCGCGCCGGTAGTCGCGTACGGCCTGCATGCCCTCATTCATGACCCGGGCCATTTCTTCCGGATCGTCGATGATGATCCGGTAACGGTTAGCTGCCTGATCGCCGAGGGTGTTGCGGATGAACTGATCAATCATCCGGAAATAATCCGCATTGTCCTTCGAGCCGCTGAGGATCAGCGGGAAGGGAAGGTCGGCATTGCGTGGATCGATCAGAACGCCAAGCAGGTAGAGTATTTCCTCGGCGGTGCCGGCGCCGCCAGGAAAGACAACGATGCCGTGGCCGGAGCGCAGGAAGGCTTCCAGGCGTTTTTCGATGTCCGGCATGATGACCAGTTCGTTCACGATCGGGTTCGGCGCCTCGGCGGCAATGATGCCGGGTTCGGTGATGCCAATGTAGCGCCCGCTGTCGATGCGTTGCTTGGCATGGGCGATGGTAGCGCCCTTCATCGGGCCTTTCATGGCGCCCGGGCCGCAGCCGGTGCAGATGTCGAGCCCGCGCAGGCCCATTTCGTGGCCGCAATCCTTGGTGTAGTCGTATTCATCGCGGCTGATGGAGTGGCCGCCCCAACAGACCACGATGTTGGGTTCCTGCTCGGGTTGCAGGATTTCGGCGTTGCGCAGTACCTGGAATACAAGGTTGGTGATGTCCTCGGATTTATCCGCGTCGTACCAGCTGGCGGTGGCGAGGATGGCGTTGGCGTAGACGATGTCGCGCAGTACCGAGAACAGGTGCTCGCGAATGCCCCGGATCATGGTGCCATCAACGAAGGCGCTGGGAGGGGCGTTGCGGACCTCGATCTTGATGCCGCGTGGCTGCTGCAGCAGGGCCAGGTCGAAGTCATGGTGGGTCTCCATGATGGCCTTGCTGTCGTCGCTGACGGTCCCACTGTTGAGCACGGCCAGCGCGCACTGGCGGAAAAGGCGGTAAAGTCCGCCTTCACCGTCGTCCTTGAGCTGGTTGACTTCCTTGCTGGACAGGACTTCGAGACTGCCTTCAGGGGAGACGCGCGCGTGAATGCCGTGTCTGGACATAGTGTTTGGCCTTTGGTGTCGGTTAAAATCACCCTCCTGCCGAAGCAGGACGTGATCCAAACCGACTAGTGTTGCCCATGGTCCATTACCTCATCAAGATTTCGCCGGAAATGGCGGTTAAGTCCGATCCCGTACGGCGCAAGCAGTTGCGCCAGATGCGGCGCAATGTTCGCCGTATGATGCGACAGATCGATGAACGCATCGAGGTTCGCCCGGGCTGGGACCGGATCGATGTGTACGTTCCGGGAGAGGACCCGGAAGCGGAGCAGCGGCGCGAGCAGGACCATGGCGAGGGCGCAGGGCTGGCCGAGCGGGTTGTCCATTACCTGCAGCGCATGCCTGGTTCCCAGTTCATCCTGCTGGTGGACGATCTGCCCTGGCAGAGCTTTGAGGATGCCGCCGAGAAAGTGACGGATGTGTACCGGGAGCGGCTGGCGGGAAAGACGTTCGCCGTGCGCGTTAAACGCCGTGGGGAACACAGCTTCAGCTCGCAGCAGCTGGAACAGTACCTGGGTGGCCATCTGCTCCACCATACCGAGGCCGCCGGGGTGAGCCTCAAGAACCCGGAGGTGCCGGTCAACCTGGAGGTTAAGCGCGAGAGCATGGTCGTGGTGCGCCGGCGCTATCCGGGCCAGGGTGGCTTCCCCATTGGGACCCAGGAGCCGGTTCTGTCGTTGATCTCCGGCGGTTTCGATTCCGCCGTGTCTTCCTATATGGCCATGCGGCGCGGCCTCCAGACGCATTTCCTGTTCTTCAACCTTGGCGGCACTGCCCATGAGGCCGGGGTCCGCCAAATGGTGCGCCACCTCTGGGCGGACTATGAATCCTCCCACCGCGTCTACATGATCTCGGTGCCCTTCGAGGGCGTGGTCGGCGAGCTGATGACCCGCATCAACCATGCGTACCGGGGCGTTGTGCTCAAGCGGCTGATGCTGCGGGCGGGCGAACGCATCGCCAATGAGATGCACATGTCCGGTCTCGTGACCGGCGAGAGTATTTCCCAGGTGTCCAGCCAGACGCCCCTCAACCTTGGTGTTATCGACCAGAGCACGGACATGCTGGTGATGCGCCCGCTGGTGTTCATGAACAAGGAAGAGATCATCAACACCGCTGACCGGATTGGCGCTTACTGGATGGCCGCGAACATGCCCGAGTACTGTGGCGTGATCTCGGATCGCCCGACCACCCGGGCGAAGAAGGGCCGTATTGAGCGCGACGAAGCCTTCTTTGATGACGCGGTGCTGGATGCAGCGGTAGCCAACCGGACCATGACTCCCGTGGACCAGATGCTGGAAAGCGAGGTGGGGGTTGATGACGTGCCGCGTGTTAGTACGCCTTCGCCGGGAGACGTGGTTATCGACATCCGTCACCCCGGGGAGGCGGCGGATGCGCCGCTAACGCTGACCAACAACGAGAGCCACGCCATTCCCTTCTACGAGCTGAACCAGCGCTTTGGTGAGCTGGACAGCGCCAACCGCTACCTCCTCTACTGCGATGAAGGCAGTATGAGCACGCTGCACGCCGGCCACCTTCTGGCGGAAGGTTACGACAACGTGGTGGTGTACGACCCGGGCGGCTGAGCCAGCCCGGACCGGCGGTCGGTGCGCTGTCAGATGCGGAACTGGCCGACAACCTCCCGGAGGCGCTCCGCCATGGAGGCGACCTCGTCGCTGGCGCGGTTGGTCTGCTCGGTCCCGGAGCTGCTCTCCTGGGCCGCCTCCACAATGCGGGTAACGTTCTGGTTGATTTCCTCGGCGGCCTGGCTTTGCTGTTCGGCCGCTGTGGCGATCTGTGTAACCTGATCGCTGATTGTCGAGACCGAGGCTTCAATGGAATTCAGTGATTCGCTGGCTTTTGAGGCCCGCTCCTGGTTCTCGTTGGAGCGCTCCTTGGCCTGCTTCATGGTTTCGACGGCCTTGTTGGTTTCCGTGATCAGACCGTCGATGATGCCCTGGATTTCCTCAGCCGATTTACTGCTGCGCTGGGCGAGCGCCCTGACCTCTTCGGCAACAACCGCGAAGCCGCGGCCCTGTTCACCCGCGCGGGCCGCTTCAATGGCGGCATTGAGGGCGAGGAGGTTGGTCTGTTCGGTGACGGAGTGGATGACATCCAATACCGTCTTGATCTCCTGGCTGCGTTCCGACAGCTGCCCCACAACCGCCGTCATGTCGTCCAGCTCCGTACCCAGCGTCTCCATCGCGGTGGCGTTATCGGCCACAATGGCACCGCCCTCCCTGGCCTTGGTATCCGCATCCGAGGCGGCGTCGGCTACTTCATTGCCGTTGCGTGATACCTCCTGAACCGTGGTCGTCATCTCATTAATGGCGGTGGCGATCTGATCGGTTTCGTTACTCTGGCGTTCCACGGTCTGGCGAGTCTGGCTCGCGATGTTGTTCAGCTCTTCAGCGGCGGAAGCCAGGCTCTGGGTGGTTCCATCCACCTCCTGGATGGTCTCGTGCATTCTCTGTACAAAGGCATTGAACTGGCGTGACAGCTGGCCGATCTCATCGTTCGTGTCTTCCGGCAGCCTCTGCGTGAGGTCGCCTTCACCAGCCGCGATGTCGTACATCCGGTTGGTTACCTTGCGGATGGGAGCGGTCATGATGCGGGCGACAGCGATCGCGATGCCCGCGGAGATCAGTATCGCGATGACGCCCACAATGGCAATCTGCCACGCCAGCCTGTTGGCGCCGGCCATCATCTCGGCCCTGGGGATAAGGCCCATGAACTGCCATTCCAGCTCTGGGGAGGTGAACACGATCGCCTGGTACGCCGTGCCGTCCATTTCAACGGTCCGGCTGCCCTCCTCCATGCTGCTCAGCTGCTGGAGCGTTGTGTCATCCAGCTCACCCACCGATTGGAAATTGGTCTCCGGAGCCAGGGGGTTGGCAAGGATGGTGCCGTCGTCCTCCACCAGCACCAGGCGCCCGGCTTCGCCCAGCTCAATGTTGTTCACCATCTCCATCAGGCCCTGCAGAGACACATCAATGCCAATCACACCCGCCAGATCCCCGCTCTCATCACGGACTTCATGGGCAACGCTGACCATGCTGGTGTCGTCGGTTTCAAAGTAATAGGCGTCGGTTATCACACTGCCGCTGGAGGCGTTGCTGGCCTGTTTGTACCAGGGCCGTTCACGGGGGTCGTAAGGTGCGCCACTGTCGCCGATTGGCCACTGGACGAACTCCCCCTTGCGGCTGCCAAAGTAGCCATAGGCCAGCCCGCCCTTGGCCTCCGCATAGCGCTTGAAACGCCGGTACAGCTGGGCTTCCGCCTCGCTGTTTTCCAGGGGCGTCATCCGGCCGGATTGGCTGGCCTCAAGATAACGGCTGAGCGAGCCCACGGACTGTGCAAGGAGCGGCTCTGAGGCCAGGAACCTGGCTTCCTTGCGCATGGTCTGGAAAAACTGGGTGATGGAATGATCAATCTGCTCAATCTGCTGGCGGCTGGCTCGTACCGCGTCCTGTTCCGCAGTCTGGCGGGCCTGGTAAATGGAGAGAGCCGAAACACTGGCGATCACTGCAATGAGCACAAGCGTGAACGTCAGTACCAGCTTCTGTGTAATGGTCATGGTTGCTCCCCCGAAACCAGTGCATGGGCCATGTAATCAAGGTAGCAGGGTTTCGGGCTAGCGTGCAGCCTTGTAGGTGTTCAGGATGCGATCATAGAGCCCGGTCTGGGTGATGGTCTCCAGGGCTTTGTTGAAACGCTGCACCAGCTCTTTCGAGGTTGATTCACGGCTGAACATGATGTAGATGGGGGCCTGTTTGACCCGCAGGGGGTGGGCTTCAAAGGCGTCTTCAAAGGTCGATCCCCTGACCTGTGCCTTCAGGACCAGAGGGTCGGCCAGTATGGCGTCCAGGCGCTTGCGGGCCAGTTTCCGGTAGTTCAGCAGATCACTGCGGGCAGCCTCAATGTGCTCCTCAAACCCGGGCAGGGTCTTCATGGTTGCAAACTGCTTGCCGTAGTCGTAGCCCCTGGTGATGCCGACCACAAGGTCCTGGTCCCGTATGTCACGAAGGCCTTTGAGTTCATAATCGTCGGCCTCGCCGCGGCGCATGAACAGATCAACGGACTCGGTACGGTAAGGGCGCGAAAAGTAGGCGTAGTCGGCCCTGTCCGGGGAATAATCCGCGCCTGCCGCGATATCGACCCGTCCTTTTTTCAGGTTCCGGAGGTGACGCTTCCAGGGTTGCTCAACCAGTGTCAGCTCGCAGCCGGCCTGGTCGGCCATGGCCCGCATCAGCTCAATATCCAGTCCTTTCAGGTGACCGTCTGTGTCTTGGTACTGGTAAGGCTTCCAGGGCTCCCAGCCCATGCGCAGCTCGCAGGCGGTGCTGAGTGAGGGGGGCAGCAGGAGAAGGATCAAGACGCCCAGGGTCGGTTTTGTTCCGGCGGTCAAGCAACAACGGCAGCGCCTTACACCATCATTGGGCGTTGAGGGTCCCATAGGGCTGCTCCAGGATCGTTGGTCTTTAATGTAGGATTGCTAATGAAATACGAGATTGCTAGTTGCTTTCACAACATATTTCGGGGCGTCGTTCCGGCTGGTTTTGGCAAGGGGTGTTGTCTGTCAGCAACCGCCCACCGCTGGAGGCGGTGAGGCGGTTGGGAAGAGGGCATCAGGGTTTCAGGATAACATCCACGGACTCATCAACGTCCGCAGGGTCGGCATAGCCCACACTGTTCGGCGTGGCGGCTACCTCATCGACCATCCGTTGCGAGTCACTGACTTCAGTGGGAGGCTCGCCTTCGCCCGTAAAGGTCTGCTCCGCCCAGAAGGATTTGAGCTGGGAGTTGCTCCGCCCTGTAATCCAGTCGTGAAACTCGCGGCGCACCTCACTGCCCTCGGCAATTTCAAAGGGCGTGGCGGCGTTGCTGCGGTTGAGGTACAGGTCCTGGACGTCGCCTTCAGAGAGGTTATCGGGCCCATCCGGATGGGCAATGACCACGACGTCAGCATTGGCCAGCGGCGCCGCCATCAGGGCCGCGAGTGCAATCATGCGCAGTGTCTTCATGTCGGGTCTCCTTAAAAGGCCGCGTCGAGCTTCAGGGTGTAGACGTTGGTGTGGTCGAAGCGGTTGCCCTGGCCTCTGGCAAAGCTCACAGCGTTACCACTCAAGCCGCCGGAGGTGTCCCCAAAGGCTCTTGAATGGGTCCAGTCCGCCTTGAGCGCAATACCGGGTATCACATCCCAGCGTACGCCGAGGCTGTAATCCTCACGCTTTTCGTTGAGGGCTGCCAGCGCGGCTGTGGGACTCGCTGGAGCGACAGGGCGCTTGTCGTCATCCTGGGTTTCCACCCACGCGTAGGTGACGTAGGGCATGACGCTGTCGAAACGGTAGCCGAGAGTGGCGTAGGCGCCATCGCGCTCCGGGAAGACCCCATCCGTATCGCGCCGGGTGATCTCCGAAACCGCCATGATGTTGCCTTGTTCGTACTCAATACCCAGTCCGTAGAACTTGCCGTCCTGGTCGTCAATTGATAGAGGGGAAGGGGTGCCTGCCAGAAGATTGACAATCGAGAGATCGGCGCGCGCGGCGACGCCCCGTACTGTCCAGGTGTAATCCGTCCAGGAGACTACGGCGCCGGCTGTGTTGCGCAGCTCCGTTCCTCCGGACAAATCCTGATTTTCGCTATGCCCCGCAAAAACCTGAGTGCGGATCGGTTGGCCGAGCACGTCAAAGTTATAGGTCGCGTCTGCGCCGGTAAAGGAGCTCAGTGACACCTGGTCATAGACGGCATCAGGGGCTTTGGCGAAGGGTTGCGCGTACCCCAGATCCAGCGAATCGGAGTACATGAAAAGGGGAGTGCGCATTTTACCGGCACGCAGGCGCAGGCCATTGTCCATCTTGTGACTCACATAGCCCCATTCCAGCTGGGTTTCCCATCGATCGCCCCCTGTCGCTTTCGGTTCTCCCCGGGACAGCAGCTGGAAGGTGGCCTTGGTCTGGTCATTCAGGTCAAACGTGCCCTGAACCGCGAACAGCGTTTGTGACCGGACGTCAGACTCTTCGGTGATCCCAGCGTATCCCGCGTCATTGCTGGCGCGGGCATAGCCGGTGCTCATGAAGCCGTTGATGCGAAAGTCCCTGTCGCGGGACGCCCGCATGTCTTCCTGAAGGCGTTCCAGCTCGCTCTCAAGGCGGTCCAGTCGTTCTCCCTGCGCTTCTTGCGCCTGGGCACCGGTCACTCCAGCGCCGATCAGCAGGCACACCGCGAGACGGGATTGCTTGGTGGGAAACTGTTTCATTGTTGTGCTCCGTTGCGTGTTTGCGTTCGGGGTTAGACGCGGAACTGGGAGGCAATCTGGTGCAGGCGCTGGGTGATCTCCCGGCTGTCCTGGCTGGCCCGGTCCAGTTCCTGGGTGGTCTCAATGACCTGTTCAGCGTTGCTGTGAATGTCGGTGATGTTGTTCACGACATCGTTGAACGTGGCCGTCTGTTCATGGGTGGCCGCCGCGATCTGTTCGTTGATGCTGCTGATGCTTTCCACGTTCTCCAGGATGCTCTGCAGCACTTCGCCGGATTCGCGGGTGGCATCAACGCCGGCGCGGGCCTTCTCAACGCTGCCCTGCATGGCCTTGACCGAGGACTCCGCAAGGTTGGAGAGCTCGGAAATAACCGTCTCGATCTCCTGGGCTGACGTCTGGGTACGCACGGCCAGGTTCCGGACCTCGTCCGCCACAACCGCAAAGCCCCGGCCGTGTTCGCCAGCGCGAGCGGCTTCAATGGCCGCATTGAGGGCCAGGAGGTTGGTCTGTTCGGTTACGGTTTTGATGGTGTCGAGCAGGCCCGCAACCTTGTTGGAATGGGTCTCGAACTGGTTAACAAGCTCGGCGCACTGGTCGATCTCCTGAGCCAGGTCCTGGATGGTCTGCACGTTACCGGCGACGTGGTCCTTGCCGCTCTTGGCGTATTCGGCGGCCCCCTGTGTCTGCTCGGAGGCGTTGGTGGCAAAGCTGGCTACCTCTTCCACGCTCTTGACCAGCTCGTCCACGGAATTACGGGCTGAGGCGATGGCCGAGGATTGCTCGTTGATGCGGGTCAGGTTGGTGCTGCTGGTCTCCGAAAGCTTCCGGGAGACGTCTTCCAGACCCTCCACGTCAGTGGAAATGGTACTGAAGGCGGTGTGGAGCTTCTCGATGAAGGCGTTGAAGTGGGTCACCAGCTCCCGGAGTTCGTCCTTTCCGTCGTAATCAATACGCGAGGTCAGGTCCCCTGCGCCGGAAGCCATGTCCCTCAGAGGGTTGATAACGCGGTTAAGGCTGGTGGTGATCGAGCGTGAAATGAGCAGGCTCACCACCACCAGCGCCACGACGGCGATGGTGGCAATGGTCAGCCCCAGTGTGGTGCTGCGCTCAGTGGAGGCGACCGTATGATCAATGGACTGGTTGAACGCGGAGCGGGCCTCGTCGCGAAGCTTGGTCATATCGCGCTTGAGCTCCTTGAGCCGGTCCGAGTTGGCCGAGGCATCCTCGCTCAGAGCGCTCATATCCGCATCGCCCTCAATGAAGGCGGAGGCGATGCGGGTGGCTTCGCTGTAGTAGCGTTCCAGATCGTTGGAAAGCTGGTTGAACCGTCCGCTCATCTCGGGCGCGGTTTTTTTGAGCTCCGACAGGTTGTTCTGGATCGTCTTATGGTGGCTCTTGGTCTGAGCCAGCTTGTCTTCATTGCCGGTGGTGACGGCGGAATTGATTTCCGCCTCCATGAGTTCCAGTTCCCCGAGGTTCACGGTGGCGAGCTCCATGGTGGGGTAGAGCTCCTCGTTCACCTCGTGCAGGCGATCGGCATTCTGGCTCTGGGTGTACAGGTTGTATCCCTGGGTTGCTATCAGGGCAATAACGGTGATTCCGACCAGCAGGGCGAGTTTCAGGGCTATTGAGAGTCTCTGTAGCATCGCAGCACACAACCTTTAATTAGAATGTCATTATATCGTAATCGCCTGCCGATTCGGGGCCCTGCATCGTGTTCGATTGTAAAACGACGGTTTCTCAGTTTTAGCAGCTGGTGGCCGTTACTGCTAGTTCATCCCTCCTGGTTTGCTAGTGTCCGCAACGCCGTAACAATTTTATTCCCTGTAGCCACATCAATAGCAGTTCGGGCGCAGAGTGCAATGCCTGGGCGTCAGGGATACTGGATACCTGAACAGCGCTGGCTGTTATACTGGGGCACCTTCACCCATTCACCACTAAAGGGCCCAGTGGCACTATGGATGTTTCTTCCATCCTCGATCCCCTCAACGACGCTCAGCGCGAGGCCGTGACCGCGCCGGACAGCCACGTTCTGGTTCTGGCTGGCGCCGGCAGTGGCAAGACGCGGGTGCTGGTGCACCGTATTGCCTGGCTGATCCAGGTGGAGCAGGTGCCGGCTTCAAGCATCATGGCCGTGACCTTCACCAACAAGGCCGCGCGCGAGATGCGGGGGCGGATTGAGGAGATGCTGCAGCTCCCCACCCGCGGCATGTGGATCGGCACCTTCCACGGCCTGGCCCATCGACTGCTGCGGGCGCATTGCCAGGATGCCGGGCTGCCGGAGAACTTCCAGGTTCTGGATGCGGACGACCAGCTGCGCCTGGTCAAGCGCGTGATGCGCGAACTGCAGCTGGATGAAAGCCGCTGGCCTCCCAAACAGGCCCAGTGGTTCATCAACTCCAGCAAGGACGAGGGCCTGCGCCCGGACCACATCGAGGATCACGGGGATGTGTTCACCACCACCCTGATCAACGTCTACCGGGAATACCAGAAGAACTGCCAGCGCAGCGGCCTGGTGGACTTCGGTGAGCTGCTGCTGCGTTCCCATGAGCTGTGGCTGGAAAAGCCGGAACTGCGGGCCCACTACCAGAGCCGCTTCCGGCACATGCTGGTGGATGAATTCCAGGACACCAACGCCGTGCAGTACGCCTGGCTGCGGGTGCTCAGTGGCGACCGGGTGCCGCTGACCATTGTGGGTGACGACGACCAGTCCATCTACGGCTGGCGTGGCGCGCGCATCGAGAACATCCAGCAGTTCCAGCAGGACTTCGGGGGCAGCCGGATGGTGCGGCTGGAGCAGAACTACCGCTCCACCCAGACCATCCTGGAGGCGGCCAACGCCGTCATTGCCAACAACCAGGGGCGGCTCGGCAAGGACCTGTGGACGGATGGTGAAACGGGCGAGCCCATCGACCTCTATGCCGCCTTCAACGAGCAGGACGAGGCCAACTACATCGCCGATACCATCAGCGACTGGGCCCAGCAGGGCAACGCCCGCTCCGAGTGCGCCATCCTCTACCGCTCCAACGCCCAGTCCCGGGTGCTGGAGGAGTCGCTGCTGCGCCAGGGCATTCCCTACCGGGTCTACGGTGGTCTGCGCTTCTACGACCGCCAGGAGATCCGCAATGCCCTGGCCTACATGCGGCTGGTGAACTACCGCCACGACGACGCCGCCTTCGAGCGCGTGGTGAACATCCCCACTCGGGGCGTGGGCGCCAAGGCGCTGGAGACGGTGCGCGAGGCCGCCGGGCGGGAGGGGGTCTCGCTGTGGCAGGCGACCGTGAACCTGCTCCATCATCAACTGCTCAAGGGCAAGGCCCGCACCGGCCTGCAGACCTTTGTGGACCTGATCGAGAATCTGGCGGACAACCACGAGAACCAGCCCCTGCACAGCCTGGCCGAGCGCGCCGTGCGCGAGACCGGCCTGAGGGATTACCACGGCAAGGAGAAGGGCGAGAAAGGCCAGGCCAGGGTGGAGAACCTGGACGAACTGGTGGGCGCGACCCGTGAGTTCCGCGTGGAAGACGACCAGAACCCGCTGAGCGAGTTCGTGGCCCGCGCCGCCATGGATGCCGGGGAATCCCAGGCCGAGGAGGACGAGGACAGCGTCCAGCTCATGACCCTGCATTCGGCCAAGGGCCTGGAATACCCCATGGTCTTCCTGACCGGTATGGAGGAGGGGCTGTTCCCGCACAGTATGTCCGCCGAAGAGCCCGGTCGTATGGAGGAAGAGCGCCGCCTCGCCTATGTCGGCATGACCCGGGCCATGCGCAAGCTCACCCTGACCTACGCGGAATCCCGCAAGCTCTACGGCCAGGAGCGTTTCAACGCGCCCTCACGGTTCATCCGCGAGATTCCGGACGACCACATGCGCGAAGTCCGCCTGCGCAATACGGTAAGCCGCCCTACCATGTTCAGCAACGCCGGCTCCGCCGGGAGCAACGAAACGGAAACCGGCTTCCAGCTCGGCCAGCGCGTGGTGCATCCCAAATTCGGTGAAGGCATTGTGATGAACGCCGAGGGCGCGGGCAGCCACGCCCGGGTGCAGGTGAACTTTGCGGAAGGCAGTAAGTGGCTGGTCCTGGCCTATGCTCCGCTGGAGCCGGCCTGAACGGAAGCCGCTGGCGCCCGGCATGTGGTTGGCAACCCAGCCGGACCGCGCTAGGCTGATTGAACGGTGACTCATGTCTGCCGGGGCGGTAGCGTGGCCAAAAGCGGCCCCAGCCCAGCGGGCTGGCAACGTTGGCAAAGCCCAGGCTAAGGGACTAACCACGGCCAGCCGAAAGATATTCCCGCCATCGGGTACTTGCGCCTAAGCACCAAGGGCAGGGTAACGGGGAACGCATGGTGAGCCTCTTTGCTGTACGCCCCCCCCTCCGCGCGTGAATCGCAAGCCACGGTAGGCATTCCCGCACCCCATTGACTCCCATCTCGCTGGCACGGCGCATCTGTTGGAACCGGATGACGAAGCGGATCCGGTTCCAGTAGGACTCCTCGACGCCACTGCTGTAACGGTTGGGCCGAATGGCGTCGCGGACGTGTTCCCTCAGGCGCGGCTGTGCCTTCTGCCGGTCCATGGCTTTCTCGAGAAAAGCTGTTTTTCTGTACAGTATTATTGAGTGAGCAAAAATGAGAGGTCACGCGATTACATGCTTGGCGGACTGAAACTTCGTAGGTTATTGTTATTAAAACGTCTTCAGGCGTTGATGCTCATGCCTGAAGGCGGAGTTATTGAGCGGGCAACGATATTGAATATCGGTGCGGGCACACTAATCTCTGTTAACCACAAACCAACCATCAAGGAGATAGATGGATGAAACCAAGAAAGGCAGTACACATAAAAAAAGAGAAAGTCTTTTTTTATGAGGAACGTGAGCATAAAAAGGTTACGCAGGAGGATTTAAGGAAGTCCGCTCGAAAAACTGAACAGAGAACTATGACACACTCAAAAAACTGCAACTCAGTCAAATTTGTGGAGATGGAGTAATTTAGATGGACAGGGAAGTTAAGGTTTTTGTGAGTTCAGAATTTAAAGAAAGTTTGGATAAAGAGAAGCTGGATATTGTTGTATCCAGATTTAAGGAGTACAAAAGGACAGGTGTGCCTCATGAAACGTTTGGTCGGGATACTACGTATGACTTTCCCGACAAGGTGAAGAAAGCAGGAATGTACCATATTCATGTTAAAGACAATACATCGAAGAAATGGCCGCTTAAAAGAATATCATTCGATAAGACCAGTAATACGGCGTTAATATATTGCGAGGGATTTTTTAATAGAAACTATTTTCTTCTCCTCGGTTTCTTGACTGACGCGCATGGTGTATATGCTCGGAATCCGCATTATTTGCTGGAGATTTCCGATATCGCTGATAGGTTTAGAGAAAAATTTTAGGAGAATAAAATGAGTATTGAGCTAAACTGGAAGAGAGGAAGTCCAAGTGAAGAAGGTCTATACTTCGTGGCCGTAAAGCTTGGGGAAGCAGCTGGAGTATATGATTTTCTTTATTGGAATGGGGAGATGTGGGAGTCATTAGAATATGGCCATGTAGCTGCGTTTGTTAATCTTCAAGAATTTAAGAATTCTCTAGATGTCAAATGGCCTGAAACTTCTGATATCGATTACAAGCCAAGGCAGCTGCCAAATGATGAATCTGAACTTTGGAGTGAAGGTTAGAGGTTAACAAGTAGCGGCAGTCGGACCGGTTTTTCGGCGCTGTGCGCCCAAAAACCGGCCGCTGCGCATTTCGTTAGTGGGCTGTGGCTCCGGGCCTTTCGTGGGCTTTGTGCCAGGGGCCTTGGCGGAAAGTGGCCAGAAAACCGGAAATGTCGGTGCTCGGCCAAGGCCGTCAGCATCGGAGATAGAATTGCTAGCTCAGCCGAATATTGTGCTGGGTAAAAATTGGGTGCCATAGTCTTGGGGCTGTCCGGCGAGAACTGATTTGGGGTCGTCCAGCTTTGCGTTCTGGTTCATCCACCGCAACAGTGGCGTTGGTTTCATTCCTGGAGCATCGGCGGTAATTGGTGCGAGGGCTTTCGAGTAGGCGGTTGGGTTCCGTGCCGGGGAATCGGTCATCAGTATAGCCCCGCCACTAACCAGCCGCTCAACCGGACGCCAAAAGCTCGCGCTTTTGGTCCCCTTCGCTTCGCTACGGCGCCGGTTAGCTCAACGTTAGTGGGCTGTGGCTCCGTTCCTTTCGTTGGTTGTGTGCCAAGGCCGTCAGCATCGGAGAGGGAGTTGGTAGCTTAGCCGAGTTCTGTCTGGGAAGAAGATTTGGTGCCACGGTCGTGGGGCTGTTCGGCGAAAGCCAGTTGCAGATCGGCTACCCTTGAGTCCAGGTCCGTTCACCGCAACCGTCGCGGTGATTTCAATCATGGAGTGCCGGCGGCAGCTGGTGCAGGGGCATCGGCGTAGGCGTTTGTGTTTAGTGCTGGGGAGCAGGCTTGCGTAGGACCCGCCACTAACAAGGCGGTCAACCGGACGCCAAAAGCTTGCGCTTTTGGTCCCCTCCGCTGCCGCTCCGGCGCCGGTTACCTAAGCGTTGAGGCTGTAGAAAAACCCCCGATTTGCTAGGCTGGCACTGAGCAACAAGGAGCTGTTCGCATGCCCCGATTCATCCCCTACAACATCGACCAGGACACGATGGT
>NZ_JBXAYL010000004.1:0-190138 GCF_056783195.1 Salicola sp. AFF1
CACCGATGAGCAGCTGGACCGGCTGCTGCCCTGGCGTCAGGAAGGGGCGGTTACCGCGTAGTTCGTGGACCGCTTACGGGCGTCGCCTAGCCTGAAACAGGATGGTGGCGCAGTCATTGAGGTTCTTGAGGATGTGACGGCTGCACGGAGAGTCCCCAGACGACCCTCCGGGCAGCCTTCTTCAGGTTGAGCTGTTTAGTGGGAAGGAATGGTGTTGCGCACCTTCCAGCTCGTAGCCCAGCTCCAGCAGCAGCCGTTCCTGCCCGTGACCGGCGGCCAGGTGGACGCCGATGGGTAGGCCGGCTTCGGTCCAGCCCATCGGCATGGACAGCGCCGGGCCGCCGGCGATGTTGCAGTAGGGGGGGAAGCTGACGTAGTGGGACAGGCGCTCCATGAGGGTGTCGTAGGGGACGTCCGGATGCAGCCAGCCCAGTTCCGGTGTGGTATGGCCCAGCACGGGGGACAGCAGGATGTCGTATTGCTGGAAGAAACGGACGTATTCCCTCTGGGTGCGCTTGAGTCTGGTGAGGATGGCGGGTAACCGGTGCATATTACGGCGGAAGCGGTGGTAGAGACCCCGGCTCAGTCCATCCACCTGATCCGCATCGAACCCCTTGCCGAACGCGAAGCGGCCGCCACGGGTGGCCAGAAATGAGAGCATGCCCCAATAGTGCTTGAAGTCCTCCGGAAAGGAGGGATCCACTGGTGGGGTAACGGTTTCAACCCGGTGCCCATTCTGTGCCAGCTGATGCGCGGTGTTTTCCACAGCGCGCCGAGTGGCGTCGTCGGTGGGCGTGCCGTTGACCGAGTCCGTCATCAGGGCCACGCGGTACTGTTGGTGGCCGGGGCCCTGAACGTGGCCGATGGGCGGCAGTGACCGGTTCCGGTGAACGTTCTCCATGGTGGCGTGGAAAAGGGCTGTGTCCCTGACGCTGCGGGTAACCACGCCCTCGCTGATGACGTTGATGGGCAGGGGGCGCGCGGTTTCCGTCACGGCATGGCGGCCGCGCGTGGGCTTGAGCCCTACGAGCCCGCAACACGCGGCGGGGATGCGGATTGAGCCGCCGCCGTCGTTGGCATGGGCCATGGGCACGGCACCGGCGGCCACCATGGCTGCCGAGCCGCCTGATGAACCGCCCGGCGAATACGCCGGATTCCAGGGATTAAGGGTGGGCTGGTCGTGGGCCGGCTCGGTGGTGGCGTTGAAGCCGAACTCTGGCAGGGCCGTCTTGCCCAGCAGCGTCAGGCCTGAGGTCATGAACTCGCGCGCGTAAGCGCCATCGTGGCTTGCCGGATGAGGCCGGATGGCGGCCGAGCCATGCCGGCTGGGCAAACCTTTGAGGTCGGTGTTGTCCTTGAGCAGTGAGGGGATGCCGGCCAGACCATGGTTTCGGCCGCGTGCATCCCGGTGAGGGGTATCAAAGCATTCCACGACCAGTGCGTTCAGCTGGGGATCCAGCTGGCGCAGCCGTTCAATGGCCGCCTGGTTGAGTTCCTGCTCGGATACCTCGCCCCGTTTGAGGCGTGCCCTCAGCGCAACAGCGTCGTCAGTGCCCAGAGCGTCGTCCTGGAAAGCATGGATCTGGGGGCTGTACTCGGTCATGGAAATCTCCTAGAACGCGATCTCGCCACGGTCGATCCGGGCGATGGTGGGGGCATCCAGCGCCTGGTACCCATTGCTGCCCGGCAACAGAGCAAAGACGTGATCGCCACTGTCGCCGGGGTGATACGCTTGTCGTTGCAAGTCGGTCTTCCGGTACTTGAAGGTGCCGGTGGTTTCAATGGCTTCGGTCAGTCGCAGGAAAACCGGCACCGCATAGGGCGGCAGGTTGGCCTTGAGGTAGCGGTGGAGGGCGTCCAGCTCCGGCATCCGGTCGCGCGGTACCAGTGTGGCCATGCCGGCCTTGCCGTCGTGCGCCGGGATGGCCACGCCATAGACGACCACGTCTTCAAATCCTCCGAAGCCGTCGATGATGTTTTCCACTTCATTGGTGGAGACGTTCTCACCCTTCCAGCGGAAGGTGTCGCCCATGCGGTCGACGAACTGCAGGTGCCGCCAGCCGATGTCGCGCATGATGTCACCGGTATTGAACCAGGCATCTCCCTGCTTGAAGGCATCCCGGATGATGGACGTCTCGGTGTCCTCCTTGCGGGTGTAGCCCTCGAAGTGCCATTTCTGGTTGATCCCGCCAATCAGCAGCCCGGGTTCGCCCTTGCGGACTTCCCGAAGGCGGCCATGGCTGTCCCGTATGGGCTCTTTGGTGCCTTCCTTCACCTGCACAAGCTTGTAGGGGGCCGTGGTCAGGCCCACGGTGCAGTCGAGATTCAGGACATTGGTGAACCCGATGTTGCCCTCGCTGGAGGCGTAGAACTCGGCTACGTGCTCAATGCCAAACCGTTCCTTGAACTCGTTCCAGATGGACGGACGGAGTCCATTGCCGATCATCTTTCGTAGCGGATGGTTGCGGTCCTGCGGCGTGGCCGGCTGGTTCAGCAGGTAACGGCACAGCTCGCCCACATAACCGAAGGTGGTGGCCCCGTAGTAGCGCACGTCGTCCCAGAAGCGGCTGGCGCTGAAGCGCCGCTTCATGACCAGTGAGGCGCCTCCGGCGAGCACGGCGCCCCAGCACACCAGCAGGGCGGTGCCATGGTAGAACGGCAGACTGCAGTAGAGTACATCGTCCGGCGTCATGGTCAGCGCCATGAAACCGAAACTGCCACTGGCTTTGAAGCATTTGCGGTGGCTGCTGGGGGCGGCCTTGGGCATGCCGGTGGTGCCGGAGGTGTAGATGTAGACGGCGGTGTCGCCCAGCCGGGGTGGATCCGCCGGACCGGGATCCAGGGTATCGAAGTGGCTGACCGCTTCAGCGAGGTTAAGGTAGCCCTCGGGCGCCTGGCCGAAGCAGCTGCGGGTGTCGGTGTCGGCCAGCCAGAGAAGGGGGGTGGCCTCAGCGGGGGTGACCCGATCGCGGATGGCGTTGAAAGTGGTTAGCAGCTCGTCGCCCACGATGAGTTTGCGGGGCGAAACCAAGCCAATGCTGTGGATGAGAACCTCGCCTTTTTGGGCGGTGTTGAGCATGGCGCAGGCGATGCCGATCTTGGCGGCGCCGGTGACGATGGCCAGGAGCTCGGGGCGGTTTTCCAGCAGCAGTGCGATGGTGTCACCGCGTTTCAGACCCTGGCTGCGGAACCAGTGGGCGTACTGGTTGGCCCATTGGTTGAACTGGGTCCAGGTGAGGGTCTGTTCGCCGTAATGGAGCGCCGGGTTGTTGCCGTGGCGCCGAGCGTTGCGTTCGACGAGCGTGGCGATGCTCTGGGGCTTGTTGTCGTTGTTCAGTGAATAGTAATAGAGGCCCCGGGCCATGTGAGGCGCCTTGCGGATGAGACCTGGCACTTTGCGGATGACGTCGGTGGTTTTGATCTGGTCCGTGGTCATGGTGATCTTATATCGAGGCGTTTGGAGGAGGGGGAGCGGGGAGTTCTTCACGGGAAGCTCTGGAGCCATGGATGGCGGAAGAGCAGCGTACATGGATGTATTTACAGCGTTTCCCGTGAAGAACTCCCCGCTCCCCCTCTTAGTACGATGTCTCAGTCGTCCAGGAAAAAGTCCTTCATCAGCTCCGGCCCGTTCGGGTCATAGCGGTAGTGTTCCAGATCCGTTACGCCTTCCTCGGCCATGACGTCGTCGTCAATCAGGCACTGCCCCGTGGTGTGCGAGGGTGGGCGCTGGAGTATGGCGGCTGCCGCGTCACCCATGATCTCGGGCTTGCGGCCCTGTTTCATGAGCTGGGGTCCACCAACCTCGAACTCGATCGCGGCCGTGGCGATCAGGGTTCGGGGCCAGAGGGCGTTGACGGCCACCGGCAGCTTCCGGAACTCTTCCGCCATGCCGATGGTGAGCATGGACATGCCGTATTTGCTCACCGTGTAAGGGGCATTGTTGGCGAACCACTTGGGGTTGAGGCTGATGGGTGGCGACAGGTTCAGGATGTGCCCGTGGTCGGACTCGCGCAGCCAGGGCAGGGCGGCTTGGGAGCAGACGAAGACGGCGCGCGCGTTGATCGACTGCATCAGGTCGTAGCGTTTAACCGGCAGGTCGGCCACGCCCTGGAGACGGATGGCGCCGGCGTTGTTGACCAGGCAGTCGATGCCGCCGAAGTGGTCAGCGGCCTTCTGCATGACCTCTTTGACCTGGTTCTCGTCCTGTACGTCCAGCTTCAATGCCAGTGCCTTGCTGCCTGTCTCTTCCACTTCCTGGGCCACCGTGTGGATGGTGCCGGGCAGCTTGGGGTGCGGTTCATCGGACTTCGCCGCGATGACGATGTTGGCGCCCTGCCGGGCACAGGCGAGGGCAATGGCCCGGCCGATGCCGCGGCTGCCGCCGGTGATAAGGACCGTTTTTCCGTTCAGGTTACTCGTCATTGATGGTTCCTCTCCTGCGTGGATGGGCCCTGAGCAGAGACGGTCTGTCGGTTGCGGACAGGGGCCCGGATAGTGTCTCCCCCAATCACGGTGGTTTCAATGCCCTGATCCTCAATGTTGATGTTGAGGATGTCCTAAGCCGACCAGTCACAATGTAAGCATGATGCGACAGCCTGATATTGGCTCTATTGACGCAATCGGGCGAGGGTGATGACCAATCCGTTCGCCCCCAGTAATCCGGGCACGAGGAAGACCATAGAACCCCGGCTAGTCCCTGTCAGGCTTCTGGGAGCGGGGACTCGCAGGAGGAGCGGGGAGTGGGTTTCAATGGCAGAGTCAAAACCACACGGCACCCGACGGTGTCTGCTCCGGGGGAGGCAATGGTAAGTGTTCCCTGATGCAGTTCGGCGATCCGCTTGGCAATGGCGAGTCCAAGCCCTGCGCCAGTTCCCTGTCTTTGATCGAGTCGTGTGAATCGGCTGACAGCCCGCTCGCGCTCTTCGGCGGGAATGCCGGGGCCCTGGTCGGTAACCATGACTGTCGCCTCGTCGGGGCTTGCCTCCAGGCTCAGGACGACCTCGGTATTGGCCGGACTGTACTGAATGGCGTTGGCGAGCAGTGATCGGAGCATCGTCGTGATGAGTGACGGGTGGCAGTGGATGCTCAGGGACTCTGTGTTGGTTTCGAAGCCGATATCGATAGCATTGTCCATGGCAATCGGCATGATCTCGGCGACGGTGGTGCGGATCAGTGAGGGAAGGTCATTGGATTCCATGGTGCTGTGCCCTGCTACATCCGCATCAAGCCGGCTCAGCAACAGTATCTGCTCCACGAGGTGGCTCATCCGGTCGACGGACGCCATCAGTCCGGCGCCTTCCCCGGGGTGACGGGATTCGAGCCGTTCAAGATTCAGCCTCAGCGCGGCGAGGGGCGTCCGGAGCTCGTGTGCGGCATCGGATGAGAACTGGCGTTCCCGTTCAAATGCCTTATCGAGGCGATTGAGAAGCGTGTTCACTGCCTCCACGAGCCCCTGCACTTCACGGGGGGCATGGCGCTCATCCAGAATATGCAAACGTTCAGGCGCCATATGGCGTATTGGCCGCTCGATGTTGCGAAGTGGCCGGAAGCTCAGGTGGATGACGATTACCGATGTCAGGATCAATAACGGCAGCGCAGCGACGATGGGCACGACGTTACCCCAGGCCAGTTCGCCGCTCAGCTCGGATCGCACATCCGCTCGCTGCGCTGTTCTTATCCAATGGCCGGTTGCAGGGTCTTTCAACGTGAAGGTTCGCCACTGGTAACCCCCGGATTCGACCCAGTCATAGCCGGCTTGCAGTTCCTCCTGACGGTCGGATTGCAGTGTGTCGAGCATGGGGTTACGTTTGGCATCCCAGACTTCGAACGCAATCTTTTTCTCGTACTTGTGGCCGAGTCCTCCCGGCAGTATCTCGTCATAGTCCCCCTCCATCTCGGTTCCCGACATTGTTGACCTGGGCAGTTGAAGGGTCTGTTCCAGCGTGTGGGAGAGCTGTTCAGGGGATTGGGTGTCAGAAAGGTGGCGCAGCAGGCCCTGGACGATGCGGGTGCTCTGCGCCAGTTCAGCGTCGAAGATCTCATTGAGTTCATGGTTGCTTTCCAGGTAGGCCCAGAGTGTTGCACTCGTTGCGAGCAGCAGCACAACGGCGGAAATGGCCATTGTCAGCGTTCGGGTGAGTGACATCAGGAGGGGTGCTCCAGGGCCTCTGGGTTGAGTAGATAGCCAATGCCGCGAACGGTCTTGATGGCGTCCTTACCGATTCGTCGTCTCAGGTGGTGAATATGAACCTCCAGTGCGTTGCTCTCCACCCCCTGGTCCCATCCGTAGAGTTGCTCCTCAAGCCGCTGCCGGGGAGCGACGCGGCCGGGGTTTTTCATGAGATACAGCAGGATCTGGTATTCACTGCGAGGCAGACGGCTCTGGTGCGAGTCGATACTCAGCGTGGCGTTCTCTGTATCAAGGGCCAGGGAGCCCACCTGAACGTTCCTTGAAGGCGCCGAACCCGAACCCCGCCGCTGGATGGCCCTTATACGGGCCTTCAGCTCCGCCATCGCGAAGGGTTTGGTCAGGTAGTCATCGGCTCCGGTATCCAACCCCTGAAGCCTGTCATCCAGCTGGGTACGGGCGGTGAGAATGATGATCGGAGTGTTGATGTCACTGGAGCGGACCTTCTGAACGATATCCAGCCCATCCATGCGCGGCAGTGTCAGGTCGAGAATGGCTAGGTCAAAATGATCGTTGAGCAGTGCCTGGCAGGCCTGGCGCCCATCATCCAGCCAGTCAACGGAGTGCTGGTCTTCACGCAGCATGTCGACCATCGTGGTAGCCAGCGGATGATCGTCTTCAACCAGTAGGATTCGCATAGGCGTTCTATAGCGTTACAGGTTTGTGGGTGTTGTTTGGTTGCGGCCCAGAAAATGCCTCAGGGCGCTCATGATGTAGTGCTCGGCGCCGGAGCAGCGGTCCAACCAAGAACCAGCATTCCTTTGATACTACCAAGCACTTTAATCATGAACAGCTTGATTCTGGCAATGACTTGCATTGCATGCGGTGCCCAGCCTGTCGGCTCTTGCCCCTGGCCATGCCCACCGGGAATGCAGTGTACTCTTTCGACTGCGCAATGGGCTGTGCTATTGATTCCAGCTTGTTGATCAATGCCTCATCATCGCGTTCCACAGCGACCAGATGGTGCGGGGGCCGCGCTACTGAACCCAGTCGGGAAAGAAGTTCGGAACGTGGCACACTGCGAACCTTGGCGCTGGTGTAAAACCGCGCAGAAAAAGGGATCTCATCAGCATATGCCAGGTCCTCGAGCTCCCAGCGCGGGTGATCTCGTACCTGTCGCACAAGGGGCCTTTCGGTTCTCAATAGCTCAGGGCTGGCGATGGACCAGAGGCCAAGACCGATGCCGACGAATGGAACAATCAATGCGACAAGCAGCTTCGCCCCGTGATGCCGCGCCGGTATCGTCACTGGTATCAATGCGGACAGGATGACGGCAAGGAAGGGCAGGCCCGGCAGTACATAGGTCCAGAGAATGTTCCCGGAAAAGGAGAAAAATACGGCCGGAGTCAAAGCGCCCATCAGTACCAGTCCAGTGATGCCCTTCGTTGCGCCATGCCAGTCGTAAAGCAGCCGGGAAAAGCGGTAATAACGGTTGATGCAGATTGCGGCCCCAATCAATCCCCAGGGAAAGCTCGCCAGTGTCAGGTGGATCCAGATGGTGCCGCGAGGGAATTCGTGGGCATTGCCATACAGGTCTCCGTTCCAGTCGCTGATCAGGAACCGCTTGAAGTGCTCGCCGACGATGAAATAATCAAGAAAACCGGGTGTCTTGATCTCGGCAAGCACGTACCAGGGAACCGCGAGAGCCAGCATCAGGCCGGTCCCCAGGAACCAGGGAAAACTCTGGCGCAGTGCTCGCCACTGTTGATGGACGATCACCCACGCGGCGATTGGGGCCCCGGTCAGCACGAGCGTTAGCGGACCTTTGGCGAGTAGCCCGATGGCGAGACCCACAAAGAAGAGCCATCCCCAGGAGGCGTCTCCACCCTGCAGCCGGATGAGGACACTGCTCAGAGCCAGTGTTGTGCCCAGCGCCAGAAACGAGTCGGTCATGACGGTTCCGGCGCTGAGGAATCCAAGCAGCATGGTTGAGTAAATGAGAGCTGCCCATACCGTGTCGTGCGAAAACAACGCAGAGCCCGGGTCGGGCAGGAAGGCGGCACGAGTGCGCATGATCAGAATCACGATGCCCAGGTTCGCAAGCCAGGAGGGGAGTCGACCGGCGAATTCATTGACACCCAGCCAGCGAAAAGACAGTGCCTGGGCCCAGAAGGAGAGCGGAGGCTTGCCCCAGAAAGGAACCCCTTCCCGAAACCAGGGTGTGATCCAATCCCCGGAAACGGCCATCAGGCGAGCGATTTCCGCGTACCGTGGTTCCGTTGTATCCATGAATGGGACCAGAGCGGACAGGCCGAGCCGTGACAGCAGAACCAGTCCGAGCAGCGACAGCAGGAACTTAAGATGAAACTGCATTATTAACTGTTCTCCTTGCCCGGCTTTCGGGCCGCGCACTGATGGCTTGGCCCTGGTCGGCTGAGTCATCGGCAACCAGGTACACAGGACGCTGTTTGGTTTCGATGTAGATTCGCCCTACATATTCGCCGAGCAGGCCAACGCATAGTAATTGGATGCCGGACAGGAAAGTGATGACAGTGATGATTGAGGCGTACCCCGGCGTGGCGACGCCGAACAGCAGGGCCTTCAGGACGACCCAGGCTCCGAAGGCGCCGCCCGTGGCCGCCGCCAACAAGCCGAGTATCAGTGCCAGTCGCAGCGGTTTTACAGAAAATGAAGTGATGCCTTCCATAGCGAGTTGCGCCAACTTCAGGTAATTCCATTTTGTGTTACCAGCAGCGCGAGCATCCCGGTTAAACGTCAGAGTGATGGTCGGCATCCCGATCCAGGCAATCATTCCCTTCAGGTAACGGTTGCGCTCGGGCAGGTCATTGAACGCATTGACCACCCGTCGGCTCATCAGTCGGAAATCGCCGGTATCGACGGGCAGTTCAGCATCACTGATGCGATTCAGTAACCGGTAGAAGCAGGAGGCGGACAGGCGTTTTAGCCAGCTTTCGCCGGCACGCGAATCACGTTTCATCAAGACCATGTCATAACCGGCACGCCACTGCTCCACCATTCGAGGAATCAGCTCTGGCGGGTCCTGCAGATCGGCATCCATAAGGATGACCGCCTCGCCGAGTGCCCGGGCCAAACCCGCGGACGCAGCGGCTTCCTTCCCGAAATTTCGGGAGAGCTCGATCACACGGATCATTGGATAGGTTATGCGGGCGCTTCTTAACATGGATGACGAGTCGTCCTGGCTACCATCATCGATGAAGAGCCACTCCACGGGTTCCCCCAGTTTTCGGCAGGTCTCGGCCAGTCGGCCGAGCAGTTCCGGAATAACCTCGGATTCGTTATGCACCGGGATCACGATGCTCAATCTGGGCTCGGTGATTGGGTTATGTCGGTCCTGCATCAAAAACCATCCCCCTTGCAACGGTAAAATTGATGATGGTGGCTGCGGAAGTCGCCATGAGCTGTGCCACTGCAATCTGCCCCACCAGTTCAGTTGCGGTCATGAAGACTGTGAGGTTGACGATCCATCCAAGTGCGGCGCTGGCCAGATAGCGCGGAAAGGCAGTTCCATGACGAAGCGTTGAACGGAACGCGAACCGGTGCTGGCCGATGTAATTGATGTGAAGGCCAACGGCGGCCCCAGTCGCGGTCGATGCCGTCGGGCTTGCCCCCTGGCTGACCATGGCTGCCATAACCAGCCAGTGAGTCGCTGTCGCAATCGCTCCGACTGCCAGGAAACGGAACAGGTCTGTACTGACTTTCCTTTTTGGACCGGCCTGACCCACTCAACTCTCCTTAACCACTGATCAATGCTCCGCATGCTCCCATTGACCGATTAAGGGAGGCTTAAGAGACCGTTTGAGAAATCTTAAGTTGGTCTTAAGGTTTCCGTGCGCACGCCTTAAGTTCCCTTTAAGCCTCGCCGCCTATTGTGGAAATCGTCCCAGCAGGGCGATGAGTCCAACGGCGGTAGGGGAGCCAACATGAAAAGTCCTTTGATGATGCCTGTCAGCCTGAGTGCTGAGCGCTCGAGCCTGACGCCGGTGATGGCTGGCAATGGCTGGACACTGTGCAGCGTGGCTGCGGGCTCGGAAGCCGCGAACCGAACGACCGATTTCATCCACCAGCGTTTCCGGCTGGCCTATCAGGCCCAGCCGCCGTTGCGGATTCCCGACCTGCTGGCACTGGTTTCAGATCACGGCGATCTGATCGCCGCCGTGGGTATCCGGTGTGCCGAGGGAGAGCATCTGTTCCTGGAGGATTACCTGGATCAGCCGGTCGAGCGGCTCATTCCCGGAACACGGCCGGATCGCCGCCGCTTAACCGAGATTGCCCACCTGGCGGGTTCCGAAGCCGGTGCCGGCCGCTATCTCTTTCCGGCACTGTCGAAATACCTGCTTGACCTCGCCTGCGAATGGGTGGTCTGCACGGGCACGCCCCATCTGCGTAACGGTTTTGAACGACTGGGAATCGACGTGCACCCGATGGGGGCAGCCGACCCGCTACGCCTGCCGGACCAGGGCAGAGGCTGGGGGCAATACTACGAGCACAGCCCCGAGGTGATGGCCCTGAGCGTGGAACAGGGGCATCAGGCCATGGCGCGCCTTGGGCTGATGAAGAAGATCTCGGAGGTTGGTTTGGAAGGCGGCACCGGGGGAGGCAATTATGGCGTTATTGCCTGAGCTGTTGAAGGAGCAGGCCCGCCGCTACCCTGACCGGTTGGCGCTGGTTGGACCGGGGGAGCGCTGGCATTACGGCGAGCTCCTTGAGGCCGCGACCGGGCTTGCCGAGGAGCTGGTCGGCCTCGGCGTGCGCCGGGTGGGCCTGTGCGGTGACAACACGCCTGGCTGGGTTCTTGCCGACCTGGCGTGCCTGCTGGCGGGCGTTGCCTGCGTGCCCATACCGCCGTTTTTCTCTGAAAGCCAGTCGGCACACCTGGTGGCGCAATCGGGCCTGGACGGGCTGCTCGGTCGCGAGGGGACGCCCATCGGCCATGGTGTCTCATTCAAGTCACTGCCGCCCGGCGCTGACGCTCAACCCATGCCGGAAGGCACCTTCAAGATCACCTATACCAGCGGTAGCACGGGCACGCCCAAGGGGGGCTGCCTGTCCCTGGAGCAGATGAGCGCCACGGCGGTTGCCCTGCGGGATCGCCTCGAGGGGGTTGGCCTTGCCCACCACCTGTGCGTGCTGCCGCTTGCGACCCTGCTGGAGAACATCGCCGGCGTCTACGTGCCCCTGCTGCTGGGTGGTTGTGTCGAGGTTCGGCCCCTCGCGGACCTGGGGCTGTCGGGCAGCAGCGGGTTGCAGCTGTCCAGCCTGGTTGGGGCCTTGCAGCAGAGTCGCCCCAATTCGCTGATTCTTGTACCGGAACTGGCCCAGGCACTGGTTGGCGCAGTAGAGAGCGGGAATCTTCCGGCATCCTCATTCCGGTTTCTGGCGGTTGGTGGCGCGCGCGTGGCGCCCGAGCTGCTGACCCGTGCACACCGCATCGGTCTTCCGCTTTACGAGGGCTATGGGCTTTCCGAGTGCAGCTCCGTCGTGGCATTGAACGCCCCCGGACAGACACGCGAGGGAAGCGTGGGGCAGCCCCTTTCCCATGTCGCCGTCCGGGTCGACGGCGAAGGGCATATCCGGGTGCGGGGTAACGGGTTTCTCGGTTATCTCGGCAGCAAGGAGGCGGTCGATGAGTGGCTCGACACGGGTGACATCGGCGCAATGGATGAGGACGGCTTTCTCTACGTCCGCGGGCGGGCCCGCAATCGCCTGATCACCAGCTTTGGCCGCAACGTCAGCCCGGAATGGATCGAGAGCGAGCTGATCCAGGGCGCCGGCATGGGCCAGGCGTTTGTCTTTGGTGACGGCGAGGCGCACCTCAGTGCCCTGTTGGTCGCGCCTGCGGACCGGACGGACGAACAGCTCCGATGCGCGGTCGCGAACCTGAACAGGACGCTGCCGGACTACGCGCGCATTGCCCGGATTCATCGGCTGGCCCGGCCCCTGTCGGCTTCCGGTGGGTATCTCACGGCAAACGGGCGGCTGGTCCGTGACCGGATTGGGTCCGATCTGCCGCATCTGCGGGCCACGGCGCGTTTGTTCGAAATCGACATCGTTCACAACCCAAGCGAAACAGCAGGAGACAACACCATGGCATTTTTCGACCAACTGCAATCAGAGACTGAAGCGGCCCGCGCCCATGTTCATCAGGCGCCGGCACTGCAGGCAATCCGGGAGGGGCGGCTCGATCTGTCCGGCTACACCTGGTTCCTGACCCAGGCCTACCATCACGTCAAGCATACGGTGCCGCTGATGATGGCCTGTGGCGCGCGCCTGCCGGAGCGGCTCGAATTCGTCCGCGAGGCCCTCGTGGAGTACATCGAGGAGGAATACGGTCACCAGGAGTGGATCCTCAACGACCTGGCGGCCTGTGGCGTGGACAAGGAAAAGGTGCGCAACGGCCAGCCGGATACGCCGGTTGAGTTGATGGTCGCCTATCTTTACGACCGGATTCAGCGGGGCAATCCCATGGCGTTCTTCGGCATGGTCCAGGTGCTGGAGGGGACGTCCATCGAGCTGGCGACACCCATGGGTAAAGCCATCCAGCAACAGCTGGACCTCCCGGACGAGGCATTCAGCTACCTGTATTCCCACGGCGATCTTGATCAGGATCACTTCGAGTTCTACCGGAACCTGATGGACCGGATCACCGACGAGGCCGACCAGCAGGCCATCATCGAATCCGCGCGGATGGTCTACCGGCTCTACGGCGATATGCTTCACAGCATCCCGGTGATGGCCGGGCGGTCCGAGGGAGGTGCCAGCCATGAAGCTGCATGATCGTGTCTTCCTGCTGCTGGGTGGCTCCGGGGGGATTGGCCAGGCACTGATCGAGCCCCTGACGGCGGCGGGCGCGCGGGTCATCGTCGCCTCCCGCCGGCCAGAGCAGCTGTCATTGCCCGAGGGTGTGACAACGGCTCGGCTGGATCTTGCAGCCGATGACCTTGACGCCCAGCTCGAGTCGCTGAGTCAGGACCGCCCGGATATTGATGGCGTGATCCATTGCGCGGGACAGAATCAGTTTGGCGCACTGGCGTCGCTGTCCGTCGAGGACCTGGATGCCCAGATCGCTGTCAATCTGCGATCCGCGATGCTTGTGGGTCGCCACTTTGGTGAACGCTTCGCCTCGGCGGGCAAGGGGGATCTGGTGTTTGTCGGCTCCACGTTCGGCAGTATCGGTTATCCCGGCTATACCGCCTACTGCGCCACCAAGTTCGGCCTGCGTGGCTTCACCGAGGCCCTGCGCCGGGAGCTGGCGGACACGCCGGTGCAGGTTCTCCATGTGGCGCCCCGTGCGACCATCACCTCGATGAATCCGGAGTCGGTCAATGAAATGAACCAGGCGCTTGGCAACACCATGGACGAGCCAGCGGCCGTTGCCGGCCAGATCCTTGCGGCCATGCGTCAGGACCGGCCCCGGCGTCTGCTGGGCTGGCCGGAAAAACTGTTCGCCGTTATCAATGGCGTGCTTCCGAAAGTCGTGGACCGGGCACTGAAAAAGCAGTTGCCAGTGATCCGGCGGTTTATGGGAACGGGGGTTTCATCATGAGAGTTTGCTTTGCTGTGCTGGTGGCACTTCTGGCGCTGCCGGTCTCGGCCGCGCCCATGTCGGATCAATTGCTGGCTATTCAGCATCGCTGGGCAGAGATCCAGTATGACCTGGATGAAGGCAAGCGTGCGGATGCTTTCGAAGAGCTCGCAGCTGAGACGGAGTCGCTTGTTGAAGCGTACCCGGACCGCGCCGAACCGCTCGTCTGGCGGGGCATCGTGTTGAGTACCTGGGCTGGTTCCTCCGGTGCATTCAGTGCGCTGGGGCTGGTCAGTGACGCACGGGAGGTGCTTGAGAAAGCGCTTGAAATTGATCCCACGGCCCTGGAGGGCTCTGCCCATACATCGCTGGGGAGCCTCTACTACCAGGTGCCGGGCTGGCCACTCAGCTTCGGGGATAACGAGCAGGCCCGCAAGCACCTTCGCAAGGCGCTGGCGATCAACCCGGACGGCATTGACCCCAACTATTTCTTTGGCGATTTTCTGGTCGAGCAAGGCGAGGAAAAGCGGGCAAGAACCTATCTTAAGCGAGCCCTGAACGCGCCCGACCGACCCGATCGCCCGTTGGCCGATCAAGGGCGTCGCGAGGAAATCAGGGCACTCCTGGAGACGCTCTGAATCGGGGCCGGCATGCCTTTCACCGTGCGTTTTCTCCTGATTGGGGTGACTCCGGGACAGAGACGGTCATCAACACCTGCCGGTTACGGACCTGGTCCCCCGCGCTGACGCGGATGTCTGAAACGGTTCCGTCACGGTCTGCCCTGAGCGGGTGCTCCATCTTCATGGCTTCGAGCACCGCCAGGGTCTGGCCCGCCTGGACGGAGTCCCCCTCGGCCACCCCGACCTCAATGACCGCGCCATCCATGGTGGCGCGGACGTCGCCGCTGCCCTGTTCGTCCGCGCGCCGGGCCGGGGCGTGAGTGTCGTCCCGCAGGATGAGGGTACGCCCTGACAGGTGGCAATACAGGGTGTGATCCACGAGCTGATACCGGCAGCTCCGGCGCACGCCATCCGCACTGAGGATCAACTCCCCATCGCGGTGGTCCTCGGCGACCAGGCTGTGTTCCTGGTCACCCACCGTAATGCGAGCTTGCGATCCTGAGTCCCTGAGACGAACCCAGGTACCGGTGTGGCCGTCATTGAGCAGCATCGGGCAGGCACTCGGCAGGCTGTTGCTCCAGCCGCCCCGGTCCGCGTACTCGGACCGGATCCCGTTCCGGTAAAGCGCCAGTGCGGCAACGGCCAGTTCCATTGAGGTTGCCTGGATTGGCTGCAGGCTGGGGTCGCCCTTGAATTCCGTTTCGAGGAAGGCTGTCGTCGCCTCGCCGGCGGCGAAGGTTTCGTGGGCCAGGACCCGGGAAAGGAACCAGGCGTTATGGGTCACTCCCAGAAGCACCGTGTCCTCCAGTGCCCGGATCAGCCTCCGGCGTGCCGTGCCCCGATCCGGTCCGCCCGCAACCACCTTGGCAATCATGGGGTCGTAATGGGGCGTCACCCGCATGGCGGACGAAACCCCGTGATCCACCCGTATCCCGTCGCCTTTCGGTGGTATCCAGCAATGAACTGGCCCCGTCTGCGGCATGTAGTTCTGTGCAGGATCCTCCGCGTACAGCCGCACCTCAATGGCATGCCCCTCAATCCGCACCTCGTCCTGAATCAGGGGCAGCGGTTCACCGGCCGCGACACGAAGCTGCAACGCCACCAGATCCAGCCCCGTCACCGCCTCCGTCACCGGGTGCTCCACCTGCAGCCGCGTGTTCATCTCCAGAAAGTAAAAGGCCCCGGACTCATCAACAATAAACTCCACCGTCCCGGCCCCGACATAACCACAGGCCTGCGCCGCCTTGACCGCCGCGTCCCCCATGGCCTGCCGCATGGTCTCGTCAACAAAGGGCGAGGGCGCCTCCTCCACCACCTTCTGGTGCCGACGCTGCACGGAACAGTCCCGCTCCCCCAGATGAAGCGCATTGCCCTGCTGATCCGCAAACACCTGGATCTCAATATGCCGCGGCCGAACAATCGCCTTCTCCAGGATCAACTCCCCGTCACCAAAGGCCGACTCCGCCTCCGACCGCGCCCGAGCCAGCTCATCCGCAAGCGCCGAGGGCTCATGCACCAACCGCATCCCACGCCCGCCACCCCCGGCGGACGCCTTGATCATCACCGGATACCCGATCGCCTCGGCAGCCTCCTCCCAGGCCCCCGGCTCCGTCTCCGAACTCTGGAACCCCGGCACCGTCGGCACCCCGGCCTCAGCCATCGCCTCCTTCGACCGCCGCTTACTCCCCATCAGCTCCATGGCATGAGCCGGCGGCCCGATAAAGGTAATACCGTTGTCGGCACAGGCCGACACAAAACCCGCATTCTCCGAAAGAAACCCATACCCCGGATGAACCGCATCAGCCCCCGTCTTCCGGGCAGCCTCCATAATCGCATCCACATTCAGATAGGACGCCGAAGCCGACGCCGGCCCAATACACACCGCCTCATCCGCCAGCTTCACATGCGGCGCGTCCCGATCCGCTTCACTGAACACTGCAACGGTCCGATACCCCAACGACTGCGCCGTCCGGTTCACCCGAACCGCGATTTCGCCGCGATTGGCAATCAGAATTTTATTGAACATTTATCACCCCTATACCGGTGGTGTTTTGTCGTTTTTCTCTGCAGCGCGCTTTTTCCTAGAGGCGTTTTGCAGCGAAGCCTGATGGCTGGTGCGGGGGAGGTCTTTCAGGGAGGCTCGATGACAGGATGTCATCGCGCCAGCGCCCAGGGATGGGTTCACAGCGGTCCCTGAAAGACCTCCCCCGCACCGGCCCCCGCAATCAACCAGCCGTCTGGAGACAAACCAAACCTACTCCTCAGCCCACGAAGGCTTCCGCTTCTGCATAAACGCCATAGTCCCCTCCTGCCCCTCATCACCACGCACCGCTGCCGCAAAATCCCGAGCCGCCCTATCCAACAACGACTCCAGAGGCTCCGTCTCAACCGACAAAAGCAACTCCTTCGTCACGCGACTCGCATGCGGCGCACAATGCCGAACCCGCTCCAGCGTCTTGGCCACCTTCGCCCCCAGTTCCTCACCGGACTTGGCAAAGTCATGCACAACCCCAAGCCAGAACGCCTCACTCCCATCAAACCGATGCCCCGTCAAAGCCAACCGCCGAGCCCGCGTCAACCCAATCCGCCGCACCACAAAAGGCGCAATCTGCGCCGGCGTAATCCCCAACGTCGTCTCCGGCAACCCAAACTTCGCGTCCTCCATGCACAGGGCCACGTCCGTCACACAGGCCAGCCCGAAACCACCGCCCATCACGGCCCCTTCCAGCACCGCCACCGTCGTCTGCGGCGCCGACTCCACCTCGGTCAGTAACCGCCCGAAAGCCCGGTTCAGCTCAAAGATCGGATCCTCACCGGCGTCCGGCTTCTGGCTCCGCGCCGAGGCCATATCCTTCACATCACCACCGGCACAGAAATGGCCACCCGTGCCACGCAGAACCACAGCGCGCGGCTCAGCCTCATCCCGTATCGCCGAAAAGACGGCGCGCAGCTCGTGCACCATGGCCAGACTCATGGCATTGCGACTGTCCGGCCGGTTGAGAGTGATATGCAGGATGCCGCCATCCTGTTCCAGCTTAAGCGTCTCGCAGTCGGGCAGGGCACTCATTACGCGCCTCCTTTGTCCTTGCCGGGCAACGTGCCCATGAGTTTGCAGATGATGCCGAGCATGATCTCGTCCGCACCGCCGCCTACCGATACCAACCTAACGTCCCGGTAGGCACGGGATACCGGGTTGTCCCACATATAGCCGTTGCCGCCCCAGTACTGCAGGCAGGCATCCGTCACCTCACGGCCCAGGCGCCCGGCCTTCAGCTTGGCCATGGACGCAAGCTGGGTTACATCCTTCTGGGCCACGTGCAGCTCACAGGCCTGGTAGGTGAGGGCGCGCAGGGCCTCGATCTCGGTCTGCAGCTCGGCCATGCGGAAGTGGATGGCCTGGTTGTTGATCAGCGGCTGGCCGAAGGTCTCGCGCTCGCGGCAGTACTCAATGGTCCGGTCCACGCAACCCTCCAGCGCCTTGATCACATTGGCCGCCCCCCAGAGTCGTTCCTCCTGAAACTGCAGCATCTGCATCATGAATCCGGTGCCTTCGGCACCGATACGGTTGCGCTTGGGAACGCGCACGTCGTCGAAGAAAACCTGGGCGGTCTCGGAGGAACGCATGCCGAGCTTATCCAGGTGGGGTGCGACACTGATGCCGGGGGTGTCCATGGGGACGATGATCAGGCTCTTGTTCTTGTGCGGCTTGTCATCGCTGGTGTTGGCCAGCAGGCAGATGAAGTCGGCGCTCGGCGCGTTGGTGATCCACATTTTGTGGCCGTTGATGATGTAGTCGTCGCCGTCGGACTTGGCGTTGGTCTTGAGCCCGGCCACGTCCGATCCGGCGCCCACTTCACTGACGCCGATGCAGCCGACTTTCTCGCCGGTTATGGCGGGGCGCAGGAATTCTTCCTTCTGCTCGTGGGAACCGAATCGTGCCAGGGCCGGGGTGCACATGTCCGTCTGGACGCCAATGGACAGCGGAACGCCGCCGGCATTGGCGATGCCGAATTCTTCGGCGGCGACGAGGTTGTAGCTGTAATCCAGGCCCATGCCGCCGAATTCCTCGGGTTTCTGGATGCCGAGGAGGCCGAGGTCCCCGAGTTTTTTGAAGACTTCGTGGATGGGGTAGCGGCCGTCGCGTTCCCATTCATCGCAATTGGGGTTGATTTCTTTTTCGACGAAATCGCGGACGGTTTTTCTTAGGGCCTGGTGTTCTTCGGTGAATTGCATTGGGTTCTGGCCTCTGTCTCTAGACTGGTTGTTTTGTGCCGGGCGCCGAAGTGGGGCTGTTTTCAGGGACCGCTGTGAACCCATCCATGGGCGCTGGCGCGGCGGCTTCCTGCCGCCGAGCCTCCCTGAAAACAGCCCCACTCCGGCGCCTTATAACTTTCCGGGTTGCGCCGGTGATACTGACAGCATTCTTTATTCCCGGGCCTCTCGAACTTCCGGGTAAATCCGGCTGTCTCGATTTCGAACTCTAGGGCTTCGAACTTCTTCTTTGATGCCCACTCCGAGCCCTGATTCTGCTTTGGCTCTGGGGACGGTGACCCTTGCAGGGAGGCTCGATGACAGGATGTCATCGCGCCAGCGCCCATGGATGGGTTCACAGCGGTCCCTGCAAGGGTCACCGTCCCCAGAGCCCCAAGGCCCGATGCCCTGCTCATAATCGAGCAATCCCGAAGCTGTTGGATTGCAAACGCCGAGCATCCCCTTCAGCACAGATCGCCAGCGCCTCCCCCACAACGCGACGTGTGTCCCGAGGATCAATCAGCCCGTCATCCCAGAGTCGGGCGGTGCCGAAGAGGGAATGGGAGCCGTCGTTGAGTTTCTTGGCCGTGGATTGCTCCAGGACATCCAGTTGCTGCGGGTCGGGCTCGAGGCCGTTCTTGCGTTGTTTTTCCTCGGCCACAATGCGCATGACCTTGCCTGCCTGGGCGCCGCCCATGACGGCGGTGCGGCTGTTGGGCCAGGCGAAGATGAAGCGGGGATCAAGGCCCCGGCCGCACATGGCGTAGTTGCCGGCGCCGTAGGAGCCGCCGACCACGACCGCGATGCGCGGGACGCGGGCGTTGGTGACGGCCTGGATCATCTTGGAGCCGTGCTTGATGATGCCGTTCTGTTCCGAGTCGGTGCCGACCATGAAGCCGGTGGTGTTGTGCAGGAACAGAAGCGGCGTGCCGGACTGGTCGCAGAGTTGGATGAACTGGGCGGCCTTGGCCGCGCCGCGCGGGGTGATGGGGCCGTTGTTGCCGATGATGCCGAGGGTGCGGCCATAGAGCTCGATCCAGCCGCAGACGGTCTGGCTGTCGAAGTCGTTCTTGAAGTCCAGGAAGCGCGAGCCGTCGGCGATGCGGGCGAGGATTTCGCGCACGTCGTAGGGCTTGCGGCTGTCAGCGGGGATGACGCCGGGGAGTTCGTCCGGGCTGTAGAGCGGCTCCTCCCAGTCGCGGTTTGCCCGTGCCGGCGTGGACTTGTTCCAGTCCAGCGAGGCCATGATCTCGCGGGCCTGGCGCACGCCGTCGGCGTCGTTTTCTGCCAGGTATTCAGCCGTCCCCGCCACCTCGCTGTGCATTTCGGCACCGCCCAGTTCCTCATCGGTGGCGATTTCGCCGGTGGCGGCCTTGAGCAGGGGCGGGCCGGCCAGGAACATCTTGGACTGGCCGCGCACCACCACCACGTAGTCCGACAGGCCGGGCTGGTAGGCGCCGCCGGCGGTGGCGTTGCCGTGGACGACCGTGATCTGGGGGATGCCGGCGGCGGACATGCGGGCCTGGTTGGCGAAGCCCCGGGCGCCGGGAACGAAGATGTCCGTCGCGTAGTTGAGGTTGGCGCCACCGCTTTCGGACAGCGAAATCACCGGGAGGTTGTTTTCCATGGCGATTTCCTGAGCGCGCAGGGTCTTGTCGAGCCCGGCCGGAGTGATGGTGCCGCCCTTGATGGCGCTGTTGCTGGCGGAGACCATTACGCGGGCGCCGCCGACGGTGCCGATGCCACAGATCATGCCGCCGCCGGCCATGGAGCCGTCCTTGTCGTCGTGCATCTTGTAGCCGGCCAGCGGGCAGATCTCCAGGAAGGGGCTGCCACGATCCAGCAGCAGGCCGATGCGGTCCCGCGGCAGGAGCTTGTTCTTCTGGTTGAACTTGTCGCGGGCCTCTTCCGCCTTGTCGCGCACCAGCCGCTCGACACCGCGAAACGTCTCGATCTCCGCCTGCATCGCTTCGGCGTTCTCCGCGAACTCCGGGCTGTTGGGATCGATGGTGGATTCAATCACCTGCATGGCGTTCAGTCCTCGTCATCCTGGAGTACCCGGGGCGTGACCGCCCGGTGGAAGCCGTTGAAGGCTTGGTTGTTCTTGGCCTTCGGCAGCGGCCAGACGCTGCCGCCCTGGGAGGCGCCGCCGTCGATGCGCAGTGTGTCGCCGGATATGAAGCGTGAGCCGGGGGAGAGCAGGAAGCAGATGGCGCTGCTGACCTCGGCTTCGGTGCCGATGCGCTTGCAGGGCACGGCATCACGCAGTCCCCGGATCCAGGACTTCATGCTGTCCGGGTAGCTGTCCATGCCGCTGGAGGCGATCCAGCCGGGGGCCACGGCGTTGACCCGCACGCCGGAGGCGCCCCATTCCACGGCGGCGGTCTGGGTAAAATTCACCATCCCGGCCCGCGCGGCCCCGGAGTGGCCCATGCCGGGCATGCCGCCCCACATGTCGGCGACGATGTTCACGATGGCGCCGCCGGTTTGTGTCATGCTCTGGTTGTAGACCTCACGGGAGACGAGGAAGCCGCCGGTGAGGTTGGTGCGCACGACGGTTTCCCAGCCTTTCTGGTTGATGCCGGCCAGCGGCGAGGGGAACTGGCCGCCGGCGTTGTTGACGAGGCCGTGGATGGGGCCGTGCTCACTGATGATGGTCTGGACGACGGGTTTAACGGCGTCCTCGTCGCGGATGTCGCAGGAGTAAGGGTGGGCGGTGCCGCCGTCTTCGCTGATTTCATCGGCGACGACCTGGACCTTTTCGAGCTTGCGGCCGATGAGGATGACGTTGGCGCCCAGGGCGGCCAGTTCATGGGCGGTGCAGCGGCCAATGCCGGAGCCGCCGCCGGTGACGATGATGGTCTGGTTTCTGAACAGGTCGTCTTTGAAGATTGATTGGTAGCTCATTGGGTATTGGAGTCCTCGTCCCAAGCTTGGTTGTTTTTCGCAGGCCCCGCTGTGGGGGATCCCTTTTCAGGACCGCTGTGAACCCCTGCAAGCTACGCTTCCATGCTCCGCTTGCAGGTCCAGGGCATACATCCTGTATGCCCGTTCGCGCTTATTCGCGCGAACCCATGGGCGCTGGCGCGGCGGCGTCCTGCCGCCGAGCCTCCTGAAAAGGGATCCCCCACATCGGGGCTTCAGAATGTTTGGGTAGCGCTAACCTTTCGTTCCGCCGCGCCTCCCGGAAGCACTCCCCACTGTGGCGCCCAGAACCAGCCAGCATGCCTAGGATCACTGCAACAAACCCGAAGGCACCGCCACTGGAATCTCCAGCAACTGCTGGGCAAACGCCTTCCCCTGTGGATCAATCCGCAGGCTGGCAACGCCGCCACCACCGAGGCTGTGCTTCAGCAGCAAGTTCAACCCGTTAATTCCGGGCATATACCAACGAAGTACTTCGCTTTTCTCCGGATCCAGTGTATGCCCCATCCATTCAGCCACCCGCTCTGGCGTCAGCGCAGCCGCGATCCAGGGCAGGTAATCCGCGCGCCGGGCCACCACGCCGATGTTGCAGTGATCGCCCTTGTCACCACTGCGGGCCCAGGCCAGGTCGACCAGCCGTACGTCGGTATCCGCCTGACCGGTTGTCCTGGGAATTGGCGCTTCTGCTGGCTTGTTCGTGCCGGCATAGCCACCTTCCGTCGGTACCGCCACGCTGGAGACGTCACCGCCCAGGTCCACGGAAACGGAAACCATCGCCTTGGGCACGAGGCATGAATACAGCCGGATCTTGGGCCAGACCGTGGGGCGGCCGCCGACGATGCCGGTCAGCCCTGGTGCCATGCCGGTGGCGGCCTGCGCAATTTCACAGGAGAAGGTCACCAGGGCTTTCTTGTCCGGGTGGGTGGCGCTGATCTTGATCACAACCTCACGGGTATCGCCGTGACGGCCGTGGGGGCCATAGGTGCTTTCGGTGCCGAGCAGTTCCACGCTGGTGTCGGTGTAGGGGGCATGGCCGTGGTCCTGGATGAGCCGTTCGGACTTGCGCAGTATGGCGTTGGCCACGGCGTCAGCCTTGCGCCTCGCCTCCATTCCCGCCAACAGGAAGGTGACGGTGCATTTGTGCCCATCGGGCCAGGTGCCGGCGACTTTGTAGGTGTCGGTCGGCGGCAGGCCGTGGGCACCGGTGACCCGGACCTGGTCCTGGCCGGTTTCTTCCAGACATACTTGGCTGAAATCGCAGGCGACGTCTGGCAGGTGGTAGGCCTGAGGGTCGTCGATCTCGTAGACGAGCTGCTCCGCGACGGTGCCGAAGCTGACCCGGCCACCGGTCCCTGGGGGCTTGGTGATGGTGAATTCACCGTTGGGCTGGACCTCGGCAATGGGGAATCCCATGTTGTCGAAGCCGTCCATGACGGTTTCCCAGTCGGTAAAGTTGCCCCCCGTGGCGTGGGCGCCGCATTCGATCAGGTGACCCGCGAGGCTGCCCTGGGCTAAACGGTCATAGTCGTCCTGGCGCCAGCTGAATTCGTGCATCAATGGCGCCAGGACCACGGCACTGTCCGCCACTCGTCCAGTAATGACGATGTCAGCCCCCTGTTCCAGCGCGCTGGCAATGCCGGGGGCCCCGAGATAGGCATTGAGACTGACCATCGTGCCCGGTAGGGGGGCGCCTGTATCGATCTCGGTGATGCCGCTCTTTGAGAGCTGACTCTTTTGCGGCATGAGGTCGTCGCCGTGGACCAGGGCAATGGTCAGCGCCAGTCCCTGTTCGTCCACCAGGGCCTGAAGGGCGTCCCGGCAGGCGACTGGGTTTACCCCGCCAGCGTTGCTGATGACCTTGAGGCCCTGGTTGCTGATCTCTCCGAGCAGTGGGCCCATGACGGTGTCCACAAAATCACGGGCGTAGCCCTGCGAGGGGTCCTTGAGTTTCTGGCCGGCCATGATGGACATGGTGATTTCGGCCAGGTAGTCAAAGACCAGGTAATCCAGGTTGCCCTTTTCCACGAGCTGCCGCGCGGCGGTCTGGGTGTCGCCCCAGAAGGCGGCGGCGCAGCCGATGCGCAGGGACTGGGGGGCATTCATGGCGGTTGTCCTTTGTACGGGTATCGTTTGAATTGAATATACCTAGCAAGCGCTTGGTTTGTAAACGGTGCTAGAATGAGGATCCGGCGCCTCGCAGCTCATGGCGGCCTTCAACTGCTAGAATCGGCCTGGTTTTAGGGCCTTATTTCCTGGAGATCCTCGACTTGTTAACCCAAACGACTGATTCCGCACCCAGCTTCACGGATCCCGAATCCCCCAGGGGCCGCCTCCTGCGCCAGGCTGCCCACCTGTTCCGGGACAAGGGCTATGAGCGCACTACGGTGCGGGATCTGGCTGCGGCGGTGGGGATCCAGTCAGGCAGCATCTTCCATCACTTCCGGACCAAGGAGGAGATCCTGAAAGGCGTGATGACGGAGGCGATCCTGGTGAATACAGCGCGCATGCGCGAGCGCCGGGACGCGGCGCCGGATACCCGCTCGGCGCTGCGGGCGCTGGTGCAGTGTGAGCTGGAGTCGATTAACGGTGACACCGGCGAGGCCATGGCGGTACTGGTCTACGAGTGGCGGAGTCTGTCCGAGGCCAGTCAGGCGGATATCCTGAAGCTTCGTGAGGTTTATGAGGGATTATGGCTGGAAACGCTGGAGAAGGCCCGGGCCGAGCGGTTGCTGGAAGCGGATCCGTTCATCCTGCGGCGTTTTCTCACCGGTGCCCTGAGCTGGACCATCACCTGGTATCGTCCGGACGGCGACATGACCATTGAGGATCTGGCCGGTCATGTGATGACGATGCTGAAGATCCCGTCGCCCTGATCCTCGCTACCCGACGATTGGCATTGCCGGCCACTTTGTGTGTTCCGGCTAAAGCCTTGTTACACAGGGTCACTCGCTGTAACGACGTCACATCCCCGACATTTCGGCCAGCCTGCAGGCTTGCATCCATCTCTCGACTGCCGTTTCATTGTCGGACCTTGACGTTCGTCAACCCCGTGACACGGTTCACGCACCGTTTGCACCGGAGGCGAACCCCCAAAGGAAATACCCGCTTGCAGGGCGGCCGCAGGACAGATGGAGACTGGCCATGCCGAACAAAACCTATAACGGCATCTCCCTGACCCGCATCACTGGTGTGCTTGTCGCCTTGATGGTGCTGGCCGGGTGTTCCGTTAACCCCCTTCACAAGATAACCGGTGATGTGATGACCGGTTATGCCGAGGCTGAGAATACGCCGTATGTGCTGGCGATGAGTGATGTGGGCAAGGCCTGTTCACTCGGGGAGTCCGTTGATCCTCTGCTTTATTCCTTCTCCCGCGTTACCCGGGAGCCCGCCAAGACCGGGACGCTGCTGTCGGTATTGGCGGGCATCTGCATGGAGCAGGAGGCCTTTGAACAGGAGCTGCGTTACCTGAGGGCGGACTACCAGGGCAACACCAAGGAATTGCGTGATGCCCGTGAAGCGATGCAGCGCCGGTATGGCACTACCGCGGAGCGGCGCGAACGGGCCTTCAACCGCATGCTGACGGCGTTCAACTATGAACCGACACCGGATGCGGCGTGTCCGGAGCTGCATTCCGACCAGGATGAGATCACCTTCCTGGTGGGGCTGCTCGCCGGGGCCCAGGCGGTGCTGGACGATGGCAAGGCGCGGGGCCGCGCCGATGTCTCCCGCAGGCTGGCGGCCCAGGTCGAGCGTTCCACCTATTGCGTGAGCAACAGCGAGTGGGCCGGCATTCCAGAGGGTTTGAGGGCCACGATCTGGGTCTTGCTGCCGGACCTGAAGCCGGAGGAAGTCAGTGCTGGAACCTGGGAGGTACTGGCTCGCAATCGCCGGCTTGGTGTTGAGAAAGGACTCCGCATCCCGGCGGCCCTGGAGTTGATGATGGCCGAGAACGTCGGCCGTGATGACACCCTGTCCGAGGTGCTTGCCTATCTGGACGAGACGTCCGATGACTTTGAGGTCTGGGAGCGCTATCAACTGGCGGACCACGTTGCAATGCGCATTGCCCGGGCTGTATCGGATCGATTCTGGACCCGCGAACACGGCTACCGGACTCCGAAAAACCGGTTTGGGGAGACTGGAACCCGGACGGACGAGAGTGAACGCATTGATACCAAGGGGCTGTTGTGACGGCGCCCGGACTATGGATTGATGAACAACAACAGTAAACAGGAGAGGTCCATGCGACTCCGCAATCTCACAGCAGTGCTCTGCCTTGGGCTGGCCCCTTTGGCCCAGGCGCAGGAAAAGACAGTAGACATGTGCGTGTTCGACCTGATCGGGGCCAGTGGCGACCAGTACGCACTGGTGGAGAACTATGCGATCGACATGCGTGAAAAGGGGGTCAAGTTCAACCTGGAGCCCTATACCGATGAGGGAGTCGCCATGTCCGCGTTCTCAGCGGGCGACTGTGATGCCCTGGCCGCAACGGACCTCCGGATTCGGCGGTACAACGAGTTTACCGGCACGCTCAGTGCCGTTGGGGCGATTCCTTCTTACAAGCACCTGGAGATGGTGCTGGCGGCGATCAATAAACCCAAGGCCAGCAAGTACATGAAAGAAGGTGACTATGAGATTGCTGGCATTTTCCCTGCGGGGGCCGCCTATCTGTTCGTGACCGACAGGGACATGGACACGGTGGAGGAGCTGGCCGGCAAGCGCATCGCGACCCTGAATCATCATCCGGATGCGGTGCACATGGTCAATTACGTCAATGCGAGTGTTGAACCGTCTGAGATCACCGATTTTGGGGGTAAGTTCAATAACCGGTCAGTGGATGCCGCCTATGCCCCGGGCTGGGCGTATGAGGCACTGGAGCTGTATCGCGGCATTGGTGATGAAGGGGGTGTGGTGGATTATCCCCTCGGGCAGCTGACGATGCAGATTGTCGTAAGGGATGATGCGTTGACCGAGGAGCAGGCCCGGACGTCCCGCGAAGTGGCCTTCAACCATTTTGATGATGCCATTGCCAAAGTTGAGGACTACGAGGCGGACATCCCGGATGACACCTGGATTGAGATCCCGGACAGCGACATTGAGGACTATCAGGAGATGTTCCGCCAGAACCGTATTGAACTCCGGGATGGTGTTACCGCCGATGGAGAGAAGGTGGAGCAGGTTTACAACGGGCAAATGCTGACCCTTTTGCGCCAGGTGCGCTGCCGGATCGATCCGGAAGCCTCCGAGTGTACAGCACCGGACCGTGAATAACGCCCATTGTTCCTGACGTAGAGAGGTCGTCATGTCGGAACCATCTTCCTCCTGGGGCAGTGCCCGTGCTCCTGCCCATGCGCGTCGGCTGCACGGCGCGCTTGTGCTTCTGCTATTGCTCGCGTTGCTGCTGATGGGGCTGGGGGGCTCCATGCACACGCGCATGCTGGCGCTCGGTGAACAGATCTGGCCGGGGTATTATTCGCTGGATCCGGGGGCGGAGGCGCCCAGCTGTGAAACCGACGTCGACATTGGTCGGCGGGTGCAGGAGGAGCTTTCGAAGCAGGAAGACGATCCCTTCGGACTGGGCGGCGGCGGTCCCAGCAAAGAGCAGCTGCGGCGTTCCATCGAAAAGAACGTGGCGCGCTGTCAGCAGCGTCATGAGCAGTACCACGCCATGCAAGAGCGCATTACGCCGGTATTGATGGCCTATAAGACCGTGGAGCGGGGGATGGCGGAGTGGCTGACGGACAACCGCTCATTGTCCACCTATCTCTTCATAGCGCTGCTTGGCTTCGGCGCCGCTACCGCGGCCTTTTCCAATCACCATATCAGTATCCGCCCGCCCATCACCCGGGTGGACTGGCGGCTGGCCGAAGGCGGCCAGATGGTGGTCAACCTGCTGATGGTGTTCTCGCTCTATAACCATCTAGGGAACCTGATGGATACCCCGGACACGGGGCGGCTCCAGGCGCTCCAGAAAGCCTGGATGGCACTGTTCACCATCCTGGCTGGCATCAATCTGGTGCGGCTTGTCAGCATGCCCACCGAGCTGCCACGGGGAAAAATGACCCTGGCATCCCCCCTGGCGATTCCGTTGTATTGCTGGATGGGGGTACTGGGCTACCTCTACTTCGCCAATGGTGGTAACTGGGATACCGCTGGTCTCGGGGTCTACCTGAACCAATTGACGAAGCATTCCTCACTGTTCGTCAACATTGGGCTCTATGTGTTCGTCGGGATGATGCTCAAGCAGACCACCATCCCGGACCGGTTGTTGGCAGTGGTTCAGCCCTGGCAGCTCCCGCCGGCCACGCTGGCCTCACTGGTCATCTTTGTGACGGCGTTTCCGACAGCGTTCACCGGCGCCTCCGGCATCTTCATCCTGGCGGTGGGGGGAACGATCTATGACGAGTTGCGGCGTGCCGGGGCCGGGCGCCAGCTGTCCCTGGCTACCACGGCGATGTCCGGCAGTCTGGGTGTGGTGCTTAATCCCTGCCTTCTCATCGTGGTCGTAGCCGCGCTGAACAAGGAAGTGACCACGGGTGAACTCTTCGGATGGGGATTCTGGGTTTTTCTGCTGTCCGCCATCATCTTCACACTGATCGTAACGCGCAGCGAAAAGGAATGGCGGCCACGCGTGAGTCATCCGCGGTTGGCCATGAAGCAATCGCTGAAGGCGCTGCGGGCATTGATCCCGGATGTCATCCTGATTGCCGTCATTGTGGGCCTGTTCCAGCTGGTGCTGGGCATGGCGTTCAATGAATTCTCGGCGCCCACCATACTACCGATCATCATGATGGCGCTGGTGGTCCTGGACTATAACGGGCCCCAGAGTCGTGTAATGGGGGCGGGGCGGCGCATTGCCATCGGCGCCGGTGAATCCGCCGTGCACGTGGGCGCGCTGCTGACGCTGATTGGCCTGTCCATGACGGTTGGTGGTGTGCTGGAGCGTTCCCACGTGATTGCCAGCTTCTTCCCGGCAGAGGCGGATTCGGTGTTGCTGGTGGTACTGGCGCTGATGGTGCTGCTGACGGTCATCGGCATGTTCATGGACCCCTTCGCGGCGGTGGTTCTGGTCTCCGCCACCATTGCCCAGCCCGCGATCGGGCTGGGGGTGGATCCGCTGCACTTCTGGGTCATGACCATTGTGGCCTTTGAACTGGGCTACCTTACGCCACCAGTGGCGCTCAATCACCTGCTGACCCGCCAGGTGGTCGGGGTCAAGGAGGCGCTTGTGCCAGAGCCCGAGGCACCCAATCTCTACCGGCGTTTCCAGCGCCTGATTCTCCCGTTGATGGTGATGGGGCTGACCCTGACGGTTGTGGCATTGGTACCGTTGCTGTTTTATGGTTGAACCATGGCTGCGCGCCAAGACCCTCTAATGGCATAAAGTTGAGTGCAACGGTGCAAACCTGCCTCTGGAAACGACTGGTGCTGACAGGCTTTGTCCTGCTTGTTGCTGGCTGTGGGGGCGGCGGAGGCGGTGACGGTGAAGAGGCCGGTGTGCTTCAGGGCACCATCGCCATTGCCCCGGGCTCACGCGTGGACGCGGATACCGCCCTGACCCTGACAGAGGAGGGGCTGGCCAGTTCCCGGGCCGAACCGGTTTCTGGCGTGCAGAACCCGGACAGCCCTTTCCCCGGCAACGTGATCGCTGGCGGCTTTATCAGTGCCGACGCCGGTCAGTATAACGGTGGTCTTGCGTTCCCTCGCGACTCGTCCGATGTGCTGCGGTTGAGCCTGGTTGAAGGCCAGCGAGTGGTGGTGAATGTGTTTCCGGCTCCCTATCGGGTTGGCCGCTCCAGCCAGCCGGAGCCGGATGTCGAGGTCATTCTGGAAGCAGTTGCCTCAGGGCACTCGAGTGTGAGTTCAGGCAGGGGCGCTACCAGTCTTTCTGTCCAGGCGCACGATGCTGGGGAGTATAACCTGAGCGTCAGGGCCGGGGAGCGTAGTGGCCCCGCCCGCTATGTCATCCGCGCCACTTCCCTGGATCAGGGCCAGTCCCTGGGAGGTGGCGTTGCGGATGTCATCCCCGGCGAGGCGATTGTGACCCTGGGGGCGGATGGCGGGAAGGAGCGGGTCCGTGCCCAGGCTGGACGGGAACTCCCGGTGGCTGCGCAGCGATCCCTGGGAGGCCGCCAGCATCATGTGCGAATGCCGCTCGAGCGTGAGGCGGTCATGGCCGCCAATGCGTCCGGGCGGGCGCGCGTGAAGGAGACGCTGGCGTGGATCCAACAGCTGCGGGACTCGCCCGGGGTCGTTCAGGCTGTGCCCAATATACGCGTACGCCGCGCTGATACCCACCTGCCACCGATGACCCAGAGTGATTATTCGCTGCAGAAGTGGCATTTTGACCGTATTAACGCCGAGGGCGCCTGGTCGAGCAACCGGACAGGCGAGGGCGTTCATGTTGCTGTGCTCGATACTGGCATCAGCTACGCCAATAATGACTGGCATCCGGATCTGGCACCGACTATTGCTTGCGGGGAAACGGGCTGCCTGGACACCGTTGATGATGACGCATGGCCCCGGGATGACAGCGGGTCAGGTCATGGCACGCATGTGACGGGCATTGTTGGCGCGGATGCGCTCAAGTCGGATCAGGTCTCTGGTGTGGCCTACGATGCAGACCTGGTTCCCGTCCGGGTGCTGGGCAGCCGCGAGGGGAGTATGGCGGATGTCATTGAGGGGGTACGCTGGGTCATCAACCAGGGCAGGCCCCGGGCGCGGATCATCAATCTCAGCCTCGGGACCCAGACGAGCAACCCGGCCCTGGCGGATGCCATCGCCGATGCGGAGGCCGCGGGGATCATTGTGGTGGGCGCCTCGGGGAATGCCGGCAATGACCGTCCTTTCTACCCAGCTGCCTACCGACCGTCCTTTCTACCCAGCTGCCTACCCCTCTGTCTTGGCGGTTGGCGGCGTGGACTGCACCGGCGCGCGCTCGGAGTTTGCCAACTTTGGGGCCTGGCTGGACCTGATGGCGCCTGCCGGAGGGGGCGCGGGGAATGGTTGCCAGGACGTTGATGGTGACGATCAGCGCTTCATCCACAGCGCCGTGCCCGGCGGCGCGGGCGGTTTGCAGGGAACCTCCATGGCGGCCCCCCATGTCAGTGGCGTGGTGGCAATGCTGCTGGAGGCCAACCCGGATCTGGCGCCGGCCACTGTCAGGGCCCTGGTGCGCGAGGGGCAGATCGTGCAGGGCAGCGGCGCCTTTGATCTTGAGCGAGGGCGGGGCATCGTGGATGCCCGGGCCGCCGCCTCATCAACCTGGACGGATTATGCCGCACTGGCCCCGGAGCCCGGCATGATCGATTTCAGCGATGGTACCGATCAGGTTGAGCTGTCGTTCCGTCGGGTGGGAGAGGGTAGTGTTTCCTTGAGCGGCCTGGCGGTTTCCGGGAGCGCGCCCTGGCTTGATCAGGTTGAGTCCCACGGTGGCCGTCGTTTCCGCGTACGCCTGAACACGGACAGGCTCACGCCAGGGGCGCTCTATCGGTCCGTGCTCGAAGTGACCTATCAGGCCGGCAGTGACCAGCGCTCCTTCCAGCTGCCGGTTACGGCGACCCTGGAAGCCGATACCCGGGCCCGTAATGCAGGGGTGCACTTCGTGCAGCTGATCCCTCGGGACCCATCCCAACCGGGCATGGAAGTGCAACAGACAATCGCGGAAGCCGAAAACGGTCAGTACCGTTTCTCGTTTGATACGTCCGACATTGAGCCGGGCGAGTACCTCCTGATTGCGGGGAGTGACATGGATAACGATGGTGCCTTCTGTGGCCCGGGTGAAGCCTGTGCCGAATTTCCCTTTACCGGGCAGGCGGAGCCCATAACCGTAACCCAGGCGATGAATCGGGAGGTTGAGCTGGAAACCGCCTTTACGCGGCCGGTTGATACCCAGGTGGATCCCGGCTACCGTCGAGTCACTGATCAATGAGTTAGCGGCAAGGAGGTTAGGCAATGGTGAGTCGGCGTTTACTGGGTCTGCTGGTGCCGCTATTGGTGGGGTGCCAGGCGGGCCAGGCTGAGAAGGAGGTCCTTCCCGATGTTGAGGTGATCGGTCAGGCGTCCCAGTGCCACGTTGAAAGCCCCGGCCTTGCCCTGGTGCGCTCGAAGGCAGAGCTTCCGGAGGTGGATCGGCTGATGTCATCGGCGCAGGGAGCGCTCCAGTCCGGTCGTGATGTGGTCATTGTGTATCTCGGCCAGCGTCCCACGCCGGGATATGGTGGCGAATTGCGTGAGTCCGAAAAGGTGGCGGGAAATCTGAGCGTTGCCCTGCGCTACACGGAGCCGGACAGTGACGCCATGCTGGCACAGGTCATTACGACACCGTGCCTGGCCTTGTCGGTGCCGGGCGAGGGCTGGTCGACCCTTTCTGTGCGGATGGATGCCGAGGGCTTCCCGCTGCGCCTGGAGGCGCCGGCCGGGCACTGAATCCTTTGCCGTTCTCTGGTACTGTTGCGTACGTACCAGGGCGGCCTTCGGGCCGCTTGCCCCATTCCCGTTGATGGACACCCGAGCCTATGAGCCAGAGCAGCGATTACAACGCCGATTCCATTGAAGTCCTCAAGGGGCTGGACCCGGTGCGCAAGCGGCCGGGCATGTACACCGACACCTCCCGTCCCAATCATCTGGCCCAGGAAGTCATCGACAACAGCGTGGACGAGGCACTGGGTGGCCACGCGAAGCGCATCGACGTGGTGCTGCACGCGGACGGCCGCCTCTCGGTGACCGATGATGGCCGCGGTATGCCCGTGGACGCCCACCAGGAAGAGGGCATCCCTGGTGTTGAGCTGATCATGACGCGGTTGCATGCCGGGGGTAAGTTCAGCACCAGTAACTACCAGTATTCCGGTGGGCTGCACGGCGTGGGCGTTTCCGTGGTCAATGGGCTCTCCACGGAGCTGGAGGTGTTGATCCGGCGTGATGGCAAGCTGCATCGCATCCGCTTTGAGCATGGTTACAAGGTCGAGGACCTGAATGTCATTGATACGGTGGGTAAGCGCAACACGGGCACAACCCTGAGCTTCCGTCCGGACCCGGAGTATTTTGAGAGCCCGAGATTCTCGATTCCCCGCCTTCGCCATAACCTGCGCGCCAAGGCCGTGCTGTGTCCGGGATTGACCGTGACGCTGCTGCAGGAGGAAACCGGCGAAAAGGACGAGTGGTATTACGAGGACGGGCTGACCGATTACCTGAAAACCGCCCTGGCGGACCGGGAGTGTCTGCCCCAGGAGCCGTTCACCGGTGAGATCAGTGGCAATACCGAAAGGGTGAGCTGGGCTCTGCAGTGGCTGCCCGAGGACACCGACGTGGTGGCCGAGAGCTATGTGAACCTTATCCCCACCACCCAGGGTGGCACCCATGTGAATGGCCTTCGGACCGGGCTTCTGGAGGCGCTGCGTGAATTCTGCGAGCTGCATAACCTGTTGCCGCGCGGGGTCAAGCTGACCCCGGACGACATCTGGGAGCGCTGCAGTTACGTGCTCTCGTTCAAGATGCAGGAACCCCAGTTTTCGGGCCAGACCAAGGAACGGCTATCGTCCCGGGAGGCGGCCAGCTTCATCTCCGGCGTGGTCAAGGATGCCTTCAGCCTCTGGTTGAATCAGCACACGGACATCGCCGAGGCGCTGGCGGAGTTCGTCATCGGTAATGCCCAGCGCCGCCTTCGGGCGTCACGCAAGGTGCAGCGCAAGAAGGTCACCTCCGGCCCGGCGCTGCCCGGCAAGCTGGCGGATTGCACCGGTACGGACCCGGCCCAGTCGGAACTGTTCCTCGTGGAGGGCGACTCCGCCGGTGGTTCCGCCAAGCAGGCACGGGATCGCGAATACCAGGCGGTCATGCCGCTGCGGGGCAAGATCCTCAACACCTGGGAGGTGGACTCGGCGGAGATCTTCAGTTCCCAGGAGGTGCATGATATTGCCGTCGCCATTGGCGTGGATCCTGGCTCCGGGGACCTGACCGGGCTGCGCTACAACCGGGTTTGCATCCTGGCGGACGCGGACTCGGATGGCATGCACATCGCGACCCTGCTGTGTGCACTCTTCGTCAAGCATTTCCGGCCTCTGGTCGAGGCGGGGCATGTGTTCATGGCCATGCCGCCGTTGTATCGCATCGATCTGGGCAAGGAAACCTTCTACGCACTGGACGAACACGAAAAGCAGGGCATCATTGATCGCCTGGCGGCTGAGAAGCGTAAGGGCAAGATACAGACCCAGCGCTTCAAGGGCCTGGGCGAAATGAATCCGCTGCAGTTGCGTGAGACCACGATGGCACCGGATACACGGCGTCTGGTTCAGCTGTCACTGAGCCCGGATGACGGCACGGACGACCGTATGGATATGCTGCTGGGGAAGAAGCGCGCGGCGGATCGCCGCAGCTGGCTGGAGGAATACGGCAATGAGGCCGAGGTCGTCGGCTGACCCCGGCCCCGGCCTTGTTTCGGCGGGTCAGCCGTTGAAGCGGCGGAAGACCAGGGTGGCGTTGGTGCCACCGAAGCCGAAGCTGTTGCTCATCACCAGCGGCAGATCCACATTGTCCTGGAACTCGCGGATGATGGGGTAGCCCTCGGCGCCTTCGTCCAGATTCTCGATGTTGGCGGAAGGCGTGAGGAAGCCTTCGCGCTGCATGATCAGCGTATAGATGGCTTCATGCACGCCTGCGGCACCGAGCGAGTGACCGGTCAGCGGCTTGGTTGAGCCCGTGGGCGGCATGGCGTCGCCGGTCACCTGGTGGATGGCATCCAGTTCCACTACATCGCCTGTGGGCGTGCTGGTGCCATGGGTGTTGATGTAGCTCAGTGGCTCATCAATGCCTTTGAGTGACTGCTGCATGCACCGCACGGCGCCCTCGCCGGAGGGGGCCACCATGTCCACACCATCGGACGTGGCGCCAAAGCCGACCAGCTCCGCCAGGATGGGGGCTCCCCTTGCCTGGGCGTGTTCCAGTGATTCAAGCGCCAGGACCCCGCCGCCGCCTGCAATGACGAAACCGTCCCGGTCTGCGTCATAGGTGCGTGAGGCTTTCTCGGGGGTATCATTGAACTTGGTCGACAGCGCGCCCATGGCGTCGAAAAGGAGCGTCAGGGTCCAGTGCAGATCCTCGCCGCCACCGGCAAACATCACTTCCTGGCGGCCCAGGGCGATCAGGTCGGCCGCATGGCCGATGCAATGGGCGCTGGTGGCGCAGGCGGACGTGATGCCGTAGTTCACGCCCCGGATACCGTAAGCGGTGGCCAGGTTGGCGTTAATCGCCGATCCCATGGTTCTGGGAACACGGTAGGGGCCCACGCGGCGGATTCCCTTCTCACGATGGGTGTCGATCGAATCCGTCAGTTCCACGGTGGAGGCACCGCCAGTACCCATAATGAGGCCGGTGGTATCCGCCTTGATCTCATCCTCAGTCAGTCCGGACTGTTCCACAGCCTCCTGCATTGCCAGATAGGCATAGGCGGAAGCGGGACACATGAACCGGTACAGCTTGCGGTCAATGTGTTCCTTGGGGTCGATATGGATGCCACCGCAGATCTGGCTGCGCAGGCCATTATCCCGTGCTTCTTCGCTGAATTCGATGCCCGGGCGTACCTGGCGCAGGGAGTCGGTGACCTCCTCCTGATTGTTGCCCAGGCTGGAGATGACCCCCATCCCGGTAATCACGACACGTCTCATTGCTTGCTCTGCCTCAGAAGTTTTCCGTGGATGTGAAGAGCCCGACGCGCAGGTCTTTGGCGTGGTAGATGGGGCGCCCATCCACTGAGACGATCCCGTCGGCGATGCCCATGGTAACGCCACGCCGGACAATGCGTTTGATGTCGAGCTGGTAACGCACCAGTTCGTTTGAGGGTAGCACCTGGCCGGTGAATTTCACCTCACCACAGCCCAGCGCCCGCCCGCGACCCTGGCCGCCTTGCCAGGCCAGGAAGAAACCGGTCAGCTGCCACAGCGCGTCCAGCCCCAGGCAGCCCGGCATAACAGGGTCGCCCTTGAAGTGGCAGTGGAAGAACCAGAGATCCGGATCAATGTCCAGTTCCGCGATCAGTTGGCCCTTGTCGTAGTCGCCGCCGTCATCACTGATATGGGGAATCCGGTCCAGCATCAGCATCTGGTCGACCGGCAGCCGCATGTCGCCTTCGAAGAGTTCGCCTCTCCCACAGCGTTCCAGATCGGCTTTGTCAAATTGGGCCACTGTCATGGCGATCTCCTGAGAATTACAGCTGTTACGGTAACAGACTCGGGCCTGGAATGCTTGATACTCTGTTCCCACACTTTGACTGCGCGTGTGAGGGCATAAAGCTAACACGTGTTCGTTTAAAGGAAAATTACTGGTATTGGGAAGTGTGCCAGCGTTGCTCAGGTTCGGGGCTGTTCCCCGGCCAGGATGTCACAGCAAAGCACCAGCGTCTGATCGCCGTAAACGAATGCCCGGGAAAGTGTGATGCACATGTGTGCGCCGGTTGCCGACAGGTAGGGGCGGGTGATCTGGAGCTCGCCGGGATGGCGCAGGGCGCGGCGCAGGTAGTGCTGGCGGTACCAGTCCGCCTGTACGGTGTTTTCCAGTGGCCGGAAGCGCGGGTCCAGGCGGTGGGCACTTTCCGGCGACAGCAGGCTGTCGTGGACCTGGACCCCATCATCACCGATGAGGTAACAGCGCGAGACCGTATGGTGGTTGACCAGTGGGCCACAGGCGGGCTCAAAATCCTGGCCGGCCTGGAGCGCGCTGATGACCCGCTCGAAGCGGTGGCTGAAGAAGCCGGTGATGGTCTGTGTGGGGTCGGATTGCTGCTGCTTGTTCTGCTTGTAGTGTGCCAGCAGCGTCTCGAAATCGGCGTTCCCCTGGACGGCGCAACCCAGCTCGGTGGTTGGCCGATGGAAGTAATAGCCCTGGACGAAATCCACGCCCGCGTCCACGGCGATCAGTGCCTGCTCCTGGGATTCCACGCCTTCCAGAAGGACCAGGCAGCCGGATTCGTGCAGCAGGGAAACAATGCCCTTGAGGATCTGGCGGGCACGCTTTTCCTCGGTTGCCCTGGCCAGCATCTGGCGGTCAAGCTTGACGATGTCCGGCCGCAGGTTCCATATGCGTTCAAAGTTGGAATGGCCGGCGCCAAAGTCATCAATCGCCGTGAGGCAGCCCAGTGAGCGATAGTATTCCACGGTACGGCGCAACAGGTCGGGATCGTCGCTGGGTTTTTCGACGATTTCCACAACCACGCGGTGGGCGGGAAAGCCGGAATCCTGTAATAATCGGCCAAAGAACGCATCCGACTGCATGCCGCTTGCCATGCACTGCGGCGAGACATTGAGGAAGAGCCAGTTGATCTCGTCCGCAACGCCCTGAAAGTTGCGGACGTGAAGCGTCCGGCATAAGCGATCGAGAAGCAGGTTTGAGGGGTGGTCCTCGGCCAGCTCGAACAGATGCGGAGGCAGGACCGGTGCCGCGTCGTTATCGAAGGCGCGGATCAGGGCCTCGTAGCCAACGATCCGCTTGTGGGAGATGCTGAAGATCGGTTGCAGCGCGGTTCGCAGCATCAGACCCTCGTAGTGGCCCACCCAGGTATCATCATCGCCTGTGGGAGACAGCAGGGCACTGATACGCTCAAGATCGCTGGCGGTACTGCTCTGGTCGAATGGTGGCATGGGCCTGATTGCACTTTGAACGACGTCCGGTTTTGGGCCCTCCTCCTGACAGCCACGAAGATTGTGCCAATTCCACGTATGTAATGACACACCTGAAACCCGGGCAACGGCGAAAAACGGTTTCGGACAGTCAGTTTTTCTGAATATCAGTGACAGAACTTTTCGGTTTCGCCGATCCTGTAACAAAGCTAGTCTGTGTGGCATCCATGGACAAGGGGCGGAAAACGATGCAGTGGCGCAATACAAAAGCCCGCTGGGGCATTGTCAGCGTTGGCTTTCATTGGCTGATGGGGATCGCCGTCGTCGCTCTTTTTGCGATCGGGCTCTACATGGTGGATCTCGGGTACATGGATCCGCTGCGGAACGTGCTGCCGGACTGGCATCGCAGCATTGGCCTGCTGCTGGGCGCGGCCCTGGTGCTGCGGTTGGTGTGGCGGTTCGTTTCGCCGCCGCCTGCGCCAGTGCCCGGCCACAGCCGGGTTGAGCACCTGGGCGCCCATGCTGCCCACTGGCTCCTGTACGCCCTGATGCTGGCCATGGTGATCAGTGGCTACCTGATCTCCACGGCTGACGGGCGTGGCGTGGCGGTCTTTGACTGGTTCAGCGTCCCGGCGCTAACCGGTAATGTGCAGGGTATGGAGGACGTGGCGGGGGACTGGCACCGCTGGATGGGGTGGACGGTGGTCATTCTCGCCGGCCTTCATGGCGTGGCCGCGCTCAAACACCATTTCTGGGATCGTGACGATACACTGCGGCGGATGCTGTGCATGAAGCTGCGCCAGCAGTGATTCCAGGACGAACGTTCAATAACGACACAGACAAGGAGAAGACTATGAATCTGACAACCCTGACCCGGAGTTTTGTCGCCTCGGCAGCCACGGTCGCGATGGTGGGTTCGGGCCCGGCCCTGGCGGCGGATCCGAGCGGCACCTATGCCTTTGATCGCGAAGGGCAGCACCAGTTCATCCAGTTCCGCATCAGCCATCTTGGCTTCAGTACCCTTTACGGGCGCTTCAATGACTTTGATGGCAGCTTCAAGTACGACGCGGAGAATCCGGAACAATCCTCGGTCAGCGTGACCGTGGATACCAGCAGCGTGGATTCCAATCATTCGGAGCGGGATAAACACCTTCGCAGCGATGATTTCCTCAATGTGAGCAAGTACCCGGAAGCAACCTTCGAGAGCACTGACGTGGAAATGAAAGGTGAGGATTCCGCGACGGTGACCGGCGACCTGACGTTACACGGCGTGACGCGTGAGGTGGATCTGGATATGGAGCTGATCAACCACGGCAAGGACCCCTGGGGGAACTACCGCATGGGTTTTGAGGGCACCACAACCCTGACGCTGGAGAATTTCGGGATTGACTACGATCTGGGCCCGGAAGCCGAGCAGGTAACGCTGATGCTGTCAGTGGAGGGCGTGCGTCAGTGACGACGGCGTGACCGGTCGGTGGCCTCCTGGCGGGGCCGCCGCTGGTGCCTGGTTAGAAGCAGGTTGAAAAAAACCAGGATACTGACCCCCAGACTGGTGAGGCCGTAGAGACGCAGGTCCACGAGGCCACCCGCCCACATGTATTCCACCATAATGATCAGCACGAAGGTGAGCAGGCCCACCATGAGTCCCTGGGCCGCAGCCCGACGCGCAGCGCGTATTCGACTCGATGCCATAAGGGGTCTCGGTTCCACCGTGATAACAGGATGGTCGCAGAAGGTGGTTTCACGTTAGCCTTGAGCCTCCCTGGCCACTATTCGGGAAATCCACTACCGCTTGTTTGGAGTCCAGCGCAAGCCTCCCTATAATGGCGCTTTGCCCGAAAAGGGGCACCCACCCATGACGGAGCACCGAGGGGCTATGCCGGAATTCGAGACCACCGACGAGGGCTATGAGCGCGTTGCGCTGAGGGATTACACGGAGAAAGCGTACCTGGACTATTCCATGTACGTCATTCTTGACCGGGCCCTGCCGCACATCGGGGATGGGTTGAAACCCGTCCAGCGCCGGATTGTCTATGCCATGTCGGAGCTGGGGCTCTCCGCCACCGCCAAGTACAAAAAGTCCGCGCGCACCGTGGGCGATGTGCTGGGCAAGTTCCACCCCCATGGGGATTCGGCGTGTTATGAGGCCATGGTGCTCATGGCACAGCCCTTTTCCTACCGCTACCCGCTGGTGGATGGCCAGGGTAACTGGGGCAGCCAGGACGACCCCAAGTCCTTCGCTGCCATGCGTTACACCGAAGCCAGACTGGCGAAGTTTTCCGAGGTGCTGCTCAGTGAGCTGGGCCAGGGTACAGTGGATTGGCAGCCTAACTTTGACGGCACCCTGAACGAGCCAGCGACGCTGCCGGCGCGGGTGCCGCATGTGCTGCTCAACGGGACCACGGGGATCGCCGTGGGCATGGCCACGGATATTCCGCCGCATAATCTGCGGGAGGTGGTCGCCGCCTGCATCCGGCTGCTGGATGAACCCGGGGCGGATGTGGACGCCCTCTGTGATCACATCCAGGGGCCTGATTTCCCGGCGGGCGCAGCCATTGTCTCTTCGCGGGAGGATCTGCGTCAGCTTTACCGTACGGGCCGCGGGACGCTGCGCATGCGGGCCCGCTGGCAGGTTGAAAACGGTGATATCGTCATCAACGCCATGCCGCATCAGGTTTCGGGCAACCGGATCATGGAACAGATCGCACAACAGATGCAGTCCCGCAAACTGCCAATGGTCACGGATCTGCGCGATGAATCGGATCATGAGAACCCGGTGCGGATGGTGATCTCGCCGCGCTCCAACCGGGTGGATACGGAAGGTCTGATGGAGCATCTGTTCGCCAGCACGGACCTGGAAAAGAATTACCGGATGAACCTCAATGTCATCGGTCTGGACGGGCGTCCCCGCGTTCGGGATCTGCGAGGGCTTTTGTCCGAATGGCTGGAATACCGCCACGAGACCGTGCGTCGCCGTCTTGAACACCGTCTGGGCAAGGTCAGGGCACGGCTGCACATCCTTGAGGGGTTGCTCGTTGCCTATCTCAACATTGATGAAGTGATCCAGATCATCCGTGACGAGGATAAACCCAAACCGGTACTGATGGACCGTTTCGGGCTCTCGGACGAACAGGCCGAGGCCATCCTGGAACTCAAGCTGCGCAATCTGGCCAAGCTTGAGGAAATGAAGATCCGTGGCGAGCAGGATGAACTCCAGCAGGAGCGTGACAGCCTTCAGGCCACACTGGGCTCTGAAGTGCGGATGCGTGAGCTCATCAAGTCTGAGCTCGAGGCGGATGCCGAGGCGTTTGGTGACGACAGGCGCAGTCCCATTGAGGCGAAGAGCGAGGCGAAAGCCTTCAGTGAGACGGATCTGGTGTCCGGGGATCCGGTGACGGTTGTGCTGTCCGAAAAAGGCTGGATCCGGGCCGCCAAGGGTCACGATATTGATCCCAGTGGTCTCAGCTATAAGGCCGGTGACCGCTTCGCGTTGGCGGCGAGGGGGCGTAACAACCAACAGGCGCTGGTGCTGGATACCACTGGTCGCAGCTATGCCCTCAATACCCATACGCTGCCGTCGGCCCGGGGCCAGGGCGAGCCACTGACCACCCGCATCAATCCGCCCACCGGCGCCGGTTTCGCCGGACTCCTCATGGCGGGCGAGGGCCGGGTGCTGCTCAGTACCTCGGCCGGGTATGGTTTCGTGGCCCCGATTACTTCGCTGGTGAGCCGTAATCGTAATGGCAAGGCGGTTCTCAGCGTTCCGGAGGGGGCCAGCATATTGCCGCCGCAAACCGTGCGCGAGGGAGATAATGTCTGGCTCGCGGCTGTTTCCAGCGAAGGGCGTCTGCTGGTCTTCCCATTGAGCGAGCTGCCGGAACGGGCCAAGGGCAAGGGCAACAAGATGCTCGGGATTCCGCCGGCGCAGGTGCGCAGTGGCGAGGAGTTCATGGTGACGGTCACCACCTTTGGGGAGCAGGACAAGCTGGTGCTCCATGCGGGCAAGCGTCATCTGACCCTGCGCTTCAGTGACCTTGAACATTACCGGGGCGAACGCGGGCGGCGTGGCCACAAGCTGCCGCGAGGGCTCCAAAGGGTCGATCGTATCGACGTGATTGAACACAACAACGCCGGGGAGGCGGGTTCAGCGGATGAGTGAACTGGTACTGATCAATGTGTCCGGGCGGGACAAACCCGGGCTCACCTCGGAGATCACGGGCATCATGGCGCGGTTTGATGTGCGCATACTGGATGTTGGTCAGGCCGTGATCCACGACCATCTGACCTGGGGGATCCTCGCGGAGATTCCGGAGGAGGATAACGCGCCCCAGGTGTTCAAGGAGCTGTTGTTCCGTATCCATGAGCTGGATATGCAGGTCCGCTTTGAGCCCATTACCGAGGAGGCCTACCAGGAGTGGGTGGCGGGCAAAGGGCGGGGGCGCTATGTGGTCACCCTCATGGCGAGGGACATTACGGCGAACCAGATTGCCCGCGTTTCAAGCATTACCGCCCAGCACGGGCTCAACATCGACAATATTGCGCGCCTGTCCGGCCGCACGGGCCTGGAGCGCAGTGATCGCATCGCTTGTGTGGAGTTCTCCGTGAGGGGCACGCCCCAGGACCTGGAGGCATTGCGCTCCGACTTCCTGCACATCGCCACGGATCTGAACGTGGACATTGGTTTCCAGGAGGACTCCATTTACCGCCGCAACCGCCGTCTGGTGGTGTTTGACATGGATTCAACCCTGATCGAGGCGGAGGTTATCGATGAGCTGGCCGAAGAGGCCGGTGTCGGCCACAAGGTGGCGGAGATTACCGAGCGCGCCATGCGCGGGGAGCTGGACTTCAGTCAGAGCTTCCGGGAACGGGTGGCACTGCTGGAAGGCATGGAAGAGTCCGTGCTCGAACGCGTGGCCGCGCGGCTGAAACTGACGGAAGGGGCCGAACGGCTCATTAATACGTTGCGCAACCTCGGCTATCGCACGGCGATTCTGTCAGGCGGCTTCACTTACTTCGCACGGCACCTGCAGAAGCAGCTCAATATCGACTACGTCTACGCCAATGATCTTGAGATCCAGGACGGTCGGGTGACCGGCGAGGTGGCCGGCCGTATTGTGGACGGCCAGCGCAAGGCTGAGCTGCTGGAGCAGATCGCGGATCAGGAGCGCATCCGGCTGGAGCAGGTGATTGCTGTTGGCGATGGCGCCAACGACCTGCCCATGCTCAGCAAAGCCGGTCTGGGTGTGGCCTTCCGCGCCAAGCCGTTGGTCAAGGAATCCGCCCGCCATTCCATTTCCACGCTGGGGCTGGATGCCATCCTGTATCTGTTGGGCTACCGGGAGTCGGATCGGGCCCCCGACCTGGTCGCCGTGAACAGGGACCAGTAGCGCCGCGCCCGGCGCTATTCAGTCGCCTTCACCGAAGTCATAGTCCATGTCCGGTGTCGGCGCCTGCAGGTAGTAGCCCTGGATGTAGTTGACGCCCGCCTGCCAGATCGTGGCCAGGACCGAGGCGCTCTCGACCAGTGGCATGACCGTAAGCTTACCCTGTTGGTGCAGGGTCTGGATCATTTCCTTGACCGTCTCGCGCGACTGTTCATCCTTCTGGATTTCATCGGTGTAGGTGCCGTCCAGTTTCACGTAGTCCACATCCAGGTGCTTGAGGGTGTTGAAGGGGTTCAGGGCACCCCCGAAGTGGGTGATGGACAGCGAGCAGCGCAGCTCGCGCAGCGCGTTGCAGAAATCCCGGGCCTGCTTGAGGTAGGTCGTGGCGTCGCGCTCCGAGAACTGGAATATCAGTGAGTTGCCCGGCAAACGTGCTGCCTTGAGCGCTACGCCCAGCCAGGACGGGAAGGTCTGGTCCTGGATCGTCTCGGCGGTCAGGTTCAGGAAAAGCTTGGTCTCATGCCCCTTGGAACGATGACTGGCCAGCTGCTTGATCGTTTGCAGTACCACCCAGCGGTCAATCTTGGCCGCCGTGTTGACCGGGCCGCCCGGCGGCAGGAAGTCGTAGGGCGAGACCTCGTTGTCATTCTGGTCCAGCATCCGGACGAAGGCCTCGTAGTGCTCTTCGCCTTCGCCGCGCAGGTTGATGATGGGCTGGAACAGGAGCCGGAACTGGTCGTTATCCAGCGCCTGCTGGATGGCATCGGCGGTGCCTTCCAGGCTGCCACCATGGCTCTGCAGCTGTGGTTCGTAGACATTGATGCCGTTGCCGTGCTCATGCCCTTCCTGCTGGCGGACGTCGTCAGCCGCGGTATGCGCCCGCCCGACCAGATCCTCCGCCTGAGGGGCGTTCTCGGTGATGGCGGCAATGCCGATACTGACGGTCAGCTGAAGCGTGCGGCCCGAGGCCTCGAACAGGTAATCCTCGACACGCCGGCGCAGGTTTTCGGCCACCTCCTTCATGCTGTCGATCGTATCCTGGGGGCCGAGGATGCAGAAGGCATCGTCGCTGAGGCGGGCGACCACCTGGTTATCCCTGGCGCAGCCGGAGATGAGTGCGGCCATGTCACCAATCACCAGGTCGGCGCCGGAGATACCAATCTGGTTTTTCTTGTGCACGAACTCATCCAGAGCAATGTAGGCCAGTGTCGCGTCTGAGCCTTCTTTCTGGACCCGTGCGATGGTCTGGGACAGGGTGTCCATCAGGTGGTGACGGTTGTAGAGCCCCGTGAGGACGTCCTTGCTGCTGATCTCCTTGAGCTTTTCCTGCAGTTCGGCGCTATCCTGCACCGGTCGTGCCACAATCTGGATACAGGGCTCGCCATCATAGGTGGCGGCGGAGAGTTCGGCGGTAACGTCGATGGTTTCGCCATCAGGGCGCTCAATGGTCACCGTCAGCGGTTCCTCGGGGGTCTCACCTTCCCGGAACTGCTTCATGGCCTCCTTGAAGTCCTGCTGGCTGTCACTTTTCAGGGTGTCGAGCACTGGCAGGGCCAGCAGGTCGTCCGGATCGTCGTAACCCAGCAGCTCCAGGTAGGAGTGGTTCGCGTAGACGTGCAGGCCGTCGTTGATGTAGGCGATAGCGTCCTTGGAACTTTCCAGAAGCAGGTGACAGCGCTGCTCCGCGTCCTTGAGATGCCAGGCCAGTGAGCGGCGCTTGCGGCGCTCCGCCAGGTTGGCCAGCTCGCGGTCAATGACCTGGCGAAGCAGGGTGCTGTTGTTGAAGGGCACGGCGTCCTGGGCGCCGCGCTCCATGATGGCGCTGCGGCGTTCATCGTCCGCCTCCCCCGTCATGAGGACGGCGGGCAGGTCCCGGTCCTGGCGCCGGATCTGATCCAGTGCTTCTTCCGGTGATGGCTCCTGCTCCATGTCCCGAATGAGCAACAGGTCCCAGGTGCCGGTGCTCAGCGTTTCCTGGAGATCTTCCGTGGAGGTGACCCGATGCGCGCGTGTAGCGCGTCCCGCGTTGCGCAGCAGGCTCACCACCTGTTCCGCATCGTTCTGGGATGGGTCAAGGAGCAGCAAATGGATGGTTTCAGTCTTCTGGGGCATGATGCCGCGGGGACTCCCTGAATTGATTGCGTGTCATAGTTTTACAGGGATTGCCACAGTGAATCAAAGTCATCGTCGTCACCAGAGCTGGAACGGCGCTGGGCTGAAGGTTGGTGAAAGCGCAATTCGAACTGGCTGATGCTGCTGGTGGCTGATACCCGCCGGGTGAGGTGGGCGGACTCTTTCTGGCCGTCGCGCAACAGTGTAATGCGGTGGCCGGTCTGGAAGGGCATGCTTGGAGTGAGCAGGGTTGCGGGCTGGTTGATGGCTCTGAGTTCCGGCAGCAGCAGTCCTCGCAGGAATTCGCTGCCACTGCCGCTCTTGTGGTCGAGCCGCACCGCGCAGGGCGTGGCGCCTGGCCCCAGCAGTTCAATGCCCAGTTGGGTGGCACGTGCGCCGCCCTGGCGGATCCAGCGGATCAGGGCGATATTCCAGGGTTGCCCGCTGTTTTCGCGGACTCCCACGATTTCGCCGGTCTGCAGGGTCGAGGGCATTGCCGCATCCCAGTTGAGGCAGTAACCAGCGGGGCTGGTGTTCTCCAGGCTGACGTCGTAGAGCGGATAGGTCTGCTCGTCCTCGCCGGCCCTCTCGCCTCCGGAGCCGCGGAAATCGATGGGCGTATCCGGGGAGGCCATGGTTTCATTGTGGCCGGCGTCAAAGGCGTTGGCCCACGGGTCATTGCGCCGCTGCGCGGCACCCAGGAAGACGTTCTCCTGGGGCTCTGTGTCCTGGCTGTGCACAAAATGGTTGAAGGGTTCGCCGCCCGCACAGAAATAGTGGGCAGCGGTCATGCCCACGGCTACTTCCAGCCTGCCTGAGCTGTCGATGCGTGAGTAGGAGCGCTGGGTCAGAACACCCAGTGCCTGACCCAGGTGCGTGAGCAGGGCCTCGCTGATCCGGGTGGGCAGCTCAGGGGCGTTTTTCCGGTCATTGTGGCTTCCGCCCTCCGCCAGAGCGTTCAGTTCCCCTGCCAGCTCGGTGCTGTCGAAGCCGATGTGATGACTGGCCAGCGGCGAACGAAGCAGGTTGCGATAGGTCGGCGGTGCATCCTGATCGAGGTTGATCACGAACAGCGCTTCGTTCATGCCCCGTTGAAGAATCCGGGTATGGCCAGTCCAGCATTCAAACAGGCCATACACATCCCGCAGCTCTTTCTGGCGGAGTTGGTTGGGGCGGCAGCACCCCAGCAGCAGCAATCGCTTGTAGGCGTCCTCGGTCGTGGTCTGGCTGTAGTACTCATTGACCGGGTCTTCTATGGCGAGGCCGGTGATCTGCCTTGATAGGGCCCAGTTGAAGATCTGGTGCGCTTCGTACCAGGTGCCTTCCGGGCAGGGCGCGTACAGCTGGCTGGCGCGCAGGACGGTGCTGCCAAGGCTGGATATGGCCCGGTGGCAGGCCCTGGCGTTGGCCATTTTGTGCCTGTCGGGATGGGATGCCGCGGCCTGTTGGCTCACCACAATCTTATAGCCCGTGGCCAGGTGGCGCTGCAGCGCCTGGGCAAGGTTGGCGACCTTGCGCTGTTTGGTGGTCAGAACCACTGAGCGCCCCAGAAAATGATGGGAAAGCTGTTCGCAGATGAAGTTGAGTTTGGGGCGCAGAAGGCCCAGGAGCTTCATGCGAAGGGCGGGCGAGGCATCCAGCTGGTTGAGCTCAATGATGGCGTGGTAGAGCTGGCGTGCGGATTCTCCAACATTGGCGATGGGCAGACCCTCGACCCAGAGCTTCAGGGCACGCGGGGAGGCCTCGCAGAAGGAGAGGCTGTTGAGTTGTTGGTCCGGAAGCGTGAGGTCCGGCTGTCCTGTTGTGCCCGCCATTGGCCGTTACCATTGGTTACTGGGAGTTCCAGATACAATACAAGTTCACGGTTGACACAATAGCAAGCGCAACAGGCTGTTGCTGTTGATTTTACAAGCGCTTTCAAAGGTTGAGAGGTTGTTTTGCGGGTTCTCCGGGCACTTCTCTCACAAGCCTTGGCACCAGGAACCCCGGCAGACGCTCAAGCAGGGTCCGGGTCAGCTCCCGGGCCCGTTCATCGCCAGGGTCGTAGTGCGCGGCACCGGCAATCGGATCAAAGGCATGCAGGTAATAGGGGAGCACGCCACACTCGAAAAGCCGTTCGCTCAAACGCTCCAGGGTGTCGGCATCATCATTGATGCGGCGCAACAGCACCGCCTGGTTGAGCAGGGTTGTGCCGGTACCCGCCAATGCCTTCAGCGCTGCGTGAACATCGTCATCAATCTCTGCCGGATGGTTGATATGGAGCACGACAATCTTTTGAAGCGGGCTTTCAGAGAGCCACTCCAGAAGCTCACCATTCACACGCTGGGGGATCACCACCGGCAGCCGTGTATGAAGGCGCAGGCGGCGTATCCGGGGCAGGGCGGCCACGGCCGTGGCGAGCCGGGCCAGGAGCGGGTCCGGGCTGGCCAGCGGATCGCCGCCACTGAAGATGACCTCGTTGATTGCCGGGTCGGCTTCGATGCGGCTCAGTGCCGCGTCCCAGTCAGAGCCCCCCAGCTGGTGTTCATCATAGGGGAAGTGGCGACGGAAGCAGTATCGACAGTTGATGGCGCAGGCGCCGGTCACCATCAGCAGGGCTCGTGATGCGTACTTATGCACGAGTCCGGAAGTGGCGCTGGCTTGCTCGCCGCTGACTTCTGCAAGCGGGTCGTTGACGTAACCCGGATGATCGTCGGCTTCCTCAGGGAAGGGCAGGATCTGGCGCAGCAGCGGGTCATCCGGGTTGCCGGGCTCGATACGGCGCAGCCAGGGCTCGGGGGCCCGGATTGGAAACTGGCGGTGGCCGGGCGCCATGTCCTCGATCATGGTTTCCGGCAGGGCCAGCCGTTGGCACAGCGCCGCTGGGGTGGTTACGGCGCGTCCCAGCTCTTTCTGCCACCGTGGGCGGTCGCTGGCGATGGTTGTGGTTTCGACAGGCGCGTGACCGGACTGTATCATTGGCATCCCAAGTTTACTGGCAATTCGAGCGAGGCATCGATGGCGACCTATTCTACCAACGACTTTCGCGGCGGGCTGAAAGTCATGCTCGACGGTGACCCGTGCGTGATTCTTGAAAATGAGTTCGTCAAACCCGGCAAAGGCCAGGCATTCAATCGCGTCAAGCTGCGCAATCTGATGACCAACCGGGTCTGGGAGCGTACCTTCAAATCCGGGGAAACCCTGGAGGCGGCGGATGTGCTTGAACTCGACATGGAGTACGTCTACAGCGACGGCGAGTTCTGGCACTTCATGAAAACCGATGGCTCCTATGAGCAGTTCGCCGCGGACGAACGGGCCGTGGGCGATGCCGCCAAATGGCTCAAGGAGCAGGATGTTTACAGTGTGACACTGTACAACGGATCGCCGCTGAACGTCACGCCGCCGGCCTTTGTGGATCTCGAAGTAGTGGATACGGATCCGGGGGTGAAGGGTGATACCGCTCAGGGCGGTTCCAAGCCGGCCACTCTGTCCACTGGTGCGGTGGTCAACGTACCGCTGTTCATCGAGATTGGTGAGGTGGTTCGGGTCGATACCCGCAAGAACGAGTACGTCTCCCGTATCCGCAAGGGATGAGCTGGGAGCCGGGCGCCACCCCTGCAATGCTGCACGCCCGGGCCCGGCTGCTGCGGGCGCTGCGGGATTTCTTCGATGCGCGCGGCGTCATGGAGGTCCAGACGCCGGTCTGGGGGCGCCATACCGTCACGGAACCCGCGATCGAAAGCGTGCCTGCGACGGTGAACGGGCTGGATGGATGGCTTCAGACCTCTCCCGAGTATTTCATGAAGCGTCTGCTGGCGGCTGGCTCTGGCTCCATCTATCAGATCGGGCCGGTGTTCCGCTCGGGTGAGCAGGGACGGCGCCACAATCCGGAATTCACCCTTCTGGAGTGGTATCGCGTTGGTTTTGGCCTGGAGGCACTGGTGGCGGAGGTCGGGGACCTGGTGCAGGAAGTGCTGGAGGTGCCCCGCCCCCATGTGAGCGAGTACCGGGATCTGATGCGGACCTATGGCGGTGTGGACCCATGGCAGGACAGTACCCCAAAGCTGGTGGCGCAGGCCTCGCGGGTGGCTGGCATTGCGGAGGCGCAACTGGATCGGGGGGACGCCCTGGATCTGTTGATGAGCGAATGCGTGGAGCCGGCGCTGGCGGGCTTTGGCCCCGTCATTGTTCAGCATTATCCGCCGGATCAATGCGCTCTGGCGGCGGTTTCCAGTGTGCGCGGTGAGCCCGTGGCCCGGCGGTTTGAGCTTTATCTGGACGGGATCGAGATCGGGAACGCCTACGAGGAATTGCTGGATGCGGATGAGCAGCGCGAGCGCTTTGAGAGGGATAACCAGCGGCGCCGTGACGCGGGCCAGGTCATGCCGGAGCCAGACCACATGCTGTTGCAGGCCCTCGAAGCAGGGCTGCCGTTATGCAGTGGTATGGCGCTGGGCGTGGACCGACTCCTGATGCACCAGACCGGCGCGAGTGCGTTGGACGACGTGATGGCTTTTCCCGGTTCGCGTCTCTGAGCCGCTCGGCTCAGCCGGCTCGGAAGAGGGGTTCCCCCATGCGGACCGGCTGGTCCGGGGCCAGTTGCCCGATTGGTTCAACGGTGTCACGGGGCAGCATCAGGATAACGGTGCTGCCCAGGAAGAAACGCCCCATTTCGGCGCCGCGCTCCAGGTGGGGGCCGTTATGCGACTCATGCCGGATGCTGTGCCTACCGGGTGACATCCGGCCACCCCAGACGGTCTCGATACCCGCCACAATCATGGCGCCCACCATGATCACCGCCATGGGCCCGACGTCTGTCCGGAACCAGGCGACCAGGCGCTCGTTGCGCGCAAACAGGCGGGGCACGTTACGGGTCGTCACCGGGTTGACCGAGAACAGACGGCCTGGGATCGAGGTGGTTGCCTCCAGTGTGCCGGCCAGGGGCATGTGCACCCGGTGATAGTCCTTTGGGGACAGGTATATCGTAGCGAAGCGTCCCTGCTCAAATGCTGACAGGTCGGATTCGGGTTGTGCCGTGAGCTCGGCAGCGGAAAAGCTCTGGCCCTTGGCCTGGAACAGGCGTCCCCGCTGAATGGTGCCGCTCTGGCTGATCGCCCCGTCGGCTGGACAGGCAAGGGTGTGCTCATCGCCCTCGATGGGGCGTGCGGTGGCGTGCAGGGCCCGGGTAAAGAAGTCGTTGAAACTGGTGTAGGCTTCCGGGTCCGGCTGCGCCGCCTCGCTCATGTCCACGCCGTAGCGCCGGATGAAGCCGTTGATCAGGCGACGGCGCAGTGCCGGGTGCCGGGAGTCCGCTATACGGCCGGCGAGTCGCGACAGGGCGTGTTGGGGGGTCAGGTGCTGGGCACTGATGAAGCCAGTATTGATGAGCGGGCGAATCATTCGATGGGGGTCTCCGTGCGGTTGCCCCATTCCGCCCAGGAGCCGGCATAGGCTCGGACATCGGTGAAGCCCAGCGCCCGTGCCACCACATAGGTAAGCCCGGAGCGGTGGTGACTCTGGCAATGGGTGATGACGGGTTTTGAGGGCTCTATACCCTGGGATGCCAGGGTGGCCCGAAGTTGGTCTTCCGGCAGCAACCGGTAGTTCCGCTCTGGATCCATGAGCTCTGTCCATTCCAGGTTGACCGCTCCCGGAATATGGCCGCAGCGCGCCGCGGACTGGCGCTCGCCCCGGTATTCGGCCGGCGCGCGGGCGTCCCAGATCGTGGTATTGCCAGCTTTAACGGCGTCCAGGACCTGTTCCAGGTTGGCCGTGGTGGCTGGGTCCAGGTTGATGGGCGGCTCGGTCGGCTCGGGAGAAGCGGGTACCTCGGGAGTGGTGGGGTAGCCTTCAGCCCGCCAGGCAATGCGACCGCCGTTGAGCAGGCTCCAGTTCCTGTGGCCAACGGATTCGAGAAGCCAGATGAAGCGCCCGGCCCAGCCGCCCCCTTCATCATCGTAGGCAACGACGTGATGGTCCGGCCTCAGCCCGAGTCGCCCAAGCAACTGGTCCAGCTCCGCCTTTTCCGGAAGCAGGCCGGGAACGGGAGCTGTCGCGCCGCGCGTCTCACGGGGATGGACATGGAGGGCACCGGGGATATGCGCTTCGGCGTAATGTTCCGGTCCTGAAAGGTCCACGATCAGCAGCTGTTCATTGTAGAGCTGCTGAAGCAGGGCATCGGGCTCTAGAATCATCGGCAGGGATGTCATTGGGGCCTCGGTATCGTGCGTATTCAGGCGAAGGATACCAGAGGCCCCGGGTGCGCACGAGACTATTCGATCTCGACCAGCACCTCACCCGGTGTGACGCGGTCACCCTTGCGGATATGCACGGCGGATACGGCGCCCGCCACCGGTGCCTTGACCTCGGTTTCCATCTTCATGGCCTCGATGATCAGCACCGGATCCCCCGCCGAGACGTTGTCTCCCTCGCTCACCAGCACATCGACAATGTTGCCCGGCATGCTGGTGGTTACGTGCCCCTCACGGGTGGCGCGGGCACGCTGGCCGCCGCCGGGCGCGGATTCGCCCACGGCTTCCAGCTCGATCTCTTCGGGCACGCCGTCCACCGTCATGTAGAAACGGCGCCGGTCGTCGCCACCAGGGCTGACGCCAGTAACCTGGATGTCGTAGGTCTCGCCATGAACCTGGATGCGGAACTCGGTGGGCACATGGCTCGAGGTCTTCTCCGAGGGCGCCGGCTCCAGTACCTCCGGCTGAAGCGTGCCGTCACGGCGCTGCTCCAGGTAGGGCCGTGCCTGATCCGGGAACATGGCGTAGGTGAGTACATCCTCCTCGGATTCGGCAACGTCCGAGACCTGCTCCCGGAGCTTGTCGAACTCATTGGTGAGCAGGTTGGCCGGGCGCTCCTCAATCAGCTCCTCCTTGCCAACAGCGCGTTGCTGCAGGGTCTGATCCACCCCGCCCGGTGCCTTGCCGTACCAGCCCTGGAGGTATTTCTTCACTTCGTTGGTGATGGTGCCGTACCGGCTCTCGGACAGCACATTGATCACCGCCTGGGTCCCCACAATCTGGGAGGTCGGCGTGACCAGCGGCGGGTAGCCGAGCTCTTCCCGTACCCTCGGGATCTCCTGGAAGACCTCCTGGATCCGCTCCAGCGCGCCCTGTTCCTTCAGCTGGTTGGCCAGGTTGGACATCATGCCGCCAGGCACCTGGGACATGAGCACCGTGGTGTCCACCCCGTTGTATTCACTTTCGAACTGGTGGTACTTCTTGCGTACTTCGCGGAAATGGCGGGCAATGCTGTCCAGCTTCTGGAGGTCCAGACCCGTCTCATAGCCGGCATCATGGAGCGCTGCCACGATGGACTCGGTGGGCGGGTGGCTGGTGCCGCCCGCGAATGAGGAAATCGCGGTGTCCAGGTGATCGACGCCTGCTTCCACGGCGGCCCGCTGGCACATGCTGGCCATGCCCGAGGTGTAGTGCGAGTGCAGGAACACCGGCACGTCAAAGCGCTGTTTCAGGCCGCTGACAAGCTCCGAGGTCGCGGCGGGCGTGAGCAGGCCGGCCATATCCTTGATGGCAATACTGTCCACGCCCATATCCACCATGGCTTTGGCCTGCTCCAGGAAGGCTTCGGTGCCATGAACTGGGCTGACCGTGTAGCAAAGCGTACCCTGGGCATGCTTGCCGGCTTTCCTGACCGCCCGGATGCTGGTCTCAAGGTTGCGCACGTCATTGAGCGCGTCAAAGATGCGGAAAACATCGATGCCGTTGTCGGCGGCCTTCTGGACAAAGGCTTCAACCACGTCATCCGCGTAATGGCGATAACCCAGCAGGTTCTGGCCACGCAGCAGCATCTGCAGTCGGGTATTGGGCAGCGCCTTTTTCAGCTGGCGCAGCCGCTCCCAGGGGTCTTCCTTGAGGAAGCGGACACAGGCATCAAAGGTAGCACCGCCCCAGCATTCCAGTGACCAGTAGCCGGCCTGGTCCAGCCATTCACAGGCCGGGAGCATGTCCTCGGTCCGCAGGCGCGTGGCGATCAGGGACTGGTGGGCGTCGCGCAGGATAACGTCAGTGATGTGGATCTTGCGTTGGCTCATGGTTTCTCTCCTGATTCGGGGTCACAGACCGGCCTGGGCGGCAAGGGCTGCGGCAATGGCCGTGGCGACGGACTCGGGCCTGGACTTGGTGCTGTATTCGAGCAGTTCCGGGTGGTTCTCCACAAAGCTGGTATTGAAGCCACCGGCACGGAATTCCGGATGCTGCAGGATCTGCTGGTAGTACGGGATGGTCGTGGTGACGCCGTAGATGCCCATATCGTTGAGGGCGCGCCGGCTGCGTTCCAGCAGTTCGTCCCACTGCAGAGCCCAGACAATGAGCTTGGCGCACATGGAGTCGTAATGCGGCGGGATCTCATAGCCGGTGTACATGGCGGCGTCGGTTCGCACGCCAGGGCCACCCGCCGAGTAATATCGGCTGATGCGTCCGAAGCTCGGCAGGAAGCCGTTCTGTGGGTCCTCGGCGTTAATCCGGAACTGGGCGGCAAAGCCCCGGTAACTGATGCCGGACTGGTCGTAGGGCAGGGGATCTCCCGCCGCAATGCGGATCTGGGTCTTGACGATGTCTACGCCGGTGATTTCTTCGGTGATGGTGTGTTCCACCTGCACCCGCGTGTTCATCTCCATGAAGTAGAACTCGCCGCTGTCATCCAACAGGAACTCAACCGTGCCGGCGTTCTCATAGCCGCAGCCTTTGGCTACACGCACGGCCAGATCGCCGATGGTCTCGCGCTGCGTGTCGGAGAGCTGGGGGGAGGGGGCCAGCTCGATCAGCTTCTGGTTGCGCCGCTGGATGGAACAGTCGCGCTCATAAAGGTGTATGGCGTTACCCTGGCTGTCGACCAGCACCTGTACTTCGATGTGACGGGGATTGACGATGCATTTTTCCAGGAAGACCTCGGCGCTGCCAAAGGCCTTGGTCGCCTCGGATATGACCCGCTCGTAGTTCTGGCGCAGCTGCTGCTCATCGTCGCAACGGCGGATGCCTCGGCCACCTCCGCCGGAGGTGGCCTTGAGCATCACCGGATAGCCGATGCGCGCGGCCTGGGTCACCGCTTCCTCCACGTCCCCGAGGTTGCCCTCGGAGCCCGGCGTCACCGGTACGCCGGCGCGGATGGCGGTGTTGCGAGCTTCGGTCTTGTCGCCCATGGCGTGGATGACTTCCGGGGCTGGACCGATGAAACGAACACCGCGTTCACGGCACACCGCCGCCAGTGTTTCGTTCTCGGAAAGGAAGCCATATCCCGGGTGCAGGGCGTCGCACCCTGTCTCCACCGCGAGATTCACCACCTGGTGCGGGTTGAGGTACCCCGATAGCGGGTCCTGGCTGATGCAGTGGGCCTCATCGGCTTTTTTCACGTGCAGCGAATACCGGTCCGCCTCGGAATAGATCGCGACCGCCGTGATGCCCAGCTCCTGGCAGGCCCGGGCAATGCGGACGGCAATCTCGCCCCGATTGGCGATCAGTACCTTTCTGATAGGCATGCAGCGTCTCCTCAATCGAATTCGCCGTTAACGGCCCGGACGATCTCCGCGAACGAGCTCGCGCGCGCCCGGCTATCCAGCGACACTTGCAGGCGTCTCGTGACATGGCTGGCCGGGATGACCCCTCGCAGGGCAACACTGGTACCCTCTGGAGAGTCCTCGGTGACCAGCATATGCTCTTCATGTACGTCGTTGAAGGTGTGCACAAGATCCCCCACCCGAGCAGCTTCAAGGTCTTCCATGGAGATGGCGGGCAGGCGCCCGATGGGTTGCATGATCTCGTGGATGGGGACCTCTTCCGGGGTCAGCCTCATCTCATGGGCGCGTGCCATTGCCTTGCGCCCAAGCACATCCTTGAGTGTCAGCAGGCCGACACAATCTTCCGATGGGTTGAGGACCAGCTTGAGGGCGGAGTCGGCCATCCGCATACGGATCTTGGCCTCGCCCGCTTCCAGATGGCCATCGATAACCGGCGGCCGTTGTTCGCGGAAATCGATAAGCAGTGTTGTTGCGGGGGCTTCGGTGCTGAGGTCCGCATGCATTTGAGGGTGCGCGATGTGTTGTGCTTCCAGTTCCCGGACTGTAGGAATGGGCTGATAGGTACTCATGGTATCGCTCCTGAAGAATGATCGTACTAAGGATCGCCGTGAAGGCGGTGCTCGGATCGTTCAGAAGCGAGGGGCGGCCCTTGGGGCAGTATCGGGAAACGGGTCAGGTGATGCCGGCTCCCGAGGACCCGCAGCGGAGTACCGGGCGTTCCGGTTTGTTTTGGGGTCGGTGCACAGGCGCCAGGCAGGTTGGCTGCAAGGGGGCCAAGCCGGGGCGTATCGTCGTTGCCGTCGCCGCTGAGGTCACAGTATTCCGCGATGCTCAGGCCAGCGGTGTCTATTGGCGCTGAGGGGGTGTGATTGAATGCAAACGCGCTCATGGTGGCCATGAGCAGCAGAGCAGTCAGTGTCACGCGTAGGCTGTGGAACGGCATCGGGGCTTTGTTCCAGTGATGATAAATATCAATTAGCATTCTACCACGTTTGGTAGCACCAGCGTGAAGTCCTTTGCGCTGCCGGCAGTCATTTGCGGGGGCTGGGACTCTGGTCCAGAATAAAAGGCGTGTCGTAAACACACTCTGATACCACCCCCATTCTCAGGAGTCTCGCTCACTCATGCTCATCATTATCGGCGTGGTCGTTGTTACGTTCAGTGTGCTGGTGGGGTATGTGTTGCATGGTGGCAAGCTGCCCGTGCTGTGGCAGCCCACCGAACTGCTGGTTATTTTTGGGGCGGCCTTCGGGGCCTTTCTGATCGGTAACAGCTTCCATACCGTCAAGGCAACATTTGCCACCTGGCCCAGGCTGATCATGGGCACGCCCTTCAACAAGGCCTTCTATACCGACCTGTTGAGCCTGCTTTCCGATGTGTTCGACAAGACGCGGAAGCAGGGGATCATGGCCATTGAGGCGGACGTGGATGATCCGGAAGAGAGCCAGATTTTTACGCGGTATCCGGCAATCATCAAGAACGAGGAACTGCTGCATTTCATCACGGATTACCTGCGGATCATGAGCACCGGCAACATGGCAGCGCATGAACTGGAAGGGCTGATGGACCAGGAGATTGAGAAGCGCGAGAAAGAACTGAAAGAGCCCGCGCACGCGGTTGCCGGGGTGGCAGAAGCGCTGCCCGGTCTGGGGATTGTTGCAGCGATCCTCGGGATCATCATCACGATGGGCTACCTGGGGGGCAGTACCAGCAAGATCGGCGGGCTCATCGGGGCGGCGCTTGCCGGAACGCTGACGGGGATCTGGGCGGCCTATGGCTATATCGGGCCAATCAGCAAGACCATGGAGCGCCAGGTGGATGAAGAGATGCATTGCTATGAATGTGTGAAGAACGCGCTGCTGGCAACGGTCTCCGGCCAGGCCCCCCAGATGGCGGTTGAGTTCGGGCGCAAGGTGCTCCCAACGGAGGCCCGGCCGAGCTTCCAGGAGCTCGACGACCATATGCGCTCCAAGTAAGCGCCACTCGCTGAAGCTGAGAAGAGGCACCCCTTGGAAGACCGTCCCATTGTTGTAAAACGGGTTAAGAAAGTCGAAGGCGGTCATCACGGCGGCGCCTGGAAAGTGGCGTTTGCCGATTTTGCCATGGCGCTGATGGCGTTCTTTCTGGTGATGTGGGCCACCAACCAGGCAACGCCTGAGCAGAAAGAGGATATTTCAAAGTATTTTTCCGACCCCGTGGGGTATGAGGAGGGCGGCAACCCCAACCCCGTGGATCTCGGCGGTGCCCCGGCGGTAACCCGCAGCTCTGGCCCCAGTGATGTAGCCCCTGAGCCCCTGAGCCTTGAGGAAGACCAGGTTGAGGAGCTGGCGGAGGCGATGGAGCGCCGTCAGACCGAGCAGCTGATGCAGGAACTGGATGAAAAACTCAAGGAAAGTGAAACCCTGCAGAAATTCAAGGATCAGCTGATGATCGATATTACCGACGAGGGGCTGCGCATCCAGATCGTTGATCGTTCCCAGCGGCCGATGTTCGCCAGTGGGGGCGATGAGCTCAAGCCCTATTCCCAGGATATTCTGTTTGAATTGGCGGAGCCCCTTGCCAAGGTATCCAAGAAACTGAGCATTACGGGCCATACGGATCGCACTCCGTTCGCCCGTAGCAATGACCAGTACACCAATTGGGAGCTCTCGGCGGACCGTGCGAATGCGGCAAGGCGAACCCTGGTTGCCGGTGGCGTGCCGGAGGATCAGATTGGCCGGGTGGTGGGGCTGGCGGACTCGGTGCTGTTCAACAAAGAGAATCCCAAGGCGCCGGTTAACCGCCGTATCTCGATCATTGTGCTGACCGAGGCGGCACGCAAGGCCATGGAAGAGCGGGAGTCCGGCAATACCGCGGATGCGGAGGACCGTGAAACCATGGCCGATGATAACTGGATGGAGCGTGCGCGTGAGGATCAGGTTGATGAATCCGAGGTCAACTGGTAGCCCGACCGGCCTCGGCTTCGTCACGGATCATGAGATAGTTCTCAACCCTTTCGGGGTCCAGCTCTCCGTTTTCCACCGCTGCCGTTAGAGCGCATCCCGGTTCCTTGTTGTGCCGGCAGTCCCGGAAGCGGCAGTGGCCGATCCATTGGCGCACATCCGGGAACCCATCGATCACGTCCTCCGGGTCGATGTGCCAGAGCCCGAATTCACGGATACCGGGGGAGTCAATGATGGCCCCACCGTTGGCCAACCGGTAGAGGCAGGCGGTTGTTGTTGTGTGGGTGCCTTCCCCTCGCCGGGTAAGCTCAGCGGTCCGGATCTCGGTGCCGGGCAGCCAGCGGCGGATCAGGCTGGACTTGCCGACCCCGGATTGTCCGGCAATGATGCTGGTGGCGGTGTCGTTCATGGGCTCCGGAAGGACGTCTTCATCTTCCACCGCGGCCGAGGTGAGGGCCACGGGGTAGCCCAGCTCCTGGTAGGGGGCCAGCACCTCTTCCAGCAATTCCATGCTCTCTTCGTCCAGAAGATCCGCCTTGTTCAGCAGGATGACCACGGACAGCCCATGGATCTCTGCCGCCGCCAGGTAGCGGTCCATGAGTGCCGGCTGGGGCCCGGGCATCGCCGCAATCACCAGCACCAGCCGGTCGATGTTGGCTGCCATGGTCTTGAGCCGGCCGTAACGGTCGGGGCGCTGGAGTTCCCGTTCGCGAGGGTGGCGGGCCACAACCACGGCGGTGCCGTCAGGCTCTTCACGCCATACCACCCGGTCGCCGGCGACCAGTCCCCCGAGGTTGCTGCGCGCCTGGGCGCGGCGCTGTTCCCAGCGCCCTTCTACTGGGTAGTCGATCAGCAGCTCGCCGCCGAAATGCGCCACCACGGTGGCATCACGGCCTTCATCGCGTTCGGTGTCCTGCCACTCTCGCTGGCGGGACTGGATGCGGCGTTGCTGCTGGTGGGATAGGTTGCGTTTGCGGGCCACTGTGTCTTGTCTTGAAGCTGTGAGAGGATATTGGTAACCCAACAGCTTATCGGAAAAGGAGTACATCAGCCATGGCGCAGCACAACGAGCGGGCCCAGCGACTGATCTGGATCGACCTGGAAATGACCGGCCTGGATCCAGACAGTGACCGAATCATCGAAGTGGCCACCATCGTGACCGACTCTGACCTCAATACCCTTGCGGAAGGGCCCGTCCTGGCCGTCCATCAGTCCGACGCCGTGCTTGAGGCCATGGATGAGTGGAATACCGCAACCCACGGCAACTCCGGCCTGACCCGGCGCGTGCGTGAAAGCACCCTGACTGAGCGCGACGCGGAGCTGGAGACCCTGGCTTTCCTGAGGGAGTGGGTGGATGAGCGCACCTCGCCCATCTGCGGAAACAGCATCTGCCAGGATCGGCGCTTCCTCGCCCGCTACATGCCGGAGCTGGAGGGTTTTTTCCATTACCGCAACCTGGATGTGAGCACCGTCAAGGAGTTGGCCAAACGCTGGAATCCTGACGCTCTGGAAGGATTCAAGAAGAAGGGCGCGCATCAAGCACTGGACGATATCCGCGAGTCCATTGCGGAGCTGCAGCATTACCGGGAGACTCTGTTCGGGCTTTGAGGGCGAGGGTGATAGCCGGTGCGGGAGCGCCGGCTCGTCAAAACCCCTGGTTTCGGTCAATCGACATCATGCCGGGCAAGGGCCCAGCTAACATGCTCGCGCACCATCGCTGAGGGATGCTCCCTCCGTGCCTTCAACGCTTCGATTACCGGAACGGTGCTGGGCGCGTTCCCCAGCCCCACTGCCAGGTTTCGCAGCCACCCCTCAAAGCCTGCGCGCCGGATGGCGGACCCCTCGGTGCGTTTCAGAAAGGTTTCCTCATCCCACAGGAACAGTTCCGCTAGGGTACTGTTATCCAGTCCGTGGCGCGGCTGGAAGTCCGGCTCCTCGGTGGATTCACTGAACTTGTTAAAGGGGCACACCAGCTGGCAGTCGTCGCACCCAAAGACGCGGTTCCCCATCAGGGGGCGCAGTTCCTCCGGAATGGGGCCGTTGTTCTCGATGGTGAGGTAGGAGATACAGCGGCCAGCGTCCAGTACATAGGGTTCCGGGAAAGCATTGGTGGGACACACATCCAGGCAGGCGGTGCAGCTGCCGCAATGATCCGTGGTCCAGGGCGCATCCACGGGCAGCGGGGCGCTGGTGTAGATCTCGCCCAGGAAGAACCAGGAGCCCGCCTGCGGGTGCAGCAGCAGGGTGTGCTTGCCCTGCCAGCCCAGGCCGGCCTTAACCGCGATGGGCTTTTCCAGCACCGGTGCACTGTCCACGAAGGGACGGTGATAATAGCCGGGCAGCGCCTCATCAATCCATTTTGCCAGCTTGGCGAGGCGCTTGCGCATAAGCTTATGGTAATCCCGGCCCAGGCTGTAGCGGGTGATATAGGCCTTTTCTTCATCGGCGAGCACCGTCCCGGGATCATCCGGTTCGGGCCGGTAATCCATGCGCACGGCAATGATCCGCTGGGTACCAGGAACCAGCTCGTCGGGCCGGTAGCGCTTGCTGCCGTGGGTGGCCATGTAATCCAGGTCCGCGTTCAGGCCCTGGTCCAGCCAACGATGCAGTCGGCTGCCGGCCTCATCCAGCGCCGTGTCCGTGACGCCAAGGGCCTGGAACCCCAGTTCATAAGCCCAGTCGCGAATCTTGCCGGTGGTGGTGCTGAGTTCATCCGTCATACAGTGCTATGGCGCTCGCGCCGGCATTTGCTATGCTTATCAGGGTCCTGTGCGAATCTTTTAAACCGCATTGTGATAACGTCTTCTTTTTCGAGCCAAAATATGTCGAGTCAGCCGCTGCCATTGTACACCGCTGAGCAGGTACGCAACCTGGATCAGACCGCCATCGAGGATTTTGGGGTGGATGGTTTTGATCTCATGAAGCGGGCCGGTAAAGCCGCTTTCCGCCTGGCGCACCGCCGCTGGCCCGAAGCGCGGCAGCTGCTTGTGCTTTGTGGGGGCGGCAATAACGGTGGTGATGGCTATGTTGTGGCTGGTCTGGCCGCCCGGCAGGGGATTGGTTGTCGCTGCGTGGCGGTTTCTGACCCCTCGAAGCTCAGCGGCTCGGCGGCTTCCGCCTATGACTTCGCCCGGGAAGGTGGGGTCGAAATCACACAGTTTGAGTCGCTCGGGGAGAATGGCCTGGCCTCATTGCTGGCTGAGTCGGACCTGGCTGTGGACACTCTGCTCGGAACGGGGCTTGCTGGTGAGGTTCGGGCTCCCTATGCCGGCGTGATCCACCAATTGAATGCCTCGCCGGTGCCGGTGTTGGCCGTGGATATTCCGTCCGGGCTCTGCAGTGGGACCGGACGCGTTCTGGGCACTGCGGTGAGGGCGGAGGCCACCATCACCTTTATAGGGCGTAAAACAGGCCTTTATACAGGGCAGGCGCGGGATTGCACCGGCCCGGTGAGCTTCGATGATCTCGCCGTGGATCCGGCGGTCTACGATTCGGGGCCGGAACCTGCAGCTTGGCTCTGGCCACCGGAAACAGCAGTCGCGGGGCTGCCCCAGCGCCATGCCACAACCCATAAGGGGGAGTGCGGCCGTGTTCTGGTCGTTGGTGGCGACGAGGGCATGGGCGGTGCGGGCATTCTGGCTGGCGAGGCGGCGCTGCGCTGTGGCGCTGGACTGGTTTTCCTGGCGACCCGGGGCGAGCATGTGCCGGCGGCGCTGGCGCGGCGGCCGGAAATCCAGGCGCGCGCGGTGGCGCACGGTAATGAGCTGGATCCCTTGTTGGAACGCGTTGACGTGGTCGTGGTCGGCCCCGGCCTGGGCCGTGGCGCCTGGGGGCAGCAGATGCTGCAGCGGGTGGCCGGGTTTAGCGGCCCGGTCGTTGCGGATGCGGACGCCCTGACAGCGATGCAGCAGTTGGGGCTGCCCATGGATGCCGGACAGTGGATTCTCACGCCGCACCCTGGCGAGGCGGCCCGGTTACTGGGGGATGGGGTGCCGGAGGTGGAAGCGGACCGTTACCAGGCTTTGGCAACATTGGTTGAGCAACAGGGAGCGACCGTCATTCTCAAGGGCGCTGGCAGTCTCGTGGGCGCGCCCGGAAGGCAACCGGTCGTGATCGAAGGGGGCAACCCCGGCATGGCCACCGCAGGCATGGGGGATGCGCTGAGTGGTGCCCTGGGAGCACTGCTCGGGCAGGGGATGGCGCCCATGGAGGCCGCGGTTACCGGTGCTGGCTGGCACGCGGCGGCGGCCGATTACGCCCTGGCGGGGGTGGGCTCCCTGGGCCTGTTGGCTGATGATCTCATCGCGGCGTTTGGGGCAGCGGCTGGGGCAGAGTCGCCGGGGAGCGCGCGATGAATGAGCCTGTGACGCTGACCCTCACGGACGAGCAGGCCACGCAAGCTCTGGGCGCGGCCCTGGCAGAAGCGTTTTCCGGTGGTGGCGTGGTCCATCTGGTGGGCGACCTCGGCGTTGGCAAGACGACCCTGGCACGAGGACTGGTGCACGCGTTGGGCCATGAAGGCGCGGTGCGCAGCCCCACGTTCACCCTGGTGGAACCCTATGAAGCGCTGGATCCGCTGGTCTACCACTTTGATTTATACCGGCTGGGGGATCCCGAGGAACTGGAAATGATGGGCATCCGCGACTATATGGAAGAAGGAGCCCTGGTCGTGATTGAGTGGCCGGAGCGTGCCAGTAGTGTACTGCCGGCGCCGGCATGCCGGGTTGAGCTGGTGGACCTGGGTGATGGGCGCAGCGCGCGTATTCATGCGCATGAGCGGGTTACCCGGGCTGTATCACACGCTCTGGCAGGAGGGAGCAGCAGTTGATGAGATTAGGGGTGGCACGTGTTCTCGCTGGCATGGCGCTGTTGGTGGCGATCGGGGCGCAAGCCCGTACCCCGGTCGATAACGCCCGGATCTGGCCGGCTACGGACCACACGCGGCTGGTATTGGAGACCGCTGAATCCGTGGAGCATCGGCTCTTTGAGCTGGACTCTCCCCGCCGGCTGGTGATTGATGTTGAGCGGGCGGATCTGGAGACCGACCTTGGTGCGCTGGATCTGGAGGGGACGCCGATCAAGCGAATCCGCACCGGTCGCCAGGAAAACGGCGACCTGCGTGTGGTTTTGGATATGAAGAGGGAGATTGAGCCGCGCAGTTTCCTGCTCCAGCCCAATGAACAGTATCCGCACCGTTTGGTCGTGGACCTGATGGATCTCGACAAGACCCGCAAGCAGGAACAGAAAGCGGTTCTGGCGGACCAGAGTGACAGTAAACGCCGGGATGTCGTGGTGGTGGTTGACGCCGGTCATGGCGGCGAGGATCCTGGCGCGATCGGTCCTTCCGGGGTCCAGGAAAAGGAGGTCACGCTGTCACTGGCCCAGCGGATGGTGGAACGGGTCGATGCCATGGAGGGGTTCCAGGCCTACCTGACCCGCAAGGGTGATTACTACATTGGGCTGCGCAAGCGCACTGAAATCGCACGCGACTACAACGCGGACCTGTTCGTGTCCGTACACGCGGATGCCTTCCACTCGCCGGATCCCCGGGGTGCGTCCGTGTACGCCCTATCCACCGATGGCGCCAGTAGTGAAACCGCTCGCTGGCTGGCCGAGAGCGAAAACAGCTCCGACCTGATTGGTGGTGTTGGTGACGTCTCGCTCAAGGATAAGGACGAGATGCTTGCGGGCGTCCTGCTGGACCTTTCCGTAACGGCGAGCATCGAACACAGCATGGGCGTTGGCTCCAGGGTTCTGGATAAGCTCGACACCGTGGGCAAGCTGCACAAATCCTCCGTGGAGCAGGCGGGGTTCGTCGTGCTCAAGAGCCCGGACATCCCGTCCATCCTCGTGGAGGCTGGATTCATTTCCAATCCCACGGATGAACAGAAGCTGACGCAGGCCGCGCATCAGAAGCGCATCGTGGATGCCATGGTGGATGGCATTGACCGCCACTTCCGCGCCTCGCCGCCGCCGGGCACCCTGATTGCCTACCGTCAGCGCAATGGCGGCAGCGAGCGTGAGTATGAGATTCAGCGCGGGGATACCCTTTCAGCCATTGCGCGGCGCAACCAGGTGTCCGTGCAGAAGCTGAAAACCGCAAACAACCTGAATGGCGAGACGCTGCACATCGGTGAGGTCATCAGCATCCCGTCCTCCTGATCCGGTATATCTGGTATCATTGCGCCATGGCAGCCATCCAGACCCTACCAACCCGTCTCGCCAACCAGATCGCCGCCGGAGAGGTCGTCGAACGCCCGGCCTCGGTCGCGAAGGAACTCATCGAGAACGCGCTGGACGCAGGTGCATCCCGTGTTGAAGTGGAGGTGGAGCAGGGGGGCGCACGCCTGATCCGGGTGCGTGACGACGGCCAGGGTATTGCCCATGATGAGTTGCCTTTGGCGTTGAGCCGCCACGCCACCAGCAAGGTTCACAGTCTTGATGACCTGGAAGCCGTGAACTCGCTGGGATTCCGCGGCGAGGCACTGGCCAGCATCAGTTCCGTGGCCCGGTTGACGCTGACCTCCCGCGCCGAGGGGGAAACGGAAGGGTGGTGCGTGGAGGCCGAGGGCCAGGACATGCAGACCCGAGTGTCGCCGGCAGCGCACCCACAGGGTACGACTGTTGAGGTGCGGGACCTGTTTTTCAACACGCCGGCCCGGCGTAAGTTCCTTCGCACTGAGAAAACCGAGTTCAATCATCTTGAGGAGAACCTGCGGCGCCAGGCGTTAAGCCGGTTTGATGTGGGGTTTACGCTGCAGCACAACGGTCGCGCGGTGCAGTCGTTGCGCCCGGCAACCACCGAGCGTGACCAGCAGCAGCGGGTCGCCAGCCTGTGCGGCAGCCAGTTCATGGCGAATGCCCTGGGCATTGACGTCGAAGCCTCGGGTCTGCGCCTGCAGGGCTGGGTAGCGCTGCCTACGTTCTCGCGCAGCCAGGCGGATCTGCAGTATTTCTTCGTTAATGGCCGCCCAATAAGGGATCGGCTGGTTGCCCATGCGGTACGCCAGGCCTACCGGGATGTGCTCTACAATCAGCGGCATCCGGCCTTTGTGCTCTACCTTGAGGTGGATCCTGGTAATGTGGACGTCAACGTCCACCCCACCAAGCATGAGGTGCGTTTCCGGGACGGGCGGCTGGTGCACGACTTCCTCTTCCGCAGCCTGCATCGTGCCCTGGCCGAGGTACGCCCGGGCGATGACAATGCCGGTGAGCCCCGGGACCAGGAAGCAGAGATTTCCGAGGCCGTGGAGGCTGGTTCGGCTGACGCGACCCCTTCGGCGCACACTGTCGCCGAGGGGCAGGCCCGGGGCTGCGAGGTGCCTGCAGCCCCCTCGGAGACGGAGGCCCAGATGGCGTTCTATGGCGGACTTCATCAAGGGGGCGGCCCTTCCGGCAATGCCGTGCGCGAGGCCTCACCCACCCCCTTCATCCAGAGTCGCGCCACAGCGCCTTCCGGCACCGTGGAGACAGGCGACGGAGAAACGCCCCCCTTGGGCTACGCCATTGCGCAGCTGCACGGGGTCTACATTCTGGCCCAGAGCGCCGATGGACTGGTGGTTGTGGACATGCACGCCGCCCATGAGCGTATTGTCTACGAGCGTATGAAACGCGGCGTGGCCGGGGAAGGTGTTACTTCCCAGCCCATGCTGGTGCCGCTCACGCTCAATGTGAGCCAGCGCGAGGCGGACCATGCCGAGCAGTATGCTGAGGACATCGCGACCCTGGGGCTGCGCCTGGACCGGATGGGGCCGGAGACAGTCACTGTTCGCCAGATTCCGGCGCTATTGCGGGATGCGGACATGGAGCAACTGGTGCGGGATGTGCTCTCGGATCTTGTTACCCATGGCCGGAGCCAGCAGGTCGAGGCCCGCATCGAGCACCTGCTGGGAACCATGGCCTGCTACGGCTCGGTGCGCGCAAACCGCCAGCTCACCATTCCCGAGATGAACGCACTGCTGCGGGATATGGAGGCCACGGAGCGCAGTGGCCAGTGTAACCACGGTCGTCCCACCTGGACGCGAATGAGCATGCGGGATCTGGACAAACTCTTCATGCGGGGGCAGTAGCCATGCCACGGCGGCCTCCGGCAATTCTGGTCATGGGGCCGACTGCTTCGGGTAAGACGGACCTGGCCATTGCGCTGCGGGAGCAGCTGGGTGGCGAACTCATCAGTGTGGACTCGGCCCTGGTTTACCGGGGCATGGATATTGGTACCGCCAAGCCGGATGCCGCCACCCTGCGCCACGCTCCCCATCACCTGATCGACATCCGCGATCCGGCTGAGCCCTATTCGGCGGCGGCGTTCGCAGCCGATGCCGGAGCTCTTATAGAGCGTATCCGGAACGAGGGCCGGGTGCCGATCCTGGTGGGCGGCACCATGCTCTATTTCAATGTATTGCGCCAGGGCATGGCCGCGATGCCCCAGGCCGATGAAACGCTCAGGGCAGAGCTTGAAAACCGGTTTGACGCTGAAGGCGGCGCGGTTCTCCATCAGGAGCTGGAAGCCGTGGATCCGGAGGCCGCCGCTGGCTTGCACCCGAACAACCGCCAGCGCCTGATTCGTGCGCTGGAAGTCTACCGGCTTTCCGGGCGACCGATTTCGGCGTACTGGGCGGACGCCCAGCGTCAGGGGGGCAACGGGCTGCCGGAGGGCACCGTAAGCCTAGCGCTGGCGCCGCCACAGCGCTGGGTTCTGCATGAGCGGATCGAACGTCGGTTCCGGGCAATGCTGGAACAGGGGCTTCTCGAGGAAGTGCAAGCCCTGTATGCGCGCGGTGATCTGTCCCCGGAGCTGCCCTCGATCCGGGCGGTGGGGTATCGTCAGGTATGGGAGTACCTGAGCAGCGAAACCCGTTATGATGTTATGATCGAACGCGCGCTTGCGGCCACGCGTCAGCTGGCTAAGCGCCAGCTGACCTGGTTGCGCAAGTGGCCGGGCGCTCACTGGCTCAACAGTGAGGGCAGCGATCCGGTAGACGATGCCTTGAAAATCATCCACGGCGGCACCACTGTCTCTTGTGATCCAGGCGCGCCGCCGCATGGTCGGAAAGGAACAGTGCCCGGGGACTGCTCCGGGGACGAGCAATCATAAAAAAACAGGAGCCACAGCATGTCAAAAGGGCACTCTCTACAAGACCCTTACCTGAATTCCCTTCGCAAGGAACGTATCCCCGTGTCCATTTTTCTGGTTAATGGCATTAAGCTTCAGGGGCAGATCGAGTCCTTTGACCAGTTTGTCATCCTGCTGCGTAATACAGTCAGCCAGATGGTCTACAAGCATGCCATCTCCACGGTTGTGCCGGCGCGCAGCATCAAGGCCCCCCAGCATCCCGGTGACGAGAGCGACTTGGCCGAGACCGAATGAGGAGCAGCACCTGATTGTTTGAACGTCCCGAGGTTGGTGAGCGGGCGCTGCTCGTACACATCACACTGGCATCCGAGACAGAACCCGAGAGCCCGGATGAATTCCGTGAGTTGGCCGAGTCCGCGGGGGTTACCTGCGCCGCGGTCATTACCGGATCCCGGAACCAGCCTACCTCCCGCCTGTTTCTCGGTTCGGGCAAGCTTGAAGAGCTGCGTGAAGTCCTCAAGGCTGAAGGGGCGGACGTGGTGCTGTTCAACCATCAGCTCAGCCCCAGTCAGGAGCGGAACCTCGAGTCCGAGCTCAAGTGCCGCGTTCTGGACCGCACTGGCGTAATCCTCGATATCTTCGCTCAGCGCGCCCGTACCTATGAGGGCAAACTCCAGGTGGAGCTCGCCCAGCTGGAACATATGGCCACCCGTCTGGTGCGGGGCTGGACGCACCTTGAGCGCCAGAAGGGCGGCATCGGCCAGCGCGGCCCCGGCGAAACCCAGCTTGAAACCGACCGACGGTTGCTGCAGGCACGGATCAATCAGATCAACCGCCGCCTGGAGAAGGTTCGCCGCCAGCGCGAACAAGCCAGACGCTCGCGTAAGCGCGCCGAGATTCCCGTGGTGTCGCTGGTGGGCTATACAAATGCCGGCAAATCGTCCCTGTTCAACCAGCTGACCGACTCCACGGTCTTTGAGGCGGACCAGCTCTTCGCCACTCTGGATCCGACAGTGCGCCGTGTGAGCGTGCCGGATGTGGGGCCAGTGGTGCTGGCGGATACCGTGGGCTTTATCCGCCACCTCCCGCACACGCTGGTGGAGGCCTTCCGCGCCACACTGGAAGAGACGGTGGAGGCGTCTCTCCTGTTGCACATCATTGATAACACCGACCCCGCCCGGGATGACACCATTCGCGAGGTCAACTCAGTGTTGGGGGAGATTGGTGCTGGTGAGGTGCCGGTGCTGGAGGTGTGCAACAAGATTGATCTCATTCCCGGGGCCGAGCCGGGGGTGGAGCGGGATGAAAGTGGCCGTCCGGTGCGGGTCTGGTTGTCCGCTCACACCGGGGACGGCCTGAGCGAGCTGCGTGATGCGGTTGCTGAGCGGCTCGGAGAAGATGTTGTGCATCGGTACGTCAAGCTCTCCCCGGCGGACGGCTGGCTGCGGGCCCAGTTCTACCAGAGCGGAGCTGTGGTGGCAGAGCGGATGACCGAGCGGGGGGAACCGGTATTGGAGCTGAGAATGGAATCCCGCGACTGGCATCAGGTGCTGGCCCGTGCTGGCATGGATGAGAACGAACTGGCGTGCGTGGACGATCATGACTGGATGGCAGCCGAGGCTGTGTAGGTCGCCCCGGTTGTCGCGGCCTGTCAGAACACCTACTATTTGCATCTGTTGTGCCCGGCAGGCCCGGGCTGCTGCAGCGTTCAACTTCAGACGGAGAACACTATGGCCTGGAACGAACCGGGTGGTAACCGTAATAACGACCGCGATCCCTGGGGATCAGGTAATCGCGGGGGCAACGACCAGGGACCGCCGGATCTGGATGAAGCCCTGAAAAAGGGCCTTGATAAGCTGAACAAACTGTTCGGGAACAAGGGCGGTTCCGGTGGCAGTGGCGGTCCAGGTGGTGGCAGTGGCCAGGGGAGCGGCGGCTTTGGCCTCATCCTGGCGGTCATCGGCCTGCTGGTTTTCGGCTTTCTGGCCTACCAGTCCGTCTACATCGTGGACGAACGGGAGAACGGTGTGGTTCTGCGCTTTGGCGAGTACCACAAGACCACAATGCCGGGCCTGAACTTCAAGATCCCGCTTCTGGACGATGTGCGTATGGTCCAGGTGACGGATGTGCGCTCATTCAAATCCAGGGGGCATATGCTCACTGGAGATGAAAACATCGTGAGCGTGAACCTGGGGGTCCAGTATCGGGTAAAAGAGCCCCGCAAATTCGTACTGAACGTAAGGGAACCCACCACGACCCTCCAGTACGCCACCGACAGCGCGCTCCGTCACGAAGTAGGCAGCTCGACACTGCATGGTGTTCTGACCGAGCGTCGCTCTGAACTGGGCCGGCTGGTGGAGAAACGGCTGCAGCGTTTTCTGGATAAATACACCGTGGGCATGCAGATCCTGCGCGTGAACGTGGAAAGCACCCAGCCGCCGGAAGCCGTACAGGAGGCCTTCCGTGACGTGCAGCGGGCCCGCGAGGACATGCAGCGCTTCATCGACCAGGCAGAGCAGTACCGCAATCGCGTGGTTCCTGAAGCTCGTGGGCAGGCGGAACGTATCCGTGAGGAGGCGGAGGCCTATCGGTCCCGCGTGGTACAGGCCGCCGAGGGTGACACGGCCCGATTCCTTGAAGTGCTGGGTGTCTACCAGCAGGCGCCGAAGGTAACGTCCAAGCGGCTTTACATCGAAACGATGCAGGACGTGCTTACCGGAACCAGCAAGGTGGTCATGGATGTTGAGAAAGGCAACAACCTGATGATGCTGCCGTTGGATCAGATGGCGAAGGGAGGTGCCAAGGCCATGGCGGACTCCGCCAGTTCCTCCAGTCAGCAGGATGGCTCTGGCAACGACGGCAAGCAGCGCATTGGCTCCACCAAGGAGCGGATAGACGATCTGGCCGACCAGGTCATCGACCGCATCCGGGAAAAGAACAGTAACGCCAGCCGAGGGAGGCGCTAAGATGAACTCTAGAGGCATACTGGCCCTGATTGCCGGTGTCGTGGTTCTCTACCTCGTCTCGGCAACGGTCTACATCATCCCTGAAACCCACCGTGGTGTGGTACTTCGCTTCGGTGAGCTGGTGGAAACCGGCGTGGAGCCGGGGCTGCACTTCAAGCTGCCATGGATTGAAACCGCCCGTGAATTTGATACGCGGATCCTGACGCAGAACATTGAGCCCCAGCGTTATCTCACCATTGAGAAAAAGCCGCTTGATGTGGACTCCTATGTCACATGGCAGATTCAGGATGTGGCTGACTTCTATCGTGCAACCGGTGGCCGTGAGGCCCAGGCCGAGGAGTTGTTGGGCTCGCGGATTGAGAATGGACTGCGGGACCAGTTCGGTGTTCGTAATATGACCGAGGTGGTATCGGGGTCAAGGGATGAATTGATGGCCCAGATTACCGACGACGTGAATGAGATGACCAAGGAGGAATTTGGGATCCGTGTCATCGATATCCGGATCAAGGGTATCGAGTTGCCTCAGGAGGTGAGCAAGACGGTACACAGGCGCATGCGGACCGAGCGCCAGGCGGAGGCTCAGGAATACCGTTCCCGTGGACGTGAGAAGGCCGAAGCGTTGCGCGCGGAGGCGGATCGACAGGTGACTGTGCTGCTGGCGGAGGCGAACCGCAAGGCCCAGGAAGTCCGGGGTAAGGGCGACGGCAAAGCGGCCAGCATCTATGCCGACGCCTATGGTCGTAATGAGGATTTCTACGAGCTTTACCGGACGCTGGAGGCCTATCGGTCAACCTTCAGCAGCCGCAAGGACATGTTCGTCATGGATTCCCAGAGCCAGTTCCTGGATCTGCTCAAGGGGACGGAGGGCACGCAATAGGAAGTGGCCTGGATTGCCCTATAAACCGGAGCCGCGGCTCCGGTTTTTTTGTGGACCTTTAGGGCGTAGAATTGCGGCTTTGTAATAACCCCAGACGGTGCCCGGTATTGCCATGTGGCAGGATCTGCTGACAGCGTTGGCGCTGGTGTTCATTATTGAGGGCATCATGCCGTTCCTGTATCCCCAGCGATGGCAGCGGCTGGTTGAGTTCCTGGCCCAGGTGGCGCCCTCGAGTATGCGCTGGGCGGGCTTTGCGAGCATGCTGGTCGGTGTGATCCTGCTTTATGTTGCTCGCTAGGTGACCAGGGCCACTGAAGACGTTCCTGTTCAGTCAGTCAACTAATCACGGATTCAAGCGTCATGAGTACGTCTGATCGATGGTTACTGCCCGATGGCGTGGCCGATGTGCTGCCACCCCGGGCCCAGAGAGTTGAGGCTTTGCGCCGGGAGCTGATAGATACCTATCGGCGCTGGGGCTTCGAGCTTATTATCCCGCCGATGATCGAGTATCTGCAGTCGTTGTTGACGGGTACGGGGAACGATCTGGACCTGCAGACGTTCAAGCTTACCGACCAGTTGACCGGCCGTATGATGGGCGTGCGTGCGGACATGACCCCGCAAGCGGCTCGGATGGATGCCCACAGTCTGCGTCGCGAGGGTGTTACCCGCCTTTGCTATGCCGGTCATGTACTGCACGCACGGCCCACCAGTATGCTGGCCAACCGTACCCCGTTGCAGGTGGGCTGCGAGCTCTTCGGAAGCCGCAGTAGTGGCGCCGATCAGGAGATCATCGACCTGATGCTGGAGACGCTGACGGCGGCCGGCGTTGAAACTGTGCATCTGGATATGGCTCATGTAGGCATCTTCCAGTGCCTGGCGGAGCAGGCCGCTCTGGGCGCTGACCTGGAGCAGCGGGTTTTCGATGCACTGCGTCGCTGCGCCATCCCGGAGCTGGACGAACTGCTGGGGAGTGCTGAAGCCGGCTCGGCGCGAGCCATGCTGCGCGACCTGGGCCGACTCACCGGCGGTGAGGAAGTGCCGGAAGCCGCCCGTCAACGGCTGGCCAATGCCCCGGCGCCAGTCCTCGAAGCCATCAATCAGCTGGAGCAGACTGCCCAGCGGGTGCGTGATCGCCATCCAGACGTCGCCGTTGGCTTCGATTTCAGCGAATTGCGTGGCTACAACTACCATACGGGCCTTGTGTTTGCGGCCTATACGCCAGGACAGGAGGAGGCGCTCGCCCAGGGCGGGCGCTACGATGCCGTTGGCGAGGACTTCGGTCGTGCAAGGCCAGCGACGGGGTTCAGTGCCGATCTCAACCGGCTTCTGGATGCGGGGCGGCGCTCCTGTGTTAGTGGCGCTGGCGCTATCGTGGCGCCGGCCGGCTCTGATGCGGCACTCCGCCAGCGCATCAGCGAGCTTCGCCAGAGTGAAACCGTCATCCAGCAACTGGATGACGAAGCCAGTGACCGGGTACCGCCCGGGTGCGATCGCCAGCTGGTCTGGCGGGATGGAGACTGGCAGGTGGTGCCGCTGTAGCCACAGCGGCGCGAACGTCAATCATGAGTTTCTGCAGGAATCAGCGAGCCATTCATGGGTAAGAACGTCGTAGTGCTGGGCACCCAGTGGGGTGACGAAGGCAAGGGCAAGATCGTGGATCTGCTCACCGAGGAAGTGTCTGCTGTCGCGCGCTTCCAGGGCGGGCACAATGCCGGCCACACACTGGTGATTGATGGTGAGACCACAGCGCTTCACCTGATTCCCTCTGGTATTCTCCGCAAGCATGTCACCTGCATGATCGGCAATGGGGTCGTGCTGGCGCTGGATGCTCTGCTTGAAGAGATCCAGAAGCTGGAGGCCAGGGGCGTGGATGTGCGCTCGCGGCTCCGCGTGAGCGAGGCTTGCCCATTGATCCTGCCCACCCACGAGCGCCTGGACCAGGCTCGTGAGCGGGCCCGCGGCAAGGACTGCATCGGCACCACCGGGCGTGGTATCGGACCCGCCTATGAGGACAAGGTCTCCCGCCAGGGGCTGCGCTTTGGGGATCTCGCGGATTCAGAGGCGTTCGAGCGCGGTTTGCGGGAGCTCATGGCCTATCACAACTTCGTGCTGACCGAGTATTACGGGGAGTCTCCTGTGGATGTGGAGGCGACCCTCCAGCAATTCCGGGGGTATGCCGAGCAACTGCTGCCCATGGCCGCGGACGTGACGGACATGCTCCATGATCTGCGCAAGCGCGGTGAGCATATCCTGTTTGAGGGGGCCCAGGGGGCGCTCCTGGATATCGATCACGGCACCTATCCGTTCGTGACCTCCTCGAACACCACGGCTGGGGGCGCAGCCACGGGGACCGGTTTTGGTCCGCAGTACCTGGATTACATCCTGGGCATTACCAAGGCCTATACCACCCGGGTTGGCTCCGGTCCCTTTCCGACCGAGCTGTCCGATGCCTGTGGCGAGCATCTGGCGCGCCAGGGTCATGAGTTCGGGACCACCACGGGCCGGGCCCGCCGCTGCGGCTGGTTCGACGCCGTGGCGCTGCGCCACGCCATCCAGGTCAACAGTGTTTCCGGCATCTGCCTGACCAAGCTGGATGTCTTGGATGGATTGGATGAAGTGAAAGTCTGCGTGGGCTACATCACCCGCGAGGGCCGCGTTACCCGGCCGCCGATCCGGGGCGCACAGTACGACGCCATTCAACCCGTCTACGAGAGCCTGCCGGGTTGGTCCGAGAGCACCTCGGGCATCACCTCCATTGATCAGCTGCCGGAGAATGCCCGCAACTATATCCGCTTTCTGGAAGAGCAGATCGAGGCACCGATCGACGTGATCTCAACCGGACCCGACCGGGTCGAGACCGTCACCCTGAGGCATCCCTTCAACGCCTGAGCTTCAGGCAGGTTTGCGGGCCACGAGGGTGGCCCGGCGGGGTGCCGGGTAGCCCTCAATGGTGCGGTGTTCATTGGCTGGATCCAGGAAGTCGGGCAGTGACTGGAACTGCATCCATTCGGTGGCGCGTTGTTCGGCCGTGGTCGTGCGGGTTACATCCACACACTCAATCGCTTTGTAGCCGGCGCGATGGAGCCAGCGCTCCAGGGTGGGCACGCTGGGAATGAACCAGACATTGCGCATGCGTGCGTAACGGTCTTCCGGCATGAGTGTCTCACCCAGTTCCCCCTCGATGACCAGAGTCTCCAGCACCAGTTCCCCACCCGGCTTGAGGGTTCCCTTGAGCTCCAAAAGGTGGTCAATGGGCGAGCGCCGGTGATAGAGAACTCCCAGTGACAGGGTGGTGTCGAAAAGCTGCAGCTGGTGGGGCAGGTCTTCCAGCCGCTGGGGCAGGAGGTGGGCCGGCGGGTCATCCAGATAACCGCGTACCGCCTGGAACTGCACCAGGAACAGCATGCCCGGGTCGATGCCAACGACGCGGCAGGCACCCGCACCCAGAATCCGCCAGCAGTGGTAGCCGGAACCGCAGCCTACATCGAGGACGGTGCGGTCCCGAAGATCGCTCAGCCCGGGCCGGACACGCTCCCATTTCCAGTCGGAACGCCACTCGGTGTCGATGGGAGTCCCGAAGAAGGAATAGGGGCCCTTACGCCAGGGCATGAGCCCTTTCAGGCCCTCTTCCAGTGATCGTTGGCGGGCATCATCAAGCGGTGCCGGGGCGCTGAGGGTGACCGTTGCCTGATCCAGCTCAGCTTCCACGCCAGCAACCGGTGGTAGCTGGTCGAGGGCCGCCAGCCAGCGTGGCAGATCGCCATGGGGATGGGTTTCGAAAACAGTGCTCAGGCGCTGTTCCAGCTGGTGCCGCCACTGGTCCCGACCGGTGGCGCGGAGCCATTCAAGGAGGTTGGCGTATTCCTCCCGCCAGTTGAGCGTCTGGTTCATGGGGTGCCCTCCGGTGCCACGGCCATCATGGAGACAAAGTTCAACGACTGGTGCCAGAGAGTGACCTGCTCGAAGCCGGCGTGCTGAAGGCGCTGTCTGTGGGTGGCAATAGTCTCTGGAATCAGCACCTGTTCCAGTGCGTTGCGCTTACGGCTGATCTCCATCTCGGAATAGCCCTGGGCGCGCTTGAAATCCAGGTGGAGGTTTTCAAGAAGGGACTGTTCCGCCGGATCCTCGAAGGCGACCTTTTCCGAAAGCACCAGTACGCCGCCCGGCGCCAGCGCCTGGCAGAGTCGGTGTAGCAACGTATCCCGCTCTTGTGGGGGCAGGAACTGGAGCGTGAAGTTCAGCGCCACAACGCTGGCGGGCTGGTAGTCGATGCTGCGGATGTCCGCGCATTGCAGCGCTACCGGCAGCTGGCCATCGTCCAGGGCGACGTAATGGCGGCAGCGCTCGATCATTGAGGCCGCGTTATCCACGGCCACGATGCGTGTGCCTTCGGCCTTGACGCTGTGGCGCATGGCCAGGCTCACAGCGCCCAGTGAGCACCCCAGATCGTAAAGCGTGGTGTGCGGACGCGCGAAGCGGGCGGCAATGATGCCAATCATGGGCACGATGGTGGTATAGCCGGGCACCGAGCGCCGGATCATGTCCGGAAAAACGCGTGCCACCGCCTCATCAAACCGGAAAGGGTCATCAGAGGTGCTGGTGCCGGCGTAAACGGCATCGGTCTCGGTATCGAAGCGGCCGGTTGGGTCATTCATGCTGCGGTTTCCGTTGGTCGTTTGCGCTGTCAGGGGCCGGGCGGCCTTACGGGTGGCTGCTGCAGGTTGGCGAGCTGTTCGCGCAGCATCAGGATGTGGTCCGACCAGAACCGGTCCTGGCCGAACCAGGGGAAGTGCATGGGGAAAGTGGGGTCATCCCACCGCCAGGCCAGCCAGGCCGCCTGATTGATCAGTCGCATGGTGCGCAACGGTTCAATCAGGTGGCATTCCGCCGGGTTGAAGGTGTTGAACTGCTCATACCCCTCAATAAGTTCGCCCAGCTGTGAGCGCTGTTCCTCGGCATCACCGCTGAGCATCAGCCAGATGTCCTGGATGGCGGGGCCCTGGCGGGCATCGTCAAAATCCACAAACAGCAGCTGTTCCTCGCGCATCAGAATGTTACCAAGGTGGCAGTCCCCATGCAGCCGCTGGAGGGTCACATCGCCGGCGCGTTCCTGGCACCTCTTGATTGCGTCCAGAAGATCCGGGATCAGGCTTCGGTACGCTGGCTGCAGATCGTCCGGGACAAAGCCGGCGTCCAGAACGTACCGGTGGCCCTCCTCAATCATCCGCACCGGGTCAATGGTGGGGCGGTGCTCGAAATCGGCGCGCGCGCCCACTTGATGGATGCCGCCGAGCCACTGGCCGATACGGAAGAGGGTATCCGGCATGGTGATGTCTGGGGCCTGGCCACCGCGCTGTGGGTAGAGCGCGAGCGTGAACCCGCCGTAGTCCGCGAGATACCCGCCGTTGGGCATGGGCATGGCGCCAACCACTGGGATTTCAGCGGCTTCCAGTTCGGCCACGAAACCGTGCTCTTCTTCCAGCTGAGCGCGCGACCAGCGTCCGGGGCGGTAGAACTTGGCGATCACGGGCTGGCGGTCGTCGACCCCCACCTGATAGACCCGGTTTTCATAGGAGTTGAGCGGGAAGAGCCGGCCATTGACCGGAAAGCCACAGGCCTCAACCGCATCCAGAACCAGGCTGGGCGTGAGGTGCTGGTAGGGGTGCGCCATTGTCTCCATGGATTAACCGCCTCCCGCTGCGGTGAGCGGCGTTGCAGCGACCGCGGTCGCGGTGAGCGGGTGGGTATCCGGCATGCTTCCCCCAGTGAGTGAACTCGGCCCCAGTATAACCGGTTGGGCGTTTCAATCAGAGCCCTGACTGGTATCCTTTGATCATGGATTCCGAGCAGGTTGATGCGGTTGTTATCGGTGCGGGGGTGGTAGGGCTGGCCGTGGGCCGGGCGTTGGCCAGGGCCGGGCATGAGGTCCTGGTGCTGGAACGCAACGCTCTCCCGGGTGAGGAGACCTCCTCGCGTAACAGTGAAGTGATCCATGCGGGGATCTATTACCCGCCGGGATCGCTTAAGGCCGTTCTGTGCCGTGAGGGTCGTGACCGGCTGTATCACTTCTGTGAGCGTCATGGTGTGCCCCATCAACGCTGTGGCAAGTGGCTGGTTGCCGTCAGCGAGGAGGAAATCCCGGCCCTGGAGCGGCTGCAGGGCAATGCGGCGGACAATGATGTGGCTCTGGAATGGCTTGGCAGCCGGGAGCGCCGGGAGGAACCGGAGCTGGAGGCCGTGGCGGCGCTGGCATCGCCAATGAGTGGCATTGTGGATGCTCATGCCTACATGAGGGCGCTTCAGGGAGACCTGGAGGCTCATGGGGGCTGGCTGGTGCGGCGGGCGCCGGTGGAGCGCATCGAGAGCGTGCAGGGGCGCCATCGGATTCAGGTTGGTGGCGATGATCCCTGTGAACTCAGCGCCGAGGTCGTGGTGAATGCCGGCGGACTTGGGGCGGTGCCGCTGGCGCGTCGCTGGGAAGGGCTGCCCTCTGAAGCGCTACCCCGGCAGTGGTTTACCAAGGGACATTATTTTGCCTACAGCGGTCGTCATCCCTTTAAGCACCTGATTTATCCGCTGCCGGCAGCCGGTGGCCTGGGCGTTCACCTTACTCTGGACATGGCCGGACAGGCGCGCTTTGGTCCGGATGCGCACTGGGTGGATGAGCTGGAGTGGTCCGTGCCGGAATCATTGGCACCCGCGTTTGCCAGTGCGGTCCAACGGTGGTGGCCAGCGATGGAGCCTGGGCGTCTCACGCCGGCCTACGCGGGCGTTCGGCCCCGCATCCATGGGCCGGACGACCCACCCGCGGATTTCTGCATCCAGGGGCCGCAAACGCATGGACTGAGCGGCGTTGTGAATCTGTTCGGTATCGAGTCCCCCGGGCTGACCGCCTCTCTGGCGCTTGCCGACCGGGTTCTTGAGCGGCTGGCATAATGTTTACGGCGTTCTCGCAAGTGCCCAGACCTCCAGCCGCCGAACGCCGGCTTCGCGTAGGCAGTGGCCCATGGCCTCCGCCGTGGCGCCGGTAGTGACCACGTCCTCTACCAGCGCCGCATGGGCTGGTAGATCATTGCCGTTGGAAACAAAAAATGCCTCCTGGAGGTTGCGCCGGCGCTCAGAGCGCGAAAGGTTGGCCTGGGCCTGATAGCCAGGATGGCGCCTTAGCCGGTCTGCCAGTACGGGAATGCCTGTAGCGCGGCTGAACCAGTCCGCCAGTTCGCCCGTCTGGCTGAAGCCGCGCTCGCGCAGTCGGCGCTTGTCCATGGGGGCCGGAATCAGCGCCTGGGGCAGGGTTTCGGGCGTGCCGCAGGCTGCCAGCCAGTTGCGGGCGAGCGCGGCCCCCTGGGCGCGGGCACCGTGATATTTATAGTTCTGGATCATCCGATCCACCGGGCACTCGTAACGCCAGGGGATGCGGCTGAGGTCCTGCGGCGGGTCGGTACGGGTGCACTGCTGGCACAGGCTGGCGCCGCGTTCCCCAATGGACAGTGGCAGGGCGCAGCGTTCACAACAGGGGCGGGTCCCTGGCAGATCGCGCAAGCAGGCGTGGCAGAGCCCGTGGCTCTCATCCGGGCCCAGGCAGATGACGCAGCGGCTCAGGCGGAACCGGTCTGTGTTACCCTTGTTAACCAGTCTGGTTGCTCTGGTTGACAGCCGTCCGGCCATCCTTATCATGGTTTTCATTCGTCTGGGCACCTCCGTGTGGCAGACCATCGATCAGCAGGAATAAGGACACCAGTATGACCGCTTCCGATGCCATCCGTCACGACTGGACCCTCAAGGAGGTCCGTGAACTTCTGGATATGCCATTCAATGACCTGGTTTTCCGGGCCCAACAGGTGCACCGCCAGTGGTTCGATCCCAATGAAGTGCAGGTTTCCACGCTGCTGTCCATCAAGACCGGCGCCTGCCCTGAAGACTGTATGTATTGCCCGCAGAGCGGTCACTACAATACCGGTCTTGAGAAAGAGAAGCTGATGCAGGTGGAGAAGGTTCTGGAACAGGCGAAGGCCGCCAAGGACACTGGTGCCACCCGCTTCTGCATGGGCGCGGCCTGGCGCAGTCCCACCAAGAAGGATATGCCGCATGTGCTGGAGATGGTCCGTGGCGTGAAGGAGATGGGCCTTGAGACCTGCATGACCCTGGGTATGCTCACCGAGGACCAGGCTGGTGAGCTTGCGGAGGCGGGTCTCGACTATTACAACCACAACCTTGATACCTCCGAGCGTTATTACAACCAGATCATTACCACCCGGACGTATCAGGAACGCCTGGATACCCTGGATAACGTGCGTAAGGCCGGCATGAAGGTCTGTTGCGGCGGTATCATGGGAATGGGCGAGGATGAGGATGACCGGGCGGGGCTGTTGCTGCAGCTGGCCAACCTGCCGGATCACCCGGAAAGCGTCCCCATTAACATGCTGATCAAGGTGCCGGGCACGCCCCTGGAAGACGTTGAGGATATGGATCCCTTCGAGTTTGTACGGACCATCGCGGTAGCGCGCATCCTGATGCCGAAGAGCCATGTGCGCCTGTCCGCAGGCCGTGAGGACATGAACGACCAGATGCAGGCGCTGTGCTTCATGGCCGGTGCCAATTCCATCTTCTACGGTGACCAGCTCCTGACCACGGACAATCCGCAGGCCGAGCAGGACCGAGCCCTGTTCCGGCGCCTGGGAATTGTGCCGGAGCCGCTGGCAACACACCGCTCGGACGAGGATGAAGCCGAGGAGCTGAGCCGCCGCATGGAGCAGGAACGCCAAAGTGCCCTGTTCTATGACGCGGCTAATGCCTGATTACGACGCGGAGCTCGAAGCGCTGCGGCAGCAGGGGCTGCTGCGGGAGCGCCGGGTCCTGGATTCTGCCCAGGGCCCGGAGATCGTTGTGGATGGTCGGCGAATGCTGGCGTTCTGCAGCAATGATTACCTGGGGCTTGCCAGTCATCCGGGGGTGACCGAGGCCCTTGCCCAGGCGGCGTACAAGTATGGTGTGGGGGCCGGTGCCTCGCATATGGTCAGCGGCCACCACCGTTGCCATCACCAGCTTGAAGAAGCCCTGGCGGCCCATACAGGCCGTGAAGCAGCCGCCCTGTTCTCCACCGGCTACATGGCCAACCTGGGCGTGATCGCCGCCATGGCCGGCCGCCATGACGTGATCCTCCAGGACCGGCTCAACCACGCCTCGCTGCTTGATGGTGCGCGTCTTGCGGACGCCCGCCTGAAGCGCTATACCCATGCGGATACCAATGCTGCCGCGCGCATGCTTGATGCGGACGAGCGCTGTGCGCTGGTCGCAACCGATGGTGTGTTCAGCATGGACGGCGACCTGGCGCCGCTGGATGGCCTGTCCGCTCTCTGTCGCGAGCGGGGCGTGCCGCTGATGGTGGATGATGCCCATGGCCTGGGTGTGCTGGGCAGCAGTGGTGGCGGCATTGCCGAGGTCCGGGGGCTGGACCAGTCCGCCGTCCCCATACTCGTGGGAACCCTGGGCAAGGCGCTGGGCGTTGGCGGTGCCTTTGTTGCCGGTTCCCGCGCCTTTGTGGATTACCTGTTCCAGAAGGCCCGGACCTACATCTACACGACGGCCATGCCACCGGCAATGGCGGCCGCCACCCTGCGCAGCCTGGAACTGTGCCGGGAAGAGGGCTGGCGGCGGGAGCGGCTGGCGAAGCTGGTGGCCTGGTTCCGGGACGAAGCAGCAGCCCTCGGTTACCGGTTGATGGAGTCCTGGACGCCGATACAGCCCCTGATCGTGGGGCCCTCGGAGCGGGCCATGGCGCTGAGTGAGGCTTTGGCGCGGCGGGATATCCTGGTACCGGCGATTCGTCCGCCTACGGTCCCCCAGGGCGAGGCACGTCTGCGCTTCACTTTCAGCGCCAGCCATACGGATGAACACATGGAGCGCCTGCTGGAGGCACTCAAGGCCGCGCGCAGTGAATCGGGGGTCGCATGAGGCAGGTGGTGGTCGTCGGTGGTTGGGGCATCCCCGCCTCGCCACTTTGTGCCTTGCTGCCCGAGGGGGTAGAGCCGGTGATACTGGATCCCACCAGCATGGCGGCCAGGCATGGCGATCTCCATGCGGCGCTGGCGGCTGTCATGGAAACGGTACCTTGGGGGGTACCCTGGCTCGGATGGTCCCTGGGCGGGCAGGTCGCAATGGCGGCGCGCGAACGGTTTTCCGACAGGGTTGGAGGTGTCATCACGCTCTGTTCCACACCCTGCTTCCTGGAGGCTCCGGGTTGGCCCACCGGTATGGCGGAGGCCGAGTTCCGTGGTTTCCGGGAGGGCGTCCTGGCGGATGTGGAGCAGACCCTGGGGCGCTTCTGTGCGCTGGTGAGCCAGGGTGCTCCTTCTCCGAGAACAGTTCGGCGGGAATTGCAGGCTCAGGATTGGCCGGCCCTCACGCCCGACTATGAACGGGGGCTGGTGAACAGCCTTGAATGGCTGGCAGCACTGGATCAGCGGGCGTTGTGGCAACAGGCAGGTGCCTGGGCCCGGCATCTCTTTGGTGCCCGGGATGCGCTGGTGAACGCCTCGGTGCCAGGGGCGCTTGGGCTCGCCGGTGAGCGGTACCATCTGGCAGCTGAGGCCTGCCATTGGCCGGGGACCGTCCCAGGCGTGACGGATTGGATCAGTAAGACGTTGGAGTCGTTGACCCCATGAATGCCCCCCAGGCCAATCAAGTCAGTCGCCACCGGGTCTCAGAGGATTTCGGGGCCGCGGCTCACAGCTATGACGAGGCGGCACGCTTGCAGCAGCGTGTGGCCCTGAACCTGCTGGCTCGTATGGACCCTCCAGTGGGGGGCGTTGGGCTGGACCTTGGCTGCGGTACCGGTTTCAGCCTGCCCAGACTGGCTGAAGCGTTGGCGCCGGCTGAGTTAATCGCTGCCGATCTGTCGCCTGGCATGATCGACTATGCGCGCTCGCACCGGAGCGTGAACGCGCGTTGGCTGGTAGCTGATGCGGCCAACCTGCCACTGGCCTCGGGCAGCTTGGACTGGCTCCACTCCAGCCTGATGATCCAGTGGTGCGAAGACACCAGTGCCGTTGCCCAGGAGATGGCCCGGTTACTCCGACCGGGCGGCGAGGCCCATCTGGCGACGTTGGTGGACGGAACGCTGACCGAGCTTGAGGCCGCCTGGGCGGAGGCCGACCCAGGGCGGCGCCATGTCAATCGTTTCCTGACGCCAGCGGAACTGGAAACGCGGCTGGCCGCCGGCTTTGAAGGGGTGACCGTTGATGTGGAACCACTGGTTCTCTGGTACCCCGATGTGATGGCGCTGCTGGGTGAGCTCAAGACGCTGGGCGCCCGCTATAAGGATGAACAGCGTCATCGCGGCGCGCTCGGGCCAGGGCGCCTGAAGGCCATGCGCCGGGCCTATAACCGCCATCGGGACCCCGGCCATGGTGTGCCCGCAACCTGGCAAGTGGCCTATGTTCACCTTACCGGCCCCGGCCAATAACCCCCACTCGTTGTGTAACGCTGATGCCAAGACAATCCTTCTTTGTGACAGGTACTGACACCGATTCCGGTAAAACCATCGTCAGCACGGGGCTGCTGCGCCTGGCTGCTCGCAATGGACTCCGTACCCGGGCGATGAAGCCGCTGGCCTCGGGGTGTGAACGGACACCAGAGGGGCTGCGCAACGCGGATGCCCTGGCGCTGTCCGGAGCGATGACTGAATCCATGGCGTATGAAACCATTAACCCGGTGGCATTGGAGCCAGCGATCGCGCCGCACGTGGCGGCCCGGGAAGCCGGGCGCCAGGTCAGCGCAGGGCGCCTGGCGGGTTTCTGCCGGGGTGCCATGACGCGACCGGCGGACCTTTTCCTGGTGGAGGGCGCTGGTGGCTGGCGGGTACCTCTCAATGATCATGAAACCTGGACGGATCTGGTGAAGGAACTGCAGCTGCCCGTGATCCTGGTGGTCGGACTTCGTCTCGGGGCGATCAACCATGCCCTGCTTAGTGCCGATGCGATCCAGCGTGACGGCTGCCGCCTGGCGGGGTGGATTGCCAACCGTTGTACGCCGGAGCCTATGGCGCGCGAGGAAGACACCTTCAACACGCTGTGCGAGCGCATGCCGGCTCCCTGCATGGGGCGCGTGCCCTGGCTGGCATCTGAACAGATGGAGGCTATGGCGGAGGAAGCCGCGCGCCATCTCTCTTTACCTTTGCCAGACCATTAGGCTGGGATCTTATGCCGCTGTTTGAAAATTGAACACTGCTGTGGTGTAATGCATGTGAATACTCTGGGCGTGAGGTGGGCCCGTGATCAGTAATGCGATGTCCTTAGGTGTGAACGGCGTCCAGAATGCTCAAAAGGGCATGCAGGAGGCGGCTGGGCGCATTGCGCGGACGGGGACCACGGACGCCCCTGCTCAGGAGGTTGCGTCGAGTAAAGCCGGTGCTAACAGTGACGGCCTTGCGGAGTCTCTGGTGGATCTGAAGGTCAATCAGCGCAATGCGGAAGCCTCGGTTGAAGTGGTTCGGACAGCGGACGAGATGGTGGGGACGCTGCTCGATGAACGTGCCTGAATCCGGAATGGAATTGCCGTGCAGCTTACATCCATACAGCCAGCAATCACTAATGGCGGCGGTGCTGTAACCCGCAGCAACGCAACCCCAGGTGCAGCTGCCAGCGCTGTGCCACGGCCCCTTTCGTCCAGTGCTGACGGCTCTTTAGTCGCTTCCACGCAATCCGTCAGTACAACGCCAGTTCCTAAGCCTGATCCCACCGCGCCCCGCAGCAAAGACAGCGATGGCGGTGCGGGCGTTCAGGTTTCCATCAGTGAGCAGGGAGGCCAGCAGTCCCCGCAGCAACAGAGTTCGAACCCTTCCTCTGAGGGCAATAGCGCGGACTCGCAACGTCCGGGGTCCGCTCGCAGCGGGAACCAGCAAGAGCGCGGGCAGGAGGCCAGCCAGGGGAACCGTGAAGATCCGGAGCAGGGATCAGAGAGACCTACTCCGGAGGAGGACTCGGTAATTCAGGAGCTGCGTGGCCGTGACCGGGAGGTGCGCCAGCATGAACAGGCTCACCAGGTGGTGGGCGGCCAGTACGCTGGCGCGCCGACGTACACCTATCAGCGTGGACCGGAGGGGCAGCTCTATGCCGTGGGCGGGCAGGTTTCCATTGATACCAGCCCCGTTCGCGATGATCCCAGGGCCACAATCAGCAAGATGCGCACCGTCCGCTCCGCTGCGCTGGCACCGGCCGATCCCTCTCCCCAGGATCTAAGCGTGGCCCAGGAGGCAACCCGCCAGCTGCTCCAGGCACAGTCAGAGCTGCGTTCCAGTAGCCAGAAGGAGGGGGATGACAGCCCCGGTCCAACAGGGGAAACGCAGGCCTCTCCGTCTGGACGCTCCGGTGATGGCGATGCCCGGGTGAACCTTTTCCGGGATGTGGATGATATGCCTTCCCTGGATTCCACCGATCCCCTCAATGCTGAACCCCGTTTCAGCGCCATAGCCTGAATCCCTCCCTTGCTCGGCAAAATGTGTTCCTGGTGGCTGTGTCCCTTGACATCAGACCCGGCCCAAACGTATGTTTCAAACACCCGTTTAATTGCATGAACCGAGGTCGAAAACCATGCCCCAGTACAGAGCCCCGCTGCGTGACATCCAGTTTGTCATGAATGAACTTCTGGACGCTGAGACGCATTACCAGCACATTCCCGGCGGCGAGGAAGCCACCCCGGACATGGTGGATGCCATTATCCAGGAAGGCGCCCGCTTTTGTGAGGAGGTCCTGTCGCCCCTGAACCAGACCGGCGATAATGAGGGCTGCCAGCTGGAAAACGGTGAAGTGAAAACGCCGAGCGGCTTCAAGGAAGCCTACCAGCAGTACATTGAAGGTGGCTGGCCCTCCATGACTGGTGATGTGGAGCTGGGTGGCCAGGGGCTCCCGAATTCGCTTTCCATGGTGATGAGCGAAATGGTGGGCACCGCCAACTGGTCCTTTGGGATGTATCCGGGGCTGAGCCATGGTTGCATGTCCACGCTGGAGGCTCACGGCTCTGAGGAGCAGAAGCAGACCTATCTGCCCAAGATGATCAGTGGTGAGTGGACGGGTACCATGTGCCTGACCGAATCCCACTGTGGTTCCGACCTGGGCATCCTGCGCTCCAAGGCGCAGCCCAATGCCGATGGCAGCTATCGCATTTCCGGCGAGAAGATCTTCATCTCCGCCGGCGACCATGACATGGCAGAGAACATCATCCACCTGGTACTGGCCCGGCTGCCGGATGCCCCTGAAGGGACCAAGGGTATCTCCGTGTTCGTCGTGCCCAAGTTCATTCCCGATGCCAATGGCAATCCCGGCGAGCGCAACGCCGTCTCCGTGGGCTCCATTGAGGAGAAGATGGGCATCCACGGCAACGCCACCTGCGTCCTCAACTTTGACGAGGCCATCGGCTACCTGATTGGCGAGCCGCACAAGGGGCTGAGCTACATGTTCACCTTCATGAACATTGCCCGTATCGGCACCGCGATCCAGGGGCTGGGCTCCGCTGAACTGTCCTTCCAGGGTTCCCTTGAGTATGCCAGGGAGCGTCAGGCCATGCGGGCGCTTTCCGGCGCGAAAAACCCGGAAGGCAAGGCGGACCCGATCATCGTGCACCCGGACGTGCGCCGGATGCTGATGACCCAGAAGGCGCTGGCTGAAGGCGGGCGTGCCCTGATCTACTACGCGGCTCAACAGGCGGACATCACCACGCGCAGTGAAGACCCTGAAGCACGCAAGGAGGCCGATGAGCTCCTGAGCTTCCTGACGCCGATCGCCAAGGCGTTCCTCACGGAGACCGGTATCGAGGCTGCCAACCTGGGCGTTCAGGTCTACGGCGGTCACGGCTACATCTCCGAGTGGGGCATGGAACAGATCGTGCGGGACGCGCGCATCGGTGCGATCTACGAGGGCACCACCGGGATCCAGGCACTTGACCTTCTGGGCCGTAAGGTGCTGATGACCCAGGGCGAATCCCTCAAGCGCTTCACCAAGAAAGTACACCTGTTCTGCAAGGAGCATGGTGACAACAAGGAGCTGGCCGAGTTCATCGAACCACTGGCGGCCTTCAACAAAGAGTGGGGCGACCTGACCATGAAGCTTGGTTCTTCGGCCATGAAGAATCGTGAAGAGGTGGGTGCGGCCTCCTACGATTATCTGATGTATTCCGGTTATGGGGTGCTCGCCTACCTCTGGGCGGAGATGGCCGAGGTTGCCCATCGCAAGCTGCAGGAGGGTACCTCCGAGGAAGCGTTCTACAAGGCCAAGCTCCAGACCGCGCGCTTCTACTTCCAGCGCATGCTGCCGCGGGCCAAGGCCCACGCTGATGCCATGACCAGTGGCGCCGAGAACCTGATGGAAATGCCGGAGGAACATTTCGCGTTCTGATCAGGAATAAGGTCCGGTCAACCCAGAAAAGCCCGCCGCGTGCGGGCTTTTCTGTGAGAAAGCGCGGTGTAGAATACGCCGCAGAACTTTACAGCATGAGGATCAATCCATGGCGGACTACAAGGCTCCCCTGCAGGATATGCGCTTCCTGCTCAATGAGATTTTTGATGCGCCGAGGCAATGGTCATCGCTGCCCGAGCTGAGCGAGAGTGTGGACCCGGAAACAGCGGACGCCATTCTGGAGGAAGCTGGGAAAATCGCAGCAGGCACACTGGCGCCCATCAACCAGAGTGGCGACGAGCAGGGCTGCCAGTGGCAGGATGGTGAGGTCACCGCGCCCGATGGTTTCAAAGAGGCCTATCAGACCTTCGCCGAAGGGGGATGGGTCGGTCTTGGGGGTGACCCGAACTATGGTGGCATGGGCATGCCCAAGAGCCTGGTGGGTCAGGTCGAGGAGATGATGCAGGGGGCCAACATGGCCTTTGGGCTCTGCCCCATGCTCACTGCTGGCGCCTGCCTGGCGCTGCACGCCCATGGCAGTGAGGAGCTCAAGGAGAAGTACCTGCCCAGGATGTACGACGGCACCTGGTCTGGCGCCATGGACCTGACCGAGCCGCACGCGGGTACGGACCTGGGCATCATCCGGACCAAGGCCAAGCCCAATGACGACGGCTCCTACAATGTCTCCGGTACCAAGATTTTCATCACCTGGGGCGATCACGACATGGCGGAGAACATCATCCATCTGGTGCTCGCCAAACTGCCGGATGCCCCTGCCGGCCCCAAGGGAATCTCTCTTTTCCTGGTGCCGAAGTATCAGGTGAACGAGGATGGTTCGCTGGGCGCCCACAATGGTGTTTCCTGTGGTTCGCTGGAAGAGAAGATGGGGATCCACGGCTCGGCCACCTGCGTGATGAACTTTGACGATGCCCGCGGCTGGCTCGTGGGTGAGCCCAACAAAGGGCTGATGGCGATGTTCACCATGATGAACTATGAGCGCCTCGGCGTGGGCATTCAGGGCGTGGGGGCGGCGGAAGCCTCGTATCAGCACGCCCTGGCCTATGCGCGCGAGCGCCTGCAGAGCCGTTCCCCCAACGGACCCCAGGCCCAGGACAAGGCAGCGGATCCGATCATCGTGCATCCGGATGTCCGCCGCATGCTGCTCAAGATGAAAGCCCACACCGAGGGCGGTCGTGCCTTTATCACCTATGTCGCGCAGTGGCTGGACCAGGCCAAGTTCGCCGAGGATGCCGAGGCAAAGGAAAAGGCGGATGGCATGGTGGCGTTGCTGACGCCGGTGGCCAAGGCCTTCCTGACCGATAGGGCGCTGGATACCTGTGTCATTGGTCAGCAGGTCTATGGTGGCCATGGCTACATCCGCGAGTGGGGTCAGGAGCAGCTGGTGCGTGATACCCGCATCACCCAGATCTATGAGGGCACCAATGGCATCCAGGCCATGGACCTGATGGGGCGCAAGGTGGTGGCCAATGGCGGCAAGTACTACGAGCTGTTCGCCAACGAGGTTGCGGATTACATCAACGCGAATCAGGACGACCCGACGATCCAGGCGTTCACCCAGCCCCTGGCGGCGGCGCTTGAGCGCCTGTCCGACGTAACGGAGAAGGTGATCAAGGCGGCGGACGGTAACCCGGCGGAAGTCGGGGCGGCGGCCGTGGACTATCTGGATCTGTTCGGGCTTACCGCCGAAGCCTATCTCTGGGTACGGATGGTTCAGGCGGCGGCTCCGAAGGCGGAAGGGGATACCTCCGGCTTCTACAGCGGTAAGGTCAAGACCGCGCGCTTTTTCTTTGATCGCATCCTGCCGCAATCGGTCGCCCTGGCGGAATCCATCCGTAATGGGGGCGACAGCATGATGGCGCTTGACGAGGCCGAGTTCGGCTAAGCGGAGAGCGTTTCGATCAGGGCGGCAAGGGCGGACCAGGGCGGCAGCGCCGGGTCCTTGCCCTTGCTGGCCTGGTCCACCTGCCTGGCCTGTTGCCACGCCCTGCTGATGGAATGGCTGTTGTGTCGGCGAGAGGCTTTTTCCAGCGCTTTTCTGAGAGGCGGCTGGCGGACGCCGTTGTGCTTGAACCAGGTGGCGGCGTTGCTGCCCTGGCGCAGACTGTGCTGGAGGTTGGTGAGATGCTTCAGGTCCCGCTGGAGAACGCCCAGAATGGCGAGTGTGTTGGTGCCTTCCTCCTCCAGGCGTCGCAGCATCCGAAGCGCATGGATTCGGTTGCCAGACAGCGCTTCGGTACTGAGCTCGAAGGCATTGTAACGGCTGCTGTCCTCAACGCCGCCAATGGCCACCGCATCATCCACGGGCTCGTCGCCGGCCACCACCCTGAGCCGTTCCAGTTCCTGGTGTGCCGCGAGCAGGTTGCCTTCCAGGCGCTCACTGAGCTGGGCCACGGCGTTGCGGGTGAGCTTCAGGCCCATGGCCTCGGCGCGGCGTGCAAGCCAGCGGGGGAAGTCCGCCGGGTCCACCGGCCAGACGGGGACATGGAGTCCGACCTTCTGCCAGTGCCGGAACCATGACTTGCTGGTTTCGCTGCTGTCGAGGCGGGGACCGGACACGACCAATACCACATCCTCCGGCGGGGCCTTGGCGAAAGCTTCGAGAACCTCGCGGCCCTTGCCCAGCTTACCGCTGTGCAGGCGCACTTCGATACGCCGTTGGCTGGCGAACAGAGACAGCGCCTGGGCCTCATCATGAACCTGCTGCCAGTCGAACTGTGGATCCGTCTGGAAGACGGTACGCTCCTCGTACCCCTCCGCCACGGCCCGCTCCCGGATACGGTCACAGGCCTCCTGGACCAGAAGCGGTTCATCGCCGGTTACCAGGTAGGCAGCGTCCAGGCGTTTGGCAAGCTGGTCCGGGAGCTGTTCGGGACTTACCTTCATTCATTAGTGTCCTTGCTGCGGTCCTGCTCGCGGCGCAGCTGGCGGATGCGCTGTTCAGTAAACGGCATCAGCCGGCGCGTGATCCGCCGGATCAGCCGTTGCTGGAGCAGCCCTTCCATGCCCTTCTGCTCGCGTTCTCCCGCAAGCACCTGTTGCTCATCGGCCTGGTAGAACTCGCTGGCGCTTACCTCGGTCTCCGCAAGCAGTGGAATACCGTCCTGTGTGGTGAGCTCCATGGTTGTCCGGGCACTGAGTTCGTATTCGGCGGCGGCCGCGCGTTCATTCAGGGCGCTGGTACGCCGTTGTTCGCCATAACCGCTGAGGGTGAGGTGGTACGCTGGGGATTGCTCATTGGTTGCCCGCACCTGGTACAGGTCAAGCCGGTCGCGAACCCCCGAGCATACCGGCTCGGGCACTTCCTGGTTGCAGGAAAGGGCCAGCGGTGCCAGGGCTTGCGGCACCATGGCCGTGCCCCGAAGCTGGAAACCGCAGGCGGAGAGAACGGTGGCGAGCGCCACCGTTAGAAGGGATTTCCAGGCGGCCTGCGCCATGGCGGACCTCCGGCGGATCAGTTGGCGACCACGTTGACGAGCTTGCCGGGCACGACAACCACCTTGCGCACGGTCTTATCCGCGATGAAGCGCTGCACGTTGTCGTCCGCGAGGGCCAGGGCTTCCAGCTGGTCGCGTTCGGCCTCCGCGTCGGCCTGGATGCGCGAGCGCAGCTTGCCATTGACCTGCACCACCAACTCGATCTGGTCTTCTTTCATCAGGGACTCATCCGCAACGGGCCATTGTGCATCCACCACGGCGGTGTCATGGCCCAGGGCCTGCCACAGCTCGTGCGTGATGTGCGGCGCCACGGGCGCCAGGACCAGCACGGCGGTTTCCAGTACCTCCTGAATCACGGCGCGGTCGCCGTCACCGCGAACCTCAAAGCGCCCGGCCTCGTTCAGCAGCTCCATGACGGCCGCGATGGCCGTGTTGAAGGTCAGGCGCCGGCTGAAGTCGTCCGTGACCTTGGCAATGGTCTGGTGGGTTTTGCGGCGCATGGCCTGCTGGTTTTCATCCGCCTCGCTGGGCAGGGCATGGCCGGTGCTTGCGGCCGTGACGTGCTGGTGCACCATGCGCCAGAGCCGGCGCAGGAAGCGGTGGGCACCCTCCACGCCGCTGTCGGACCATTCCAGGGCCTGCTCGGGCGGAGCAGCGAACATCATGAACAGGCGCACGGTGTCGGCGCCGTACTGGTCAATGATCGCCTGCGGATCGATGCCATTGTTCTTGGACTTGGACATCTTGGTCACGCCGCCGGGGTAGACCGGCTGGCCGTCGGACTTCAGCGTGGCGCTGACCACGTTGCCCTTGCCATCGTACTCGGCCTCCACGTCCTGGGGCGAGAACCATTGGGTGGCACCGTTGGCTGCTTCCCGATACCAGGTCTCGGCCAGCACCATGCCCTGGCACAGCAGACGGTTAAAGGGCTCGTCGCTGTTGACCAGGCCGACATCACGCAACAGCTTGTGGAAGAAGCGGGCGTACAGCAGGTGCAGGATTGCATGCTCGATGCCGCCAATGTACTGGTCCACGGGCAGCCAGTAGTTGGCCGCCTCGGGGTCCAGCATGCCGTCGTCCTTCCAGGGGCTGCAGAAGCGCGCAAAGTACCAGGAGGACTCCATGAAGGTGTCGAACGTGTCCGTCTCGCGGAAGGCCGGTTCCCCGTTGTAGGTGGTCTTTGGCCATTCGGGATCGGTCTTGAGCGGCGACTGGACGCCGTCCATGGTGACGTCTTCGGGCAGTGTAACCGGCAGATCGTCTTCCGGTACCGGCGCGGATTCGCCGTTTTCAAGCGTCAGCATGGGGATGGGCGCGCCCCAGTACCGCTGGCGGGAAACCCCCCAGTCGCGCAAACGGTAGTTGGTCTTGCGTTGCCCGATGCCGCGCTTTTCCAGGTCCTGTGCAATGGCCGAAAAGGCCTCGTCCGAGCTCATCCCGGTGTAGGGGCCGGAGCTGATCAGGAGGCCTTTTTCGGTGAAAGCTTCCTCGTAGGTATCCACGTCCCGTTGGTCATTGGGGCTGATCACCTGGCGGATGGCGATGCCGTACTTGCGGGCAAATTCGTGGTCGCGCTCATCATGGGCGGGCACAGCCATGAGGGCACCGGTGCCGTACTCGTGCAGCACAAAGTTGGCCACGTAGACGGGGACGCGCTCACCGGTCAGCGGGTGGAGTGCGTAGAGCCCGGTCTCCACCCCTTTCTTCTCCATGGTCTCCATATCCGCGGTGGAGGCGACCGTATTGCGGCATTCCTCGACGAAATCCGCCACTTCCCGCGAGCGCTCGGCCGCCTGTTCCGCCACCGGGTGGCGCGCGGACAGGGCCATGTAGGTGACGCCGTAAAGCGTGTCCGGACGGGTAGTGTAGACCCTCAGGGTCTCGCTGCCGTCCTCCATTTCAAAGTCCAGTTCCACGCCTTCGGAGCGGCCGATCCAGTTGCGCTGCATGGCCTTGACCTGCTCGGGCCAGCCGTCGAGCTTGTCCAGATCGTCCAGCAATTCATCCGCGTACTCGGTGATCCGGACGAACCATTGGGGAATCTCTTTCTGTTCCACCACGGCACCGGAACGCCAGCCCCGGCCTTCCACAACCTGTTCATTCGCCAGCACCGTCTGGTCAACCGGGTCCCAGTTAACAGTGGCGTTCTTCTTGTAGACCAGCCCCTTCTCATAGAGCTTGGTAAAGAACCACTGTTCCCACTGGTAATACTCGGGATCGCAGGTGGCCAGTTCCCGGTGCCAGTCGTAGCCGAAGCCCAGGCGCTTGAGCTGGGTCTTCATGTGCTCAATGTTCTGCCGCGTCCAGCTGGCCGGTGCCGACTGGTTCTTGATGGCCGCATTCTCAGCCGGCAGGCCAAAGGCATCCCATCCCATGGGCTGCAGTACGTTCTTGCCCTGCATCCGCTGGAAGCGCGCGATCACATCACCAATGGTGTAGTTGCGCACATGCCCCATGTGCAGTCTGCCACTGGGGTAGGGGAACATGGAGAGGCAGTAGTACTTGGGCTTGCCGGGATCTTCCCGTACCGCGAAGACATCGTTGGTTTCCCAGTACTGTTGGGCTTTGCGTTCGACGGCGTCGGGGCGGTAATGCTCTTCCATGGGTTCGGGTGCCTTATGCTTTCGGATCGAAAAATGGCTGTTGCATCGGGAGAGGACTCATTCTAGCGTAGAGAAAAGGTGACAGGTAGGCATGCTGATCGCCAATTCAAGATAAGGAGAGAACCGTGGCCGAAAAACAGCGCCCCCGTCTCAGTGACGGTGCCGAGAAGTCCTATAATCGCATGCTCGAACGGGTGGAGTCCCGTCTGGCGGAGGCGGAGGAGCGTACCTGGGAACAGCTGCAGCAGGAGATTGAGGAAGCGGTTGAGTTTGAGCAGGAGGTGACGGAACTGACCCGTGATGAGCTCAACCTGCTCTCGACTTATCTGCGTCGGGATCTCTCCCATCTATTGGGGTTTGTCTCCGGAACGGGCGACGGTGTGGCCGAGTGGCTGCGGGTGGACCTGGAGTTGATTGAGGACTGGCTGGTCGATCGCCTGTTGTCGATTGCCGACCCTACCCGGCTGGATACCCTGGAGTTGCAGCAGAAACTGCAGGATACGGATCCGGACCACTATTTCGCGGGTGAGCTGGCCATGGCGGGGGTGCTGCGGTGCCTGAACTGTGGCCGTATGAGAACACTGGCGGAAACCACGCGCCTGGAGCCGTGCGAGTGGTGTGAATCCCACTACTTTGAGCGGGTCACGGCGCATACGCCGGATGTGGATCCCAGCACAGTCTGAGCCTGCATTCTTTGAATGAGTTCTCTAACTGTCCCAGAATGCATGCTTCATTGAGGCATGTATTCTGGGAGTGTTGCTATGTCGGTCTCTCTGGCCGTTTTTCTGTTGATTGTTGGTTTTGTCGTGGGCTCCATGGTCTACGTGTACCGCTTCCGGGGCCAGGAACGGTATAAGAGCGCTGGTGAATACTGGCGCAAGGGCTGGCCGATCTTCAGTCCGCTGAATTGCCTGCTGTACCTGTTCACGAAAAAGCGGGCGCGGGCGCCCATCATGGACAGGGAGCAGTTCCCGGAACTCCAGGTGATCCAGGACAACTGGGAAACCATCCGTCAGGAAGCGCTGGGCTTGTATGAGGACCGGGTTTTCGACCAGACCAGTGATCCGGACTCCAGTGCTTACTACGACATCGGCTTCCGCACCTTCCAGAAGTACGGCTGGAGCAAGTTCTACCTCAAGTGGTACGGCACCAAGCACAACTCGGCACAATCGAGTTGCCCGGAAACGCTGAAGATCCTGGATCAGGTACCGTCGGTGAACGGAGCGATGTTCTCGATCCTGCCGGTGGGCTCCCAGCTTACGCGCCACGCGGACCCGGTGGCCTGTTCGCTGCGCTATCACCTGGGCCTGGCAACCCCGAATGATGATCGCTGCTACATCAACATCGATGGCAGGGACTATTCCTGGCGGGACGGGGACGACCTGATTTTTGACGAGACCTACCTCCACTATGCCCACAACGACGCGGACCAGTACCGGCTCATCCTGATGTGTGACGTGGAGCGGCCCACCTGGTTGCTGGGGCGGGTGATCAATTTCTTCTACAAGGGCCTGATGCGCCTGACGGTCGTGCCCAACATGGATGGCGACCAGCGTGGCTTTGCCAACAACCTGTTTGCGCGCATTTCTCCGGCTCTGGCCAGGGTGCGTGAGCTCAAAAAGACCAACCGGCGCCAGTACAAAGCCCTTAAGTATTCCGTGAATGCGCTGCTGGCGCTCGCTCTCGGTGGCGTACTTCTGGGTGGTTTGATGGCCCTTGATGGGCTTGTCGCCTTCGTCGCTTAACGGGTATTGCGGCGCTGGCGGCCGAAGACGATCAACACGGCCGCCAGCGTTACCACCGGCCAGGAGCCTGTCGCCATGAAAGGCGTGGTTCCTGTTACCGGTTGGATCTCTCCTTTCAGAACATCCCGTTCATAGTGCCTGGCCTGGGCGCGGATCCGGCCTTGCCGGTCAACAATCGAGGTTAGGCCGTTGTTGGTACTGCGCAGCAGTTCCCGGCCGGTTTCCAGGGCGCGCATGCGCGCAATCTGGTGATGCTGGAAGGGGCCCAGGGAATGCCCGAACCAGGCATCGTTGCTCACGGTGGTCAGGAAGCTGGTGTCCGCCGCTTGCTGGGCGACGAAATCCGCATAAGCAATTTCATAACAGATGGCCGGGTGGGTGCTGACATCCTGGAACCGTAGCGGCGGCTGGTTTTCCGGGCCGGGCCGGAAAACCGACATGGGCAGGCTCAGGAACTGGAGGGTGCCCCTCAGCAGTGACTCAAACGGCACGTACTCACCGAAAGGAACGAGCCGTTGCTTGTGATAGGTGCCCTGTCCGGGTCCCACAGTCATCAGGCTGTTATGGAACACCGGCTCTGGATAGTGCCGGCTGTTACCGTACCAGGGCAGGCCGGTGATCAGGGTGGTGCCGTTCGCAAAGGCGCGGCTTTCGAGGGCATCCAATACCTGGACGGCCTGTCCCTGGGTGGCGGGCAGGGCGGTTTCAGGCCAGAGAATGAGGTCCCGGCCCCAGAGGGGCTCCGTGAGCTCCCGGTAGATCCGGATCTGTTTCCGGAGCATGGCCGGGTCCCATTTGTCATGCTGGGAGATGTTGCCCTGGACGGCCGCCACCGATAGCGGATCGCCGTCGGGCTGGGTCCATTGCGCCAGGTTGAGCAGTGGCGCGGCCAGCCAGGGCAGCAGGGCGAGCGCCGTGAAAGCGGCGGGGATCCAGCGGGCGGTTGACCGATGGTGGTGCCATGCCGCCACCAGAAGGGCTGCCGTGGCGGCTGTGATCAGCGTGACGCCGTGCACGCCCAGAACCGGCGCCCAGCCGGCGAGCGGGCCGTCTACCTGGGCGGTGCCGGCATAAAGCCAGGGAAAGCCGGTGAGGAGCCAGCCGCGCACCCAGTCCATCAGGACCCAGACCGCTGGGAACAACCAGAGACTCCGTCCGGTGTGGCTGCCGGCAAGTCGCCCCCAGCACCAGAAGGCAATGGCTGGAAACAGGGCCAGGCCCATGGCAAACAGAAGCGTCATGAGCGCTGCCAAAGGAGCCGGCGTCATCGCGTATTCATGGATGCTGACGTAGACCCAGGAAGCGCCGCTGCCGAACAGTCCCAGCCCCAGGAACCAGCCGTCCCGGAACAGCGGTCTTGCGTCCCGGGCGCTGCACAGGAGCAGGATCAGCACAAGGGACAACAGGGCAGTGGGCCATAGATAGAAGGGAGCAAAGGCCAGCGTCTGGAGTGCGCCGGCGCCGATCAGCGCGGGAATTCGGAAGAGGCGGTTATGGATCACGGTGTGTCTGGCATCATGCGATGGGTTTAACCTGGATCAGGCGGATCTTGCGGTTGTCGGCGTTGAGAACCTTGAACCGGAACCGGTCCACGGTCGTGGTTTCGCCCCGTCTGGGCAGGCGGCCGAACTCCTTGAGCATCAATCCGCCCACGGTGTCGAAGGCTTCCTCATCCAGCGCTGTTCCAAAGAATTCGTTGAACTCGTCAATGGGGGTCTGCGCCTTGACGGCGTAGATGCCGTGTTCGCGCTCGCGGATCCGGTCATCGTCATCCACGTCGTGCTCGTCCTCAATGTCCCCCACAATCTGTTCAAGCACGTCCTCAATGGTGATCAGCCCGGCCACGCCGCCGTACTCGTCCACCACGATTGCCATATGGTTACGGTTCTCCTTGAACTCCTTGAGCAGCTGGTTACAGCGCTTGCTTTCGGGCACCACCGTGGCTGGGCGGAGGATGTCGCGGATGCTGTCCCGGGTCAGGTTGTTACGCAGGGCCAGCGGCAACAGGTCCTTGGCGAGCAGGATGCCAATGATGTCATCGGATGTATCCCCGATGGCCGGGAAGCGTGAGTGGGCGGAGTCAATAACCTCGTTGATGTAGGAGCCAGGATCCGCTTCCGCCTTGACGGTGACCATGCGCGAGCGCGGGATCATGATCTCCTCCACGCGCATGTCCGTGACCTGCATCGCGCCCTCGATGATGCTCATAGCATCCGAGTCGATCAGCTGCTGGAACTCAGCGTCGCGCAGGATGCGCAGCAGGTCTTCAGGTGTACGGGGCTCACTGGAAAAGGCCTGGGATAATCGCTCCAGCCAGGAGTTCTTCGTCTGGCTATTGGATGAGTCGTCGCTCATGGGGTCGCTTCCGGATTCCTGTACGCGGGATGCTACCGATAGGGGTCGGGAAAGCCCAGTTCCGCAAGGAGGCGTACTTCAAGGCTTTCCATGGCCTCTGCCTCGGCGGCGTCCTGATGATCATAACCCTGAAGGTGAAGCATGCCATGAATGACCAGGTGTGCCCAGTGGGCTTCAAGGGGCTTATTTTGTTCCCGGGCTTCGTGTTCGACCACGCCAGCACAGATGACCAGGTCGCCGAGAAGGCCCAGATCCACGCCAGCCGGTCCTTCAAACGGGAAGGACAGGACATTGGTGGGATAGTCCTTGCCGCGGTACTGTTGATTGAGCTCATGGCCTTCGGCTTCATCGACCAGCCGCAGCGTGACCTCGGTGTCATGATCACCCTGCCAGCCCTGTCGTACCCAGCGCTGGAAATCATGCCTGGTGGGGACGTTGGCGCTGTGGGTTGCGGGCTGCAGATCGAGGGTGACTTGGCTCATGCGTTGCGGTCGTCCCAGTCGTCGTAGGCTTCCACAATGCGCTGGACCAGCGGGTGGCGGACCACGTCCTCGGCGCCGAAATAGGTGATGCCGATGCCCTTCACATCCCGCAGTACCCGCAGTGAATGCTCCAGCCCGGAATGCTGGCCACGCGGCAGGTCGATCTGGGTGATATCACCGGTAATGATGGCCGTGGAGCCAAAACCGATGCGCGTGAGAAACATCTTCATCTGTTCCCGGGTGGTGTTCTGACTCTCGTCCAGAATGATGAAGGAGTTGTTCAGTGTGCGTCCGCGCATGAACGCCAACGGTGCGATCTCGATCACGCCCCGCTCGATGAGCTTGTTGACCTGCTCGAAGCCGAGCATTTCATAAAGGGCGTCGTAGAGCGGCTTGAGGTAGGGATCAACCTTCTGGGACAGATCTCCCGGCAGGAAGCCGAGTTTTTCGCCGGCTTCTACGGCCGGGCGCACCAGCATGACGCGCTTGACCTCTTCCGCCTTGAGCGCTTCCACGGCACAGGCCACCGCCAGCCAGGTCTTGCCGGTACCGGCTGGACCCACGCCAAAGTTGATGTCATGAGTCCGGATGGCGTGTACATAGCGCTGCTGGTTATCCCCCCGTGGCTGGATCTTGAGTCGGGGGGTATCGATGACCTGTTGGGTGCCGTTGTAGTCACTGGTCTCGGGCAGCCGTTCAAAGCCGGACTCTCGGATGAACAGGTGGACCGTGTCCGGGCTGATGTCGTCGTTGGCTTCGGTTTCTCGATAGACGTGCTTAAGCACCTCCATGGCGGCAGTGGCTGCCTCGCCATCACCGGTAACCCGGAAGTGGTGCCCCCGGTAGCCGATGCGCACCCCCATGCGTTTTTCAATGTGCTTGAGGTGTTCATCGAACTGGCCGCAGAGCGCGGCCAGACGTTCGGTGTCGGCGGGTTCGAGCTGGAATTCGCGGGTATCGGCGCTCAAAAGGGCCTCGATTCAGTAACGGTTGGCGTCGATCATGACGCCGCGCAGGGAATTCGGCAATGCCTCGGTGATCTCGACGTCCACGAAGGAGCCAATCACGTCCGGCACATCGGTGCGGAAATTGACCACCCGGTTGTTCTCGGTCCGGCCCTGGTACTCACCCGGATCCTTCTTGGATACACCCGTGACCAGGATACGCTCGATATTACCGACCATATTCCGGCTGATGGCCATGGCCTGCTGGTTGATCCGGTCCTGCAGGATTGAAAGACGCTCCTTCTTGACGTCTTCGGGGGTGTCGTCGGGCAGGTCCGCTGCCGGAGTGCCGGGGCGGGCACTGTAGACGAAGCTGAACGAGACATCGAAGCCAACGTCGTTGATCAGCTTCATGGTGTCTTCAAAGTCCTTCTCCGTTTCACCCGGAAAGCCGATGATGAAGTCCGACGACAGGCTCAGGTTGGGGCGGATGCGGCGCAGCTTGCGGATCTTGGACTTGTATTCCAGGGCGGTATGGCCGCGCTTCATCAGGGCCAGGATCCGGTCCGAGCCGGCCTGGACCGGCAGGTGGAGATGGCTGACCAGCTCTGGCACCTGAGCGTAGACGTTGATCAGTGCGTCCGAGAACTCCACCGGATGGGAGGTGGTGAAGCGGATGCGGTCAATGCCGTCGATGTCCGCCACCCAGGTGATCAGCTCTGCCAGGTCCATGGTGTCGCCATCAAGGGTCTCGCCGTCGTAGGCGTTGACGTTCTGGCCCAGAAGGTTGACTTCCCGAACACCCTGGCTGGCCAGGTCCCGGACTTCTTCCAGCACGTCCTCGACCGGACGGCTCAGCTCTTCACCACGGGTGTAGGGCACCACGCAGAACGAGCAATACTTGCTGCAGCCCTCCATGATGGAGACGAAAGCGGTGGGGCCGTCCACGCCCGGGCCAGGAAGCTCGTCGAACTTTTCGATCTCCGGGAAGCTCACGTCCACCACGCCAACGCTGCCTTCATGATCGGCCTTGGTAATCATTTCGGGCAGCCGGTGCAGGGTCTGGGGACCAAAGACCATGTCCACGTAGGGGGCCCGGTCGATGATGGCCTGACCTTCCTGACTGGCAACGCAGCCGCCAACGCCGATGATGGCGTCCGGATTATCCTTCTTGAGGTGCTTCCAGCGGCCAAGCTGGTGGAAGACCTTTTCCTGGGCCTTCTCGCGGATTGAGCAGGTGTTGAGCAGCAGGATGTCCGCGTCGTCGGCGGTATCCGTCAACTCCACCTCGTGACTCTCGCGCAGCAGGTCGATCATGCGCGAGGAGTCGTATTCGTTCATCTGACAGCCGTGGGTCTTGATGAAGAGTTTCTTTCCCATGGTTGCTGGCGTTCTGTGTGGTTGGAAGATCGGCGATTATAACGTCTGGACAGGTAGGGATGTAAGTGTCCTCTGAAGCGAGTGTGGTCAGCAGGGTGCTGGCTCGTTGTCAGTTACCCTGACGCCAACCTCTGTTTCGGAACGGTCTGCAGTTGAGGGAGAGGTACTTGCTTGCGAAGTTGGCGAGGGTTGCCCACTATGTCGTTAGTGAAATGACTTTCAGGTTGGCCAGCAAGGCGAACCGCCAGACTGGGGATGCACGCATCAATATGACGCCAGATCCCGATCCCGCGTCCACTGGCGACCTCAGTGGCTGTGATAGGGAACCCATCCATATACCGGATGCCATTCAGCCCCATGGCTGCCTGTTGGTTGCCCACCCGGAGACCTTTGAGGTTCTTCAGGTAAGCGCCAACCTGGCTCACTATCCTGGACTGGAGCAGCCCGATGCGGTTGGGCGTTCGCTGGATACGGTTCTGCCTGCCGCATTGCGCCAGTTTCTGCATGGCTGTGATGCCAGTGTTGACGGGGAACCCCCTCAGCGTACCGACCTGGAACTGGAAGCGGCAGATGGCACGCCGGTGTCGGTCATGGTCTCACTCTATCGCACCGGCGCCATGCTGGTGCTCGAGGTGGAAGCCTATCCTGCAGCGTCAGAAACGAGTGCTACCGTTTTCCGGGCTCTGGAACAGTTCCATTTTGGTTTCCGCCGGGTAACATCCAGTATGACGGTCCTTCAGACGGCGGTGGATGAAGTGGCCCGTCGCACCGGCTATGACCAGGTGATGGCCTACCGGTTTGACTCAGACTGGAATGGGGAGGTGATCGCGGAGTGTCGCGAGGCGTTCATGCCCTCGTTCCTGGGCCACCATTTCCCGGCTTCGGATATCCCGGTGCAGGCCCGGGCCCTCTATGCGGTTAATCCTGTGCGTCATACACCGGAAGTCCGTTATGAAGCTGTGCCGTTAGTACCCGCTCCGAACCCCGTCACTCAAGCATCCTTGGATATGACGTGGTGTGCCACCCGCAGCATTTCACCGGTACACCGTGAATACATGCGCAACATGGGCGTTGAATCCAGTCTGTCACTGTCGGTGATGATCGACGGTGGGCTCTGGGGCATGATCCTGTGCCATCATTCCCGTCCGCACCGTATTTCGCCCATGTTGCGCTCCTATCTGCGGATGGTGGTCCAGAGTACTGGTGATGCTTTGCGCGTGGCGCTACAGAGGGAGCGTGAGCAGGAGGCGGAGGCCATTGTGGGCCAGATGCGCACCGTGCTCCATCAACTTGAGTACGACGAAGTCGGGTTGCTGTCAGCGCTGAAGCAACACTGTGAGATCCTTCAGGCTTTTGACGCGGAAGCGCTGGTGGTGCGGTTGCACGGCCAGAGCGTGACCTTGGGTCGAAAGGTGCCGGCGGGCGTTGTGGAGGCAATCGAGAGCGAGGTGGCCGAGGAGGCCAAGCTAGCGCCTGTCAGCAGTAGTCACATCCGGGATCGCATTCACGCCCTACCCGCGGGCCATTCGTATGATTGGTTGGGCGGTTTTCTCTATGCGCGATTGGGCAGCGGTCGTAATGACGCCCTGCTGTTTCTGCGTAGTGAGCGTGTCCGTCACGAATTGTGGGCGGGCGACCCGAATGAGGGCGATGTTACCAACAAGCCCGACGGTGGCCCCCGTATTCATCCGCGTCGTTCCTTTGGTGCCTGGCAAAGGCAGGTGCGTGGTTGCAGCCTGCCCTGGGGAGAAGCCCATCATATGGCGGCGGAGCGTTTGATGAATGGGCTTGCCAGCCATCTTGCCGGTGAGGTGGAACGGCTCCTTCGGTATCGCGCCAATCATGATGCGTTGACCCAGCTGCCCAACCGCAACCTGCTCGACGACCGGCTGAACCAGGTGTTCCGTCGTGTTAACCGAACAGGGGAGCATGTGGTTGTGCTGTTCCTGGATCTGGATGGTTTCAAGCCTGTCAATGATCACTACGGCCATGAGGTTGGCGATGCCATTCTCCAGCGGGTGGCAGAGCGTTTCGTCGCGGTGCTGAGGGAGGGGGATACGGTGGCCCGGGTGGGCGGAGATGAGTTCGTGTGTCTTTTGGAGGGATTTCAGAATATTGCCTCGGCCCGCGAAGACGGGGCTGCCTGTGCGCAGCGGTTGGTGGCGGCACTGGAGGCACTGCGTTTTGAGCACGGTGATATCCGGCTTTCGAGCAGTGTGGGGATTGCGATCCATCCCTTGGATGGCGAGGATCCGGAATCTCTTCTGAGGGCGGCGGATCAGGCCATGTACAGCATCAAAGGGGAGTCCGGTCGGCGTTACGCGTTTTCAGCGCCGCTCCAGCCAGGCCTGGAGTAACCGGAAGGTGGTCCTTGCTGTGTCGATGGTGCGGCTTTGGTCTGCCGGGTCGCATGCCTGACCGAAATGGTTCGCAGCCTGCTTGAACGCTCGCCACATACGGCCTCTCTCGTCGCCGTAGCAGCGGTAGAAACGGTCCCGGTTTTCCAGCCAGGAGCCAAGGCCTGTATGCAGTCGGCGATGGATAACCTCCCCGCCCAGAGTGGCTCCTTCCAGCACATAAAGGCAGCCAAGGCCTTCAGCTGCGTCCCGTAGCGGCGGCAGCTGGGAACAAAAGGTGAGCCCTTCCGGTTTCGTGCCGCAGGCCTCCAGATCCCTGGCCAGAAGCGGGGCCTTGCACCTCGCTTCCATATCAATGTCGCTGCCCTGCCAATCGAGCCTCAGAAGCTGCTGTTCCAACGGCTGGTAGAACGTATAGAAGCCGGCCAGCAAGCGTACGTAATCCGTTGGCTCGCGGATACTGTCGGGGATGTCCAAGGCCGCTTCAATGCGGTCGTGTTCGGGGCGGGTCTCCTCGCGCAAGCAGGTTGTCAGGGCTGTGTCACCCTGGTTGGCGTTCGAGCTAGCGGCGTTGGTGGTCACAATGAGAGCCCCCGCTGATGCATGTTCGTCCCTTAAAAACCCCCGTTATTCATCCCCCTGATCGAGAAAGCTCTGGAGCTGTTCCTTGAGGCTGCGGGGAACCTGGGTGATCACCAGCGCATCCCGGTCGCGGTCGTAGTGGACGGCCTGGTTGACCAGGTCGGAGGAAAACGACAGGCTCAGTCCGTTGCCCTTGCCCGCAATCCGGACCAGTTTCTTCACCTTGCGCCGGTCCGGGTGCAGGACCTGGTCCGGCCCTACCGCCTGGGATTCGGCAACATGGTCGGCAAAGCGCTCTGGCTCACTGTCATCAATATAGCTCGAAAGGGCTGAGAGCGGTACCGGCTCGCCCAGTGCCTCCTGCTCGTTGCAGAATTCAAACGCGCGATGGCGCACGGTCTGGGCGTGTTCCGGCTCCTTCTGCTGCTGGGCAAAGGACTCCACCGCTTCCAGAAAGGTCTGGGTTTCCGCCTCTACGTCCACTTCCTGCTGGAAGCCTACCAGGCGCGTGAAGCACTTGCCGATCTCGCCGGTACCCCGACCCTGGAGCACCGTCAGGTAGTTGTCCGATCCCTGCTCGCCGCGCCAGCCTTCCAGCTCAACCCGCGCCGCGAGGTTCAGGCGGGAGCGGCTGATGGTTTCGGTGGGCTTGAGTTCCAGGCTGGGGTCCAGGGTAAAGACCGGATCCATTTCCAGTGCGAACAGGTACAGCACCTCACCATCGGCCAGTGATTCATGCACGATCAGCAGTGGGCGCTCGGGGTCCGTGTCCGCGCGGGTGATTTCGTCCTGCCATTGGTCCAGGACCTGGTTGGTGAAGGCCTCGAAGGTCTGGCGACCGTCGAGGTAGTCACCCAGCCACCCGCGCATGGGGTGGCTGGCGATGTCGTCTGAAAAGCGGCCGTAAGCCTTGCCGGGCCGGCTGTTGAACAGCTTTTTGAGCTGACGGTGCAGCGCCTCGTAATCCTCGCCCGGCTCGGCCATGGCCTCGCCCGCGGTGGATTGGGCAGGCTGGCCGCCGCCGGGGAGGGTGGCCCTTATGAGCCGGAGCTGGTGGATGGCCATGGGTCAGCCCTGCAACCGCTGTTCCCGGCGTAGTGTTTGCAACAGCTCCTGGACCGCCTTGCTGATACCGGCGTCATCATCGGCATTGACGCTGTAGTCCGCTGGCGTGCCGCTGATGCCGGCGGTCAGCACGATCAGTCCCTGGCTGCGCATGACCTCGGCCATATTACCACGGTCCTGTTCCGAGTCCGTGTTCGTATTGTCGAGCACGGTGGCGGTCTTGCCCACGTCGAACAGGCTGCGCTGGAGCGCTGTGGCCAGTTTGTCCGCGGCATCCCCACCACAGTTGATGATCAATGGCTTCTGGTCGAGCCGGCGCTGCCATTCCTCGATGGTGACCGGGTTCATCAGCCCTTCGGCGTCGCTGGCCGTGCTCTTGATCATGCCGGCGCCGATGGTGATGTTGGTCAGTCGATCAATGATGATGAACGCGCCCGTGGAGCCGCAGTTCGGGTAGGGGTCGAAGGCCAGCGGGTGGCTGACGGCGAACTCGCACAGCCCGATTTCATTCAGGGCCAGTTCGCTGCCCTGCTGTTGCTCCAGTGTGTTGACATCGGTCTTGTAGTGGACCTTACGCATGGCGCCGGAGGTGTAGCGTGGGCCCTGCTTGATGTCGTACTGGCGTCCAGGAGCGAGGGGGTCGTCGGTCATCCAGACGACGTTGGCGTTAAAGGCCGTGGCCACTTCGGGCATGTTGCCGGCGTGCACCAGCATGTCACCGCGGCTGACGTCGATCTCGTCCTTCAGGGTCAGGGTGACGGCCTGGTCGATATGGGCCTTCTCCTGGTCGCCCTCGAAGGTCACGACCCGGTCCACGCGGGTGGAGCGGCCCGAGGGCAGGGCAACCACTTCATCGTCCGGCTTGACCACGCCACTGGCGATGGTGCCGGAAAAGCCCCGGAAGTCGAGATTCGGGCGGTTGACATACTGCACTGGGAACCGGAAGTGCTCGAAATCCTTGTCGCGGGAAATCGGTACGGTTTCCAGCACCTGCATCATGGGCTGGCCGTCGAACCAGGGCATGTTATCGCTGGCGTTGACGACGTTGTCGCCTTCCAGGGCGGAAATGGGGACGAAGCGTACGTCCTCAAGACCGAGGTGGCCGCAGTAGTGCTGGTAGGCCTCCTTGATCTCGTTGAAGCGTTGTTCACTGTAGTCGACCAGGTCCATCTTGTTGATGGCGACCACCACGTGCTTGATCCCCAGAAGCGACGCCAGGAAGGAGTGGCGTTTGGTCTGGGTGAGTACGCCGTGGCGGGCGTCAATCAGGATGACCGCAAGCTGCGCGTTGGAGGCGCCAGTGGCCATGTTCCGTGTGTACTGCTCATGGCCGGGGGTATCCGCCATGATGAACTTGCGCTTGTCCGTCGAGAAGTAGCGGTAGGCCACGTCGATGGTGATGCCCTGTTCCCGCTCGGCCTGGAGGCCGTCCACGAGCAGCGCCAGGTCCAGCTTTTCGCCGGTGGAACCCACCTTGGAGCTGTCGGACTCCAGCGCGGCCAGCTGGTCCTCGTAGATCATGCTGGTGTCGTGCAGCAGCCGGCCGATGAGGGTGCTCTTGCCGTCGTCCACGCTGCCGCAGGTCAGCAGCCGCAGAAGTTCTTTCTGCTCGTGCTGCTTGAGATAGGCGTTGATGTCGGTGCCGATCAGGTCTGACTGATGTGACATTGGGTCTTGTCTCCGAAAACCGGGTTGGGCGCGCTTAGAAGTAGCCTTCCTGTTTCTTCTTCTCCATGGAGCCGGCGCTGTCGTGGTCAATGACCCGACCCTGGCGCTCGGAACTGCGTGTCAGCAGCATCTCCTGGATGATCTCGGGCAGCGTATCCGCTTCGGACTCAATGGCGCCGGTCAGCGGGTAGCAGCCCAGGGTGCGGAAGCGCACGGACTTCATTTCGGGCTCTTCACCCGGCTCCAGTGGCATGCGGTCGTCATCGACCATGATCAGGGTGCCGTCGCGCTCGACCACGGGGCGCGGCTTGGAGAAGTACAGCGGCACGATCTCGATGTTCTCGAGATGGATGTACTGCCAGACGTCCAGCTCGGTCCAGTTGGACAGCGGGAAGACGCGGATGCTTTCGCCCTTGTTGATCTGGCCGTTGTAGATGTTCCACAGCTCCGGGCGCTGGTTCTTGGGATCCCAGCGATGGTTCTCGTCCCGGAAGGAGTAGACGCGCTCCTTGGCGCGGGATTTTTCCTCGTCCCGGCGAGCGCCACCGAAAGCGGCATCGAACTTGTGCTTTTCGAGTGCCTGCTTGAGTGATTGGGTCTTCATCACGTCGGTGTGTTTGGCACTGCCGTGGCTGAAGGGCCCGATGCCCTGATTCACGCCTTCCTCATTGATGTGGACGATCATGTCGAGATCGTACTTCTCGGCCATCCGGTCCCGGAATTCGATCATTTCCCTGAACTTCCAGGTGGTGTCCACGTGCAGCATGGGAAAGGGGATCCGTCCGGGCCAGAAGGCCTTGCGGGCCAGGTGGAGCATCACCGAGGAGTCCTTGCCGATGGAGTAGAGCATCACCGGGTTGTCGAACTCGGCTGCTACTTCCCGCATGATGTGGATGCTTTCCGCTTCCAGCTGTTTGAGGTGCGTGAGGTTGTATTGGGTCATCGCGCTCTGTACCGCTGTTGACTCGGAATGGAACCGCCTCTTATAAGAGCCGGCTTCAACTGAACAAAGGATTATACCAGAGTCCTGGGGTGGGTAAGAAGGGTGTTCAGGCACCGGCGGCAAGTTGCTCTCTGATGTAATGCTCGAGCAGGGCATGCGCATCGTCGGCGAGCGCGGTGAAGGACATTCCGACGTGGTAGCAATCCCGGGCGGTGCGGCGAACCATGACCACTCCGCACCGGGCGCGAATGCAGGAACTTCCGGCACCGTGGATTGGAAGGCGGAATGTGACGTGAACCGGGATGGCCATGTGCGGGGCTACGGGTTGGCCGTTGGGAATGAGTTGTTCCAGCGTTTCCGGTGGGCACACCACCTGGAGTCCACAGCGGGACAGGGTGTTGATGGTGGTGTCTGGCAGCGACTCCCCGCCCCGTTCAAGGGAGGCTTTCAGCGTGACCTGAATGCGGTGGTGGTGGCGCAGGCCAGGCCGCTCGCTCAAGCGATCCAGGACGGATGTCGCTGCCATGAGTCAACCCCGGGTAACGCGATTTAACGAAAGCGTAGCCGTTGTTCCCGGGGTCCACAAACCTGTGCCATCGCACGGGAGGGTGCGGTTTTGTTACAAAATGTAGTCCTCTATTGGTTGTTCGCGAGCCGCTGCTGGAGGATCTCGTTCACCTGGGCTGGGTTGGCCTTGCCCTGGGAGGCTTTCATGACCTGCCCAACCAGGGCGTTGAACTTCTTCTTCTGCTTCTTGGCGACGTCCTCACCCAGGTAGTCATCCACCATCGCCTGGTTTTCAGTGAGGACCTGGTCAACCAGTGCCTCGATCTCGCTGCTGTCGGAGACCTGCTTGAGGCCCTGCTGTTCAATGATCTCGTCCGGGCTGCCTTCGCCATTCCAGAGGGCTTCAAAGACCTGCTTGGCCAATTTGCCGGAAATGGTGCCGTCCTGAACCCGCAGGATCAGGGTGGCGAGGTCATTTGCGCTGACAGGGCAGTCCTGGATCTCACGCTCGCTTTGGTTCAACAGTCGCGCCAGCTCGCCCATGATCCAGTTGGCAGCCTGGCGGGCATCGCCGCTGGCCTGTGCGACCTGCTCGAAGTAGTCAGCCACTGCCTGGCTCTGGACCAGTGGCGCAGCTTCATCCGAGCTCAGGCCATAGTCGCTGATGAGCCGGGCTTGCTTGGCGTCTGGCAGTTCCGGGAGCTGGTCGCGGATGCGTTCGACGTATTGGTCGCTGATCTCGACCGGAAGCAGGTCAGGGTCCGGGAAGTAGCGGTAGTCGTTTGCGAATTCCTTGGTCCGCATGGAGCGCGTTTCGTCCTGATCCGCATCGTACAGGCGGGTTTCCTGTTCCACATTGCCGCCATCTTCAATCAGTTCGATCTGGCGTTCCACCTCGGTATTGATGGCCTTTTCCACGAAGCGGAAGGAGTTGACGTTCTTGATCTCGGTGCGGGTGCCGAACTCGGTCTGGCCCTTGGGGCGCACGGAGACGTTGCAGTCGCAGCGCATGGACCCCTGGGACATGTCACCGTCGGAGATGCCCAGATAGGTGACGATTGAGTGGATCTTGCGGAGGTAGGCGGCGGCTTCTTCGGCGCTGCGCATGTCCGGTTCGGAGACAATCTCGAGCAGGGGAGTCCCGGCACGGTTGAGGTCGATACCGGACTGGCCCTGAAAGTCTTCATGCAGGGATTTGCCGGCATCTTCCTCAAGATGGGCGTGTTCGATGCCGATGGTGCGTTCGCTGCCATTGGACAGGTGCACGCTGACCTCTCCTTTGCCCACGATGGGGTGGTACATCTGACTGATCTGGTAACCCTTGGGCAGGTCGGCGTAGAAGTAGTTCTTGCGGTCGAATACCGAGCGGTGTGCGATCTCGGCATTAACGGCAAGGCCGAACTGGACGGCCATGCGTACGGCCCCCTCGTTGAGAACGGGGAGCATGCCGGGCATAGCCAGGTCGATGGCGCTGGCCTGGGCGTTGGGGTCGGCGCCGAAGGCGGTGCTGGCGCCGGAGAAGATCTTGGACTGGGTGGCGAGCTGTACGTGGACTTCCAGCCCGATCACGGTTTCCCATTGCATGGTATTGTCTGCTCCCGCGGAGTTGTCTCTAGCCTGCTGGCCGTAATGCAGGCGCGGGCACGGGGTGGTTTTACAGGAATCGCTATGAATCCATCCCTGGACGCTGCGCGGTCGCCATCCATGGCGACCGCGCTTCCTGTAAAACCACCCCGCGCCCACGCCCGGGGCGGTCCAGCTGTCATTAATCCTTCTGCCCGGTCCGCTGTTACCGGCGCGAGTGGTTGTTCCTGTCTGGGCGATCCATCACACGCTGTTCGGCGCCACCTGCTTATGCCAGTCCGTCACCTGCTGAAAACGGTGGGCGGCGTTCAGCATGCGGGCTTCGTCGAAATAGTTGCCGATGATCTGCAGCCCCACCGGCAGGTTGTTCACCATGCCGCCGGGGATCGACATGGCCGGCACGCCCGCCAGATTGGAGGCGATGGTGAACACGTCCTCCAGGTACATGTTGATCGGGTCATCGGTCTTGTCGCCCTGGGCGAAGGCCGGCGAGGGCGATGTGGGCCCCATGATCAGGTCGACCTCGTTGAAGGCGTTGGTGAAGTCCTGCTGGATCAGGCGGCGGACTTTCTGCGCCTTGAGGTAGTAGGCGTCGAAGAAGCCGGCCGAGAGGGCGTAGGTGCCCACCAGAATGCGGCGTTTGACCTCCTCGCCGAAGCCTTCGGAGCGCGAGCGCAGGTAGAGGTCGTTGAGGTCCTGCGGATTCTCGCAGCGGTGGCCGTAGCGCACCCCGTCAAAGCGCGAGAGGTTGGCGGAGGCTTCGGCCGGGGCGATCACGTAGTAGGCGGCGACTGCCAGGTGTGAGTGCGGCAGGCTGATTTCCTGAACGATGGCCCCAAGTTTTTCGTACTCGCGGACGGCATTGTGGACCTGCTCTGCCATCGCCGGTGACAGCTCGTCCGAGAAGTATTCCTTTGGCAACCCAATGCGGAGCCCGTTCAGCTCGCTCGTGAGGTTGCTGGTGTAATCGGGAACCTTTCGGTCGAGGCTGGTCGAGTCCTTCGGGTCAAAGCCAGCCATGGCGTTGAGCATCAGGGCGCTGTCCTCGGCCGTGCGGGTCAGGGTGCCGGCCTGGTCCAGGCTGGATGCGAAGGCGATCATACCGTAGCGGGAAATCCGGCCATAGGTGGGCTTCAGGCCCGTGAGGCCGCACAGTGCCGCTGGCTGGCGGATGGAGCCGCCGGTGTCGGTGGCGGTGGCAGCGCAGACCAGGCCCGAGGCGACAGCCGCGGCGGAGCCGCCGGAGGAGCCACCCGGAACGAGGTTGTCCCCCCAGGGGTTGGTCACCGGGCCAAAGTAGCTGGTCTCGTTGGACGAGCCCATGGCGAACTCGTCCATGTTGGTCTTGCCCACGCACACGGCGCCAGCGTCGTCCAGCTTCTGGGCAACCGTGGCGTTATAGGGCGGTGCAAAGTTCTCGAGCATGCGCGAGCCACAGGTGGTGCGCAGGTCTTCTGTGCAGAATATGTCCTTGTGCGCAAAGGGGACGCCCGTGAGCGGGCCCGCCTGGCTGCTGGCCCGAGCCTGGTCGGCACGTCGGGCCTGTTCCAGGGCGCGCTCGTCCGCGATGGTAATGAAACTGTTGTAGTCCCCGTCATGAGCACGGATGCGTTCAAGGGTTTCCTGGGTCAGGGCTTCGCTGGTGGTATCACCTGATTCCAGGGCTTTGGCCAGTTCTGAAAGCGTTCTGGTTTGCATCCGGCGCTTACTCCACTACCCGCGGTACCAGATAGAGCCCGTCCTGTGTCTCGGGGGCTACGGCCTGGAACCGTTCGCGCTGGTTGGTTTCTGTGACTTCGTCCGGGCGCAGCCGCTGGGTGGCGTCCAGCGGGTGGGCCATTGGGGTGATGCCGTCGGTATCCGCCGCCTGGAGCTGGTCAACCATCCCGAGGATGTCGCTCAGTTTGCCTTCGAGCGCTTCTTTTTCGGGCTCTTCAAGCTGGATGCGAGCCAGCCAGGCCACCTGTTCGATTTTGTCTCTGGAAATGCTCATGCCGATTCCTTCCCTTTGGAACGCGCGATGATAGCAGATACGCATGCATTCTGAACCCCGGGGCTTCAAAGCGGAAGCCGGAGTGGCGATTGCTGGCAGCATTCCTCGCGGGCCCTGGTGATGGCGCATGGGGTATTCTGGGGCTGTGGCAGCCGATCTGTTCCATTGTTTGTTAAGCAGGCACAATGCGTGCTGTCTTGCCTGAACCCCCCGCCACTGCTAAAGTTCCGGCATCCAAGAGGTTTCGCCACGGAAACGGGGAGGGCGAGGCCGGCCATCGAATCCGTAAAGCCAGGTTGAAACAGCACCGATGCTCAAGAGACTCAGAGGCGCGTTCTCCAGTGATCTGTCCATTGATCTGGGAACTGCCAACACGCTCATCTTCGTCCGTGGTCGAGGGATCATTCTGGATGAGCCTTCCGTTGTTGCCGTAAGCACATCCAACGGTCAGAAAAAAGTGGCAGCCGTGGGCAGCGAGGCCAAGCGCATGCTGGGCCGAACGCCTGGCAATATTACCGCCATCCGTCCGCTGAAGGATGGCGTGATTGCGGATTTCGTGGTCACTGAAAAAATGCTCCAGCACTTCATCCATAAAGTGCATGAGAACAGTTTCATTACCCCGAGCCCGCGGGTTCTGGTCTGCGTGCCCAGCAAGAGTACCCAGGTGGAACGCAAGGCGATCCGTGAGTCCGCTCTCGGTGCGGGTGCCCGGGAAGTGTTTCTCATCGAGGAGCCCATGGCGGCTGCCATTGGCGCCGGGCTGCCGGTAGAAGAAGCGAGTGGCTCCATGATCGTCGACATTGGTGGTGGCACCACGGAGATCGCGATCATTTCGCTCAATGGCATTGTCTATGCCGAGTCAGTACGAGTCGGTGGTGACAAGTTCGACGAAGCCATTGTCACCTATGTCCGCCGCAATTATGGCAGCCTCATCGGGGACTCGACGGCCGAGCGCATCAAGCACGAGATCGGCTGTGCCTACGAGGGGTTGGATATCCGCGAGATTGATGTCCGCGGTCGCAACCTGGCTGAAGGCGTGCCGCGCCAGTTCACCCTCAACAGCAACGAGATACTGGAGGCGCTTCAGGAGTCGCTGGCGCAGATTGTCCAGACCGTCAAGAGTGCGCTCGAGCAGTCGCCTCCCGAGCTGGCCTCGGACATCGCCGAGCGCGGCATTGTCCTGACCGGTGGCGGGGCGCTTCTGAGGGGGCTGGAGAGCCTGATCAGTGAGGAAACCGGCCTACCCGTGGTTGTGGCGGAAGACCCGCTGACCTGTGTGGCGCGGGGTGGTGGCAAGGCGCTGGAACGCATTGACCGGAGCGGCGTAACCATGTTCTCCCAGGACGGTTGACGCACCGTTATCGGTTCCGGTTGAACTGCAGGCACCGCCGCTGCCGCCCAGGCGCCAGCGGCGGTTGTCGTTGTGAACGGGGGACGGTCCATCAACACGCTTTTCACCCAAGGCCCACTTATTGGCTCCAGGCTGTTGCTCGTGGTGCTTCTGTCCGGAGTGCTGATCGGTGCGGACCTGTACCTGCCCTATGGCGATCGCGTGCGGGGCTGGCTGATGACCGGTTTGGCCCCGGTTTATTGGCTGGGCAATGCGCCGGAACGGGCTGTTGGATGGCTGGGAGATCTCACAACCAGCCGCTCAGAGCTGCTGCAGGAGAACGAGGCCCTGGAATCCCGTCTGCTGGTTTTGGAGCGCCGGGCACAGCGCTATGCTGCGCTCGCCGCTGAAAACGCACGCCTGCGGGAGCTGCTCAACGCCTCTGAAAACCTGGATGATCGGGTCCTGGTGGCGGATGTGATCGGGGTGACCCCGGATCCCCTGACCCATGAAATCGTTTTGAATAAAGGCGAGTCCGACGGCGTGGCAGAGGGGCAGGCCGTTCTGGATGCTCGTGGGCTCATGGGGCAGATTGTCCATACCAGCACCTATTCGTCCCGGGCTATTCTGATTTCCGACAACAGTCATGCGGTGCCCGTTGAGGTTAATCGTAACGGGTTGCGCGCTATCATGCTTGGTACGGGTGAGCCTGATCGTATGGAACTGGCCCATGTTCCGGATACTGCGGATATCGAGGTTGGAGACCTGCTCGTGAGCTCTGGCCTCGGGGGGCGCTTCCCTCAGGGGTATCCGGTGGCACGGATCAGCAGCCTGGAGCACAACCCGGGAGAGCCATTTGCCCAGGTCGAGGCGCGGCCCCTGGCGAAGCTCGATAGCAGCAGCCTGGTCCTGGTGGTCTTCAGTGGCGGTCTCGCGTCAGAGCCAGCCAGTGAACCGGAGCCGTCAGGAGGGGAAGGCTGAAGTGGTGCTGCGTTCGATCAGTTACCCGGTTGCGATCCTGAGCGCTGTTGCAGCGCTGGTCGGGACAATCGCGCTGTTTCCACAGCAGTTTGGGCATTGGCGCCCGGAATGGGTCGGCCTGGTTGTGATCTACTGGGTGCTGCGAGCCCCGCAAGCGTTTGGCATCGTTCTGGCCTGGTGCCTGGGGCTTCTGGTGGATGTGCTGCGGGCGGACATTCTGGGCATGAATGCCCTTGCCATGGCGCTCCTCGCCTTCATGGTTCTTGCGTCCCATCAGCGGCTTCAGCTCTTCCGGCTGGCGCAGCAATCCCTTGTGGTCTTTCTCATGATCGGCGTTGCGCATATGGTGGTCCACTTCCTGCACCAGTTACTGGGAGAGGCCGGCGGGGGCTTTAATTACCTGCTTCCCGCGGTCAGCAGTGGCCTGATCTGGCCAGTGTTCCGCGGTTTCTGGGATTTCGTGAATCGTAAGCTGGAGTAATCCGAATGAGCCGTTCTGCCCTGGCGCCACTGGTGTTGGCCTCTGCATCACCCCGCAGGCGTGAACTCCTGGATCAGATTGGGGTCCGGTATCAGGACGCCCCTGTTGCCATTGATGAATCCCCTGGAGAGGAAGAGGCTCCAGACCTCTACGTACTGCGGATGGCCAGGCAGAAAGCGCTGACCTGCCAACAGGGCTGGCATGAGCCCGGGCGGGTCTTTCTGGGGGCGGATACAACGGTTGTGGTTGATGGCCAGATACTGGGCAAGCCGGCTGATGCGGAGCAAGCCCGTGCCATGCTGGCGCGTCTTTCCGGGCGGGAGCACCAGGTTATGAGTGGTGTGGCCCTGGCCGGGCCCAGTGCGGTGCGGGAACGCGTGGTTACCTCGAGGGTGCGATTGCGCCCGCTTTCCAGCGCCGAAATTGATAACTATGTGGCCACAGGTGAGCCCCTGGATAAGGCTGGGGCGTTTGGGGTTCAGGGTCGCGGGGCGGCGCTGGTGGCGGAGGTGATCGGCAGCTATACCGCCGTGGTGGGCCTGCCGCTTGAGGCGGTGACGGACCTTCTCTATCAGGTGGACCAGCCAGTGCATCAGTGGTGGGTGGCAATGGATGAGTGAAGAGATCCTGATCAATGTCACGCCCGTTGAAACGCGGGTGGCGCTGGTGGAAAACGGCATGCTCCAGGAAGCTTATGTGGAGCGCACCCGGAACAAGGGGATTGTCGGTAACATTTACAAAGGACGGGTCGTGCGGGTATTGCCCGGCATGGAGGCGGCTTTTGTGGATATTGGCCTGGAGCGGGCGGCCTTCATCCATGCTTCGGATGTGGCCGAGCTTGGTGGTGATGGGGACAGCGGCTCACCGCGCACCGTGCCTGACATCCGCTCACTGCTGCGCGAGGGCCAGTCGATCATCGTACAGGTGACCAAGGACCCCATCGGTACCAAGGGCGCACGCCTGACCACCCACCTGTCCATTCCATCACGCTATCTCGTCTATATGCCGGCGATGTCGCACATCGGCGTGTCCCAACGGATTGAGGGCGAGGCTGAGCGCAGGCGCCTGCGGGATCTGATCCAGTCGGCTGCCAGCGAGTACGAGCTGGATGCCGGGGGCTACATTGTTCGTACCGCCGCCGAGAGTGTGGGTGAAGACGACATTCGCCGGGACATGGATTACCTCAACCGTCTGTCCGCCTCCATCATGGAAGGGGCGCGGGATGTGCGGGCCCCGGGGGTGATCTACGAGGACCTCCCCCTGTTCATCCGCACGGTGCGGGATCTGGTGCGGACTCCAACCGAAAAGATCCGCATTGACTCCCGGGAAAGCTATGAGAAGCTGCTGGCGTTCGCGGACCGGTTCGTTGAGCAGTTGCGCGAGATGATTGAGTTCTACCCCGGTGAGCGGCCGCTGTTTGATCTCTACAGCGTGGAGGATGAGATCCAGAAGGCGCTAAGCCGCCACGTACAGCTCAAATCCGGCGGCCATGCGCTTATTGACCAGACCGAAGCGATGACGACCATTGATGTGAACACCGGTGCGTTTGTCGGCCATCGCAACCTTGAGGAAACCATCTTCAAGACCAATCTGGAAGCGGCGAGAGCCATCAGCCGTCAGCTTCGACTGCGTAACCTGGGTGGAATCATTATCATCGATTTCATCGATATGGCCGATCCAGAGCATCAGCGCCAAGTATTGCGCATGCTGGAGAAGATGCTTGAGCGGGATCACGCCCGAACCAAAATTACCGGAGTTTCCGAACTCGGACTGGTGGAGATGACGCGTAAGCGTACCACCGAAAGCCTGGGCCAGCTGCTGTGCGAACCCTGCCCGGTATGTGATGGCCGGGGTTTTCTCAAGACACCGGAGACGGTCTGCTACGAGATTTTCCGTGAGATCATGCGCATTAACCGGGCCTATGACGTGGAGGGACTTCTGGTCATGGCCTCGCAGAGCGTGATTGATCGTCTTCTGGATGAGGACTCGGATAATGTGGCGGATCTCGAGACCTTCATTGGCAAGACCATCAAGTTCCAGGTTGAGCTGGTCTACAGCCAGGAGCAGTACGATGTGGTCCTGCTCTAGCCCAATCGGCTGCCTGGTCCCGGGGACTGTGTTATGAAACGGATGGCATTGGGAAGGATCCCACCGGCGCTGTGGGCGCTGCTCAACCGTATGGTGACCCTGGTCTGGGTAAGCGCCCTGACGCTGCTGATGCTCGTGGCCCTTTATGTGGGGCTGGGGCGCCAGTTCATGGCCCACCTCCATCACTTCGAACCCGAGATTGAAACGGCGCTGACAGGGGCATTTGGCAGGCCTGTTGAGATCAGTGGGTTGAGTGGCCAGTGGCAGGGAGTGGATCCTGTGGTTCGGGTGGCGGATCTGCGCATTGGCAGGAAGAACCAGGCGGACGCATCACTGGGGCAACTGAGGATACGGCTCGATAGCTGGGCGTCGCTGCTTCGCTGGCGCCTGGTGTTCCGCGAATTCCGCGCCAGTGGTAGTGAAGCGACGCTGGTTCAGAAGCCGGACGGGCGTTTTGCGGTCGCTGGTGTTTGGGAGCCGGCCGGGGATAGTGAGGAGGTTCAGGCGGTTGCCAATCCGGCCTCCGGGGCCCTGGAGGCGTTGGACGAGCGGCTGGGGGCCTGTATCGAGTGGCTGGGCCAGCTGCTGTCCGACCCGGTGGTGAGCGTGACGGATGTGCGCCTGCGGGTTGAACCGGCCGAGGGGGATCCGATACAGCTCAGGATTCCGGCCATGGACGTGCGCTTCGAGGATGGTCTTTTCTCTGCCAGCGGGCGCCTGTTGGGCGCCGGCGATGGGAAGGGGCGCATTGGGGCCTTTGCACTGCAGGGCAGGCACCTGCTCAGCAGCGGCCTCACAGGGGATCTTTTTCTGGACCTGGAGGCGGCGGGGACCTTCAGTGAGCTGTTTATGCCCTACAAGTGGCGGGATCTGGCCATCGACGCCCTTCAGGCCAGAGGGGATGCCTGGCTGCAGTTTCGTGGCGGGCGCCCCCAGCAGGCCCGAATGAAACTCCAGTTGCCGGAGTTGGGGCTGAGGTCCTCCCAGGGCGCTGTGACGCCCCTGAATGACCTGAATCTGGACCTTCTCTGGCAGCGCACCAACAAGGGGTGGCTTTTGCAGGCACGCGGCTCGGGTTTCCGTTGGGGGCAGCGGCAAGCGGGGGCCTTTGCTGGACGGGTAGTGCGCAACAGTGATGGCGTGAAAGCGCTTGCGCGGGACCTGGATCTGGGGTTGATGAGCGCGCTGGTCCGGCACAGTGGTGTGCTTAACGCAGAAGATCAGCGGCGTTTGGCCGAGCATGATCCAACGGGGTTGATGGAGCGAGTATCACTGACTCTGCCCAAGGAAGGCACGTGGCGATTGCGGGGGCGCTTCAGTGAGGTGACGGCGCAAGCGGCCGGAGGCGCACCCTCAACCAGCGATCTGGACGGTTATGTTGAGACCGGTCCGCGTGAGGGCTGGATAAGTCTTGAACCAGGGCCGGTGCGCTTTGGTTTTCCAGAATTGTTTCATACCGATTGGGGCTTTGAGCGGGGCACTGGTCAAATCCAGTGGACCCGCCGTGGTGACGGTTGGCGCGTCATGTCACGGCATCTTGCGGGTCGCCACGAGGGGGTGGACATCACCGGTGGTTTCCGGCTTCGTTTGCGGGAGAACAGCGCGGACACCCTGTCGCTGCGGGTGGGGATTGCCGGTGCCAGGGCCGGGATGCTGGGACGCCTCGTGCCGAAGTACCGGGTGCCCCCGGAGCTCTACTCATTCCTGACCGAATCCATTCATAGCGGAACGGTGCCCTGGGCATGGTATTACGGGCATGGAGAGATTGGGGATGAGGTGTCGGCTGAAGGGCGTGCTTTCACCTCGAGTGTCGCCTATCGGTTCCAGGACATGCGGCTGACTTACGATCCGGATTGGCCAGCCCTTGAGGATGCGGCTGGTAAAGTCCGAGTTCAGGATGATGAGGGTCTTATCCAGTTGGACCAAGGCACGGTGGGGGGAGTGGCTCTCAAGCCGAGCCAGATCCGGGTGGCGGATGGTCAGAAGGGGCCGAGGGTTGATGTGAATACCGGCGCTCGCCGTAACGGGGCGCTTCTCACTGACCAGTGGCGCCAGAGTAGCCCTTTCGGGAAGCTTGTTGGCGATTGGGTTAAGAAACTGCAAGTGAAAGGAAGCAGTGACCTGGACCTGGCTCTCAGCCTTTGGCCTGACCAGGAGCGCGATCCCGAGGTTGAGGCCCAGCTGAAGCTTGCCGACACTCGGGTGCGTTTCGCTCCTGGTGGTATTGAGTGGCGGGGGGTGACCGGGCCCATCCGGTTCACCACGGATACCGGTTTTGACAGCACGGACCTCGAAGCCCGTTTCATGGGAGAGCCGGTGGCTTTGGAGGTGCGGGATGGGCCTGAACAGGGTCCGGTTTTTCGCCAGAAAGGCAAGCTCTCTGTGGCTCAGCTGGAACAGTGGCTTGGCCGGTCACTGCCCCGGACCAGCGGTCGCTTGAGCTATAGCGCGGCACTGCGTCCGACCCAGGGACCGAACCTGGGGCTCGAAGCCGATCTTTCGAAGCTGGTGCTGGATTGGCCAGCCCCCCTCAATAAAGCAGCGGGCGGTGCGCACAGCCTGAGCGCGCAGGTGGATTTCGGAGAGCGGGACGGAACAGTCCGCATCCGGGGGAGCTGGCAGCCTTTGGGAGCGTTGCGGCTTGTGTTGCGTGATGGCGTTCTGGAGCGCGGTCGCATCGGACTTGGCGTACGCCATACGAACCTTCCAGAGCAACCTGTGCTTAGTATTACCGGAAACCTCCCAGGTGTGGCTCTGCACCAATGGTGGCAGGCAATGGCGGATATGCCGGCACCAGAGGTTACAAGAGCCGGTGACCGCGAGCCTGGTCGTGGCCCGGGTCGGCGTTTTTTTCCGGATCTCAGTCTTGAGCTCGGTATCGGGGAGCCACGCCTCAATGATTGGGTTCTTTCGCCGTTGCAGGTCCAGGCTGAAGCACATACCTGGGATGATTGGCAGGTGACCCTGGATTCCGACTGGGTTAGTGGTTCGTTGGGTCTTGATGATGCCGGCGTACTGTCCGTGGATCTTGACCACCTTGTGCTTCCCGGCATGGGATCGGAGGACGAGCGGCCCATGACGCAATTGGACAGTGCCACATTGGCCCAGGGCGCCCGGCAGTGGCCAGAGGCCAGTGTTCGCATTGGGCGTCTTGCTGTTGGTGATCGCCGGATTGATCATCTTGAGTTTCAATTGGTGCCTGATGGCAGTGATATTCGCGTTGAATCGCTTGCGTTGAACATGGAGGATCTGGCCTTGAAGGGCAGCCTGACATGGCAGCCGGCGGTGACTGATGGTGTTACCGAGTTTTCAGGAACCGTGGAGGGCAGCGACCTTAAAGGGCTGGAGGCGGTAGTGGGGCAAACCAGTGTGCCGATTACCAGCAAGCGGGTAGAGGCGTCGCTTAACATGGCCTGGCCCGGCGTCCCCACGGACTTCAGCCTCTCGGAGCTGCGCGCGGCCATGGATTTCCGGTTTGAGGATGGCATCATTGATCAGGAAATCGAGGGGGCGGGCGTATTCCGGGTCTTTGGCCTTCTCAATACCGATACGCTCTGGCGGCGGCTGCAACTGGATTTCTCGGATGTCTATGAGTCCGGCATTCCGTTTGATCATATTGAAGGCGAAGCGTTGATCCATGAGGGCCGGTTGATCTTTGATCCCACTGTCGTGATCCAGGCCCCATCCGGGGGTTTCCGGATGAGTGGCGAGGCGGACCTGATCCGTGAGAGCCTCGACATGTCGCTTGTGGTGGTGCTGCCGGTTACCCAGAACCTGCCACTGGCGGCGGTGTTGTTCGGCTATGCGCCGCCCGTAGGGGGAGCACTCTTCGTGATTGACAAGGTATTTGGCGGTATCCTGAGTCGGGTAACCAGTGCCACCTACAGGGTGAAAGGCAGCTGGAACGAGCCAGAGATTGAACTTCGTAACCTGTTTGACACGGAGTCGGACCTGGAAAGCTATGAACGGCCCAAGGTGGGCGTGGAAGCCCCCGAAAGGCCCGCAGGGGAGATCAGGCGATGACGGCAGCCGTATCGGTAGCAGCGATTCAGATGGTCAGTGGCTTCGACGTGGAGCAGAATCTGGTGCGCGCACGCGAGCTTCTGGAACAGGCGGCCTCGGACGGGGCTGGCGTAGCGGTGCTTCCGGAAAACTTCGCGGCTTTCCAGAACCGTCGGCTGGCTGAGCTGGGACAGTCGGAAGCGCAGGGCGAAGACGGATCCATCCAGTCCTTTGTCAGCCGCGAGGCGGCCCGTCTGGGCCTTTGGATTGTAGCCGGTTCACTGCCCATGGGGACCCGGCCTGATGGCACCGTCGTGCCCGGGAACCGTGTCCGGGCCGCTTGCATGGTCTGGAACGACCAGGGGGAGCAGGTCGCCCGCTACGACAAGATTCATCTGTTTGATGCGCAGGTGGGCGACTCACAGGGCCGGTATCAGGAATCCGACCTGTTTGAGCCCGGCGACCAGGTGGTGACCGTGGATACGCCCGCGGGCCGGCTGGGACTCAGCATCTGCTACGATCTGCGTTTTCCGGAGCTGTACCGCCAGCTGCGCGAGGCGGGAGCGGAATGGGTGGTCGTGCCCTCGGCCTTTACTCATCGTACCGGTGAGGCGCATTGGGAGCCGCTGTTGCGTGCCCGTGCGATTGAGGATCAGGTGTGGATCTGTGCACCCAATCAGGGAGGTCAGCATGATGAGCGCCGGCGGACCTGGGGCCATTCGATGATCATTGACCCCTGGGGGCATGTGGTCGCCGAGCGCTCGGAGGATGGCCCCGGTGTGGTCAGCGCGGCGCTGGATCGCGACCAGCTGGCCAGCACGCGGAGTGCCATCCCGGTTTGGGGGCATCGGCGCCTTTAATCCAGGCGGATCCTTTCCCGGTTTTCCTTGATGGTGGCCGGCCCGATTCCGTTTACCTCTTCAAGATGCTCCGGGGTGGTGAATTCGCTTTCCCCCTCGCGCCAGTCCACGATGGCCTGAGCCTTGACGGGGCCTACGCCCTGGAGTGCCTCTGCCAGGCGGTCAGCGCTGGCGGTGTTGATGTTGACCGTTTCCGCCTTGTCCGCGGTTTCCTGGGCGATCCCCGGCATGGCAAGAAGGACGAGCGCGAGCGCCAGCACGCGGGTGCTTGCTGATAGGATTGCATTCATGGTGATGAGCTCCTGTCTGTTCCTGTTTGGATGGGCACGGAACAGTCCCGGAGAGGGCGGTAACGAGGCGAGTGAGGTGGTCCAGGCAGGCGACGTCCTTGGCACCCGCGCTGTCCCGTCCCTGCCCGTTTCCCTGGGCAACTGTCCGTCCCTGCGATCAGGCGCGTCCTGCACCGTTGTGTGTCCCTACTGGTGCTTATTTTACGCGGTGCGAGCGTGAGGCAAATAGGAAATCGCTGACCCATGCTGTAAGCGATTTCCTACAATGACTCCCCCTCATCAATGCGTTCCCTGAGGTAACGATAGAGGCGCCGGCGAGGGCTGTTGCGGTCCCCGTCGCCCGACTGCCTGGCGGCGTTGCGGATCAGCTGGCGCAGGTGCTGGCCATCGGTTTGGGGATATCGGCTCATGAACTCCGTCAGCGCCTGTTTGCCTTCGTTGAGAAGGCGCTCGCGCCAGCGTTCGGTCATGTGCAGTCGCCGGGTGTGTTCGGGGGTGCCGTGCGTCTGGCCGGCCACGGCCTGGCGCAGGGCCTGTTCGTCTTCCTCCAGAATGCGCCGGCCCAGGTAGTGGAGCTTGCGGCGTCTCGGCTCGCCATCCTGCAGGGTTCGAAGCGCCAGAAGCTCTTCAATCAGGGCTGTTGAGGCAGGCAATTGGTGAATCCGCATCTCTGGCAGCGCAGCCAGCGCTGAGGCCAGTTCCCGCAGTTCCTGCAGTTCCCGTTTGGCCTGGCTTTTGGTGGGCAGTGCTTCCGGCTGTTGCCCTGTGGTGTCAGTATCACTCATTCGTCTTCATCAAACCGGTTGTTGATCAGTTCCACCAGGGCATCCCGGGCGCTCGCTTCATCGTCGCCGTCAATGACCAGCTCGATGTCTGTGCCACAGCTGGCTGCCAGCATCATAACGGACATGATGCTTTTGGCATCCACCTCCCGGTCATCGCGGACCAGGTGGATGCTGCTGTCAAACTGTTCGGCACAGCTCACGAGTTTGGCGGCGGCGCGGGCATGCAGCCCGAGTTTGTTGATGATGGTGACGGTGTCTCGGATCATGTGCGTTTCCGCTGTTCAGGGCGTCGGTGGCGCGTCAGGCAGCTCTGTGTGTCGGACCTGGACGGTGCTGAACGCGCGCCGCAGGTGATTCGCCAGTTCTTCGGCCATATAGACTGATCGGTGCTGGCCGCCGGTACAGCCTATGGAGACGGTCATGTAGGAGCGGTTGACCGTGTGGAATGCCGGCAGCCAGCGGTCCAGAAATCCCTTGATATCACCGAGCAGGGCGTCCGTTCCGGGTTGGCCCTTGAGGTACTCGCGGATGGGGGCGTCCAGTCCGGTGTAGCTGCGGAGCGAGTCATCCCAGAAGGGATTGGGCAGGCAGCGCACATCGAAGACGAAATCGGAATCAATGGGAACGCCGTGCTTATAGCCGAAGGACTGGATCAACAGCGCCATCTGTTGTTCGTCACGCCCGACGATGCGTTCACGCACCATGTCTCGCAGTTCGTACATGGAGCGTTCAGTGGTATCGATATGCAGGTCCGCCAGTCGCGCAATCGGTTCCAGCAGGCTCTTTTCATCCTGGATCGCCTCGGAAAGGGAGCGGGCGGAGGTGCTCAGCGGATGCTTGCGCCGTGTCTGGTGGAAGCGCTGCAGCAGGATGCTGTCCGCCGCATCCAGGTAGATGATTTCCACCCTCAGCTCTGGATGCTGGAGCTGGCGGTAGAGGTTTTCAAAATCGGCGATGTCCGCGGAGAGGTTGCGCGCGTCAATGCTGACCGCGACGTCGCGTTGCTGCTCATCGGATTCCAGGGCCTTGCGTGTCAGCGGCTGGAGCAGCCCGATGGGCAGGTTGTCGATGCAGTAATAGCCAAGGTCTTCCAGTACATGCAGGGCCGTGCTTTTGCCGGAGCCCGAGCGGCCGCTTACGATGGTCAGTTTCACAGGCCGATCTCCCGCCGTGTGGGTAAGGGCGACGTTACTGGGACGCTTTTTCGCTGGCGACGATCAGGTCGTACAGTTCCTGCGAGTCCTGGCACTGGCGCAGGCGCCGGCACAGGCTGCGGTCATTGAACTTCTCGGCCAGCTGGCTGAGCAGTTCCAGGTGCTCACTGGTGGCATTCTGCGGCACCAGGAGCACGAACAGCAGGTCCACCGGTTCACTGTCGATGGCATCAAAGTTGATGGGGGCGTCCAGCGTCAGTAGCGCGCCTACTACGCGCTTACAGTCTTCCAGCCGGCAGTGCGGGATGGCGATGCCTTGCCCGATGCCGGTGCTGCCAAGACGCTCCCGTGCAACCAGATTATTGAAGATCTGGTTTTCCTCAAGCTCCGGGTAGTGCTGGGCTACTCTCTCGGCAATGGTCTCGAGGATGCGCTTCTTGCTGGTCCCCGGAACGCCACAGAGGGCCAGCTCCGGGGCAAGAATGGATTCGATGGACAGTGATGAATGGACCATGGATACCGCTTGGGATCAGCGGGTGGCCGCACCGTGCTGGCGTTCCACCTGCTTTTCCTTGTGTTTGAGAATTTGCCGGTCAAGCTTGTCCACAAGCTGATCGATCGCCGCGTACATATCGTCGTGCTGGGCCTTGGCGTTGATGTCGCCCCCGGTAACGTGGAGCGTGGCTTCGGCGGTCTGCCTTTGCTTGACCACCGACAGCGTCACCTGGGTGTTGCTGATCTGGTCCGTATGCCGTTCAAGTTTTTCCATCTTGCTCCGGACATAGTCCTTCAGGGCTTCTGTCAGCTCGATGTGGTGACCTGAAATGTTGAGTTGCATAGTCCGCTCCTGTTGTCGCTTAGGCCCGGCCACCGGAAGGTGGCCATCATACAGGCGTCAGGCCCTCTAGACGAGACGTTTGCGCTCGTTTGAGGGCGGGATGTGCATCGCCTCGCGGTATTTGGCAACCGTTCGGCGCGCCACATTGATGCCCTGGTCACTGAGTATAGTCGCTATGCGGTTGTCACTCAGCGGTTTCCGGCTTTCCTCCTCGTTGATGAGCTTGCGGATCATGGCGCGGATGGCGGTGGATGAGCATTCGCCGCCTTCGTCCGTGCTCACGTGACTGGAGAAGAAATACTTGAGCTCGTAAATGCCCCTGGGGGTATGCATGTACTTCTGGGTGGTGACACGGGAAATGGTGGACTCATGCATGTCCACAGCCTGGGCGATCTCGGAGAGGATCAGCGGCTTCATCGCTTCCTCGCCTTCCTCGAAGAACTTCTGTTGATGATCGACGATCTGGGAGGCGACTTTCAACAGCGTCTCGTTACGGCTCTGAAGACTTTTGATGAACCACTTCGCTTCCTGGAGCTGATCCTTCAGGTAGGTGTTGTCGGCGCTGGCATCGGACTGGCGGATGAGCGACGCATACAGGTTGTTCACCTGGAGCCGGGGGGCGATTTCCGGATTGAGTTCAATTTTCCAGCGTCCTTCCTGGCGGGAGACGATGACGTCCGGGACCACGTACTCCGTTTCGTCCTCACCGATGGCATCACCGGGGCGCGGGTTAAGGCTCTGGATCAGGCCCAGAACCTCCTTGAGTTGCGCTTCGCTGAGACGGCTGCGGCGCATGAGCTGGCGGTAGTCCCGGTTGCCGAGCAGCTGAATGTAATGGCTGACGACCAGCCGTGCCTGCTTGAGCCAGGGGGTGTCCGGGGGCAGCTGGTTGAGCTGGATCAGCAGGCATTCCCGCAGGTCCCGCGCGGCAACGCCGGGCGGATCAAAGTGCTGGATGCGGTGCAGGACCGCCTCGACTTCGTCCATTTCCAGCGGGTCTTCGTCGTCCGCCGCACTGAGCCCCTGGTGGATTTCTTCCAGGCCCTGGGTCAGATAGCCGGCGTTGTCGGTGGCATCAACCAGAGCATGGGCGATGACCCGGTCGCGCTCGGACATGGGAGTGAGGTTGAGTTGCCAGAGCAGGTGATCCTGAAGGGTTTCGCCGCGGCTGTTGCGGCTCTCGAAATCCATTTCGCTGCCATCGTCTTCGGGGCGTGAGGCAGCGGGAGTGGCGGGAGCGCTCTGGTAGACGTCATCCCAGGCGGTATCCACGGGCAGGTTGTCGGGGATCTCGCTGTTGTCCTGCCAGTTCTCGTTCTCCGAGCTGCTGGCGTCGGTATTGCTGGTACTCGGCTCCTCTCCCCCTTCGCCGGTGGTTTCAGCGCTTTCATGGTCGCCGTCGCCGCTGTCCGCTGCCTGATCGGCCTCAGTATCGGTGTCGGTATCCGTCTCCGCCTCGGCTTCCTCGGCGGTTTCAAGCATGGGGTTGGATTCCAGCTGTTGCTGGATTTCCTGCTGCAGGTCGAGAGTGGAGAGCTGGAGTAACCGTATTGCCTGCTGCAGCTGGGGCGTCATGGTGAGCTGTTGGCCCATCTTCAACTGCAGGGACGCTTTCATGACCATCGACTGCTTTCCCGTTCCCGATTGTCCAGCATTTAGAAACCTTAATGGGTCCTCCAGAGGACCGGCAGGGATTTTGCTTACCCCTTCTGGATCGAGTGTACAGGCGAACTGGGCAGGGCGACAACGGTTCCAGAGTGCACGTGTTACAGACGGAACTCGTCGCCCAGGTAGACTTCCTTGACCTGCTGGTTGGCAAGGATGTCCTCGGCGGTGCCGGAGGCGATGATGTGGCCTTCGCTGACGATGTAGGCGGTCTCACAGATGTCGAGCGTTTCGCGCACATTGTGGTCGGTGATCAGCACCCCAATGCCGCGGTCACGTACCTGGCGCACGATCTGCTTGATGTCGCTGACCGAGATCGGATCCACGCCAGCAAAGGGCTCATCCAGCAGGATGAAAGCCGGTTCCACGGCCAGGGCGCGGGCGATTTCGGCGCGTCGGCGCTCCCCGCCGGATAGGCTCATCCCAAGGCTGTTGCGGATGTGGCTGATGTGGAATTCACGTAACAGCGCTTCCATGCGCTCTTGCCGTTGTGCCTTCGTAAGGTCGCTGCGTGTTTGCAGGATGGCCATGAGGTTCTCCGCCACCGTCAGGCGCCGGAAGACCGAAGCCTCCTGGGGCAGATAGCCGATGCCTGCCCGGGCCCGGCCGTGCATGGGCAGGTGGGTGATGTCGCGGTTGTCGATCCGGATGCGGCCCCGGTCGTGGGGGACCAGGCCCACAATCATGTAGAAGCAGGTGGTCTTGCCGGCCCCGTTGGGCCCCAGAAGCCCCGCAATCTGGCCACTCTGGATGGCAAGGGAGACGTCCATCACCACTGGGTGGCGGCGGTAGCTCTTGGCCAGGTTCAGGGCTTCCAGTGTCGCCATGGGGGTGCTCAGTTACTGCCGTTGTTGTCAGGGGAATCGCGGTCCGGCTGGATGGTCATCTCCACCCGGTCCTGGTCGTCGTCTTCCGAGCTGGAGGCGGTTACGATGCGTTCGCCCACGTCGTACACGATCCGGTTGCCCCGGAACCGGTCACCCTGCTGGCGGATCAGGGCTTCTCGCTCGAAGATGATGCGTTCTTCCTTGGCTTCATAGATGATCGTCTTGCCTTCGGCATAGACCGCTGGGGCCTGTTCCGTTTGCGGCTGCTTATAGGTGGCGGGGTTGCCGGTGGCTTCCATGCGGCTGAGGTTCTGGCTGTTACCCCGGTAGAGTATGACCTTGTCCGCGGTCAAAAGCGCTTCGCCCTGGCTTACGCGTACATTACCCGAATAGGTGGCGGTTCCCTGCTGGTCATCCAGCCGGGCATTGTCGGATGCCACCTTGATGGGGTTGTCCGAGTCCAGATTGAAGGCGTGCGCAGGGAGTATAAGGCCGGCCGTTAGCAGGCCTGCCAGGAGCCGCCAGGCTTGTCGGGCGCGTGCCGGGTTGGTCATGAGCGGGCTATCTCCCCTGTAGGTCAGCGGTTGAATAAGCGGGTGCTGACGTCATTTTCAAGCCTGAAGGCGCGGTCGTTGATCCAGCCGGTCATGCCGACGGCCTGGGTCACGCTGCTGCGGTCGATCAGGGTCACCGGAGCGTCAGTCTGCACAATCCGTCGGTTGTTATCCAGCGTCATGCGTTCGCTGAGGATAAGCACATCGCCGCGTTCGGCGCTGCGGTGGCGGGCCCGGACATCCTGTTCCAGAGTCAGTTCCGTCGCATCGGGGTGATACAGACCGGTATGGGCGCTCACGAACCAGGGCGCGCCGCCCTTGCGGCCCAGCAGCATGGCATGGGGTTTTTCCATGGTGACCCGGTCCTCCGTTTGGAACTGCTCCGCACGGCGGGTACGGATACGGGTGTTGAGCCTGCCCTCGCCATCAAAGGACCGAAAGGTGGCATGAGTCACGAAACCGTCCGGTTTCTTGGGGCCGCGCAGGTCGCTGGCCGTGGTGTCGCGTATCGGGTCCTCTTCCTGGATGACCACAACGGCCAGGCCAAGAAGAACGAGACCAACCATGCCCCACAGGGCAATGGAGCGGTCTCGGAGCCAGGTGGGCATGATCCAGTTAGGCTCTTTCATGGCGCGCGGTACCCGTCAATCAGCTGATCGAGCACACCACGGCATGCCAGAAGCCATTCGCAAACTTCTCGGATGGCGCCCTGCCCACCAGGGGTGGTGGTGCACCATTGCGCTGCCGTTCGCACGGCAGCGCAGCCGTTGGGCACACTGATGCCTACGCCCACGGTTTCGATGGCAGCGAGGTCCGGCAGGTCGTCGCCCACATAGGCCATGGCCTCAAGCGGCACCGAGGTGCGTTCCGCCAGTTCCCGCAGGGCCGTAAGCTTATCGGTACGGTTCTGGATCAGGTGGTCGATATCCAGATTGCGGGCCCTGTTTTCCGTGAGCGCGGAGGTGCGGCCGGTGATAAACGCGGTGAGCAGCCCCTGTTTCTGGATCAGGCGTAACCCCTGCCCATCGAGGATGCTGAAGGCCTTGAGCTCGTCCCCGCTGGCAGCGAAGTAGAGGCTGCCGTCGGTCAGTACGCCATCCACATCCATGGCCAGAAGCTGGATCCTGGCACCGCGTTCACTCACATTCGGGGAGGGTGTCATTACATGGGCCTCCTAGACCACACCCGCGCGAAGCAGGTCATGCATGTTGAGTGCGCCGGTCAGCCGGTGGTCGTCGTCGGTTACGAGCAGGCCGTTGATCTTGCTGTCCTCCATAACCTTGAGCGCTTCTGCGGCGAGAATGTTCTGCCCCACGGTGCGACAGTGGCTGGTCATGACATCGCCGATCGGGGTGGCATGAATATCCACCCCCTGGTCCAGGGTCCGGCGCAGGTCGCCATCAGTGAAGATGCCGATAACCCGGTGGCTGTCATCGATCACTGCGGTCATCCCCAGTCCTTTGCGGGAGACCTCCAGCAATGCCTCGCCCAGCGGGGTCTGCTGTGTCACCCGCGGCAGGGCATCATCCGTATGCATGAGGTCCGAGACCTTCAGCAGCAGACGCCGACCGAGGGTGCCGCCGGGGTGGTAGAAAGCGAAGTCCTCGGCACCGAACCCACGCGCCTCAAGCAATGCCACGGCCAGGGCGTCACCCATCACCAGCGTTACCGTGGTGGAGGAAGTGGGCGCAAGGTTCATGGGGCAGGCTTCCTGGGCGACGGCAATATCGAGATTGGCATGGGCCTGGCGCGCCAGCTGGGAGTCCGCCTTGCCGGTCATGCTGATCAGCGAGGCTCCCTTACGCTTGATCAGCGGCAGAATGGTAACCAGCTCGCCGGTACTGCCCGAATTGGAAATCGCAATAACCACATCCTCGCCGGTGATCATGCCCAGGTCGCCATGACTGGCCTCGCCTGGATGCACGAAGAAGGCGGGCGTTCCGGTGCTGGCCAGGGTGGCGGCGAGCTTGGTGCCAATGTGGCCGGATTTGCCCATGCCGGTGACCACCACACGCCCGGTGCACTGGAGAATCAGGTCGCAGGCTCGACTGAAGTGGTCGTCAATGCGGGGCAGCAGAGCGTCTATGGCGTCGCGCTCAAGTGTGATTGTGCGGCGGGCTGATTCGATGAGTCCATCCGAAGGCGCCATGGTTCTCCTCAGAGTGCAGACAGCGTTGCCGCTGGTACCGGCGCATCACCCGTAACCAGCAGTGCAATGTAGCCAATATAGAACGCCAGCAGTATACCACCGCCAACGCGGTTCAGCCGCCCCTGACGGTGATGGATAATGGCCAGTGCCGACAATAGGAGGGTGGTTGCCACCATGGCGCCGTAATCACGTGTCATGGCTTCCTCGTTAAGTGGAATGCCTGTGATCAGCGCCGGCACAGCAAGGACCAGGAGCAGGTTGAACAGGTTGGAACCGATCAGGTTCCCCAGCACCATGTCGTGGCGGCCCTTGAGGGCGCTGGCTATGCTGGTCGCCAGTTCCGGCAGGCTTGTGCCTACAGCCACCATTGTCAGGCCGATTACAAGTTCGCTTACGCCCAGAGCCAGTGCAAGCTCGACTGCTCCCCAGACCAGGAGTCTGGAGCTGGCGAGCAGGAGGAGGAGTCCGGCTGTGAGCTGAAGCGCCAGAAAAGCGGAGGAGCGGTTGTCGTGGGGTTCTGGTATTTCCTCCGCGAAGAGGTTTGCGGCCTGGCCAAAACGAACCAGCAGGGTGAAGGTTACGCCCAGGATGGCGAGCATGGCGAGGCCATCCATGGCATCCAGGTGATCGTCCCGGAACAGGAGCCAGCTGCCTATGGTGACAATAGCCAGTAGCGGCAGTTCAATGCGCCGGGTAGGTCGGGCCAGCGCCACGGGCGCCAGCAAGGCGGTGGTGCCAAGCACAAGGCCGAGGTTGGCGATGTTTGAGCCAATGGCGTTGCCCACGGCAATATCGCCCGCATCCGTGATGGCGGCAGTGACCGAGACCAGAACTTCCGGGGTTGAGGTGCCGAAAGCGACCAGGGTGAGCCCGATCAGCATCGGGCTCATGCCGAGTCGCCGTGCGATGTCGATAGCGCCGGTGATAAACTGGTCGGCGCTCCAGACGAGCAGGGTCAGGCCGAGCAGGACCGCAAGCAGGGCGGTGACCATGATGTAAGGCTCCCTGGGTTGTGGGCGGAAAACTGGCGTCGTACTGTATCCGCTGGATGGCGCTTCGTACAGTCGGGCGCTGAGGAGACGACCCAGGCAGGAGTGGCGATCTTATTGCGTATGCAACGTCTCGTGTTTTTCGCCCTGGGGAGCATGGCCACTCTGGTGGTGTTGATGATGGCGGGGTGGCAGGTTCCGCCCCAGGGCAGTGCCGGCCCGGATGCCGATGGTTACTACACCCTCTATGCCGAGTTCGCTGATGCCGGCACACTGGCGCCAGGTGCCCGCGTTACGGTAGCCGGTGTAACCGTGGGAGAGGTAACCGACGTCCAGCTGGATACACGAGGGTACCGCGCGAAGGTTCGGATGCGCATCAGGGAGAGCCTCGATAACCTGGGCATCGACAGTGTCGCCGTCATCATGACCGCGGGGCTTGTAGGCGAGCATTACATCGAGATCTCTCCCGGCGGTCACCCGGAAACACTGGCGGATAATGACTATATCGAGGACACGCAGTCGGCGATCAATGTTGAGACACTGATCCGTCGCCGAATGGTAAGCCCGCGCTGAGGTTGGCGCGGCCCTACAGTGAATAGGAGGAAGTAGTGAACAGAACCCGATTTCTTACCCCGGCCCCCTTGCTCTTGAGCCTGGTCATGGCGCTTCTGGCGATGCCTGCGGCGTCGGCCTCCTCGAAGGAGGAGGCGTTGAAGGACTATGTGCGCGAAAACAGTGTGCGTCTGGTGGATCAGCTGGTCGAGATCCGGGATCTCTATGAGTCGGACCGCGAGGCGTTCTACGAGGCCATGGATGACGCGCTTGGTGAGTTCGTTGCTTTCCGGCGTGTGGCGGCCCGCATCATGGGCAAGTATGCGCGCCAGGCCACACCTGAGCAGCGGGACGAATTCGTGCGCGCTTTCCGCCGCAGTCTCTACGATGCCTATGGGGGGGCTGCGGTCAGTATCGACAGTAGTGACTTTGAGCTGGAAGTGGACAGCGTTGAGATCAATCCCCGGCATGAGGACCGTGCGACCGTTAACCTCTCCATCATCACCAACTCGGGCGAGCGTTACGGGGTGGCCTACTCCATGTATAACCCGGATGACGGCAACTGGCAGGTTGAGAATGTCATTGTGGAGGGTGTCAACATGGGACTGGCCTTCCGGGACCGGTTCCAGCAGCAGATGCAGGCTACTGACGGCAATGTCAGTAAGGTGATCAATGAATGGTCAGCGGATGTTGAGGATATCGAGGGTCTGGAAAGTGCCGTTGACCAGGAGCAGGAAAATGACAGCGGGTGAGTCGCTGCTGAGGATGCACCGTGTCAAGTAGGCGTCATCTGGTCTATAATCGCGCCCCCGGCGCGGTTCCCGCGCCGACCCTAGTAACCGCCGTAGATAATGGGAGTTTGGATGCAGGCTGAAGAGGTTCAGAAACGGCTCGCGGAAGCGCTGCCTGACTGCGAGATTGAAGTGCAGAATGATGGCAACCGGTTTCTGGTCGTCGCGGTGGGGGAGCGGTTTGCAGAACTTAATCGGGTGAAGCGCCAGCAGTTGATCTACGGGGAGCTTGATGATCTGTTGTCGGAAGGCACCATACACGCCCTGACCATCCGCGCCATGACGCCGCAGGAATGGCAGGCGCGCCAGAAGCAGTGAGGGTGGCCCAGAGCCCCGGGAGCATACTGTGGATAAACTGCTGATTCAGGGCGGGCAGCCGCTGCATGGCGAGATCCGGATTTCCGGCGCCAAGAACTCGGCACTGCCCATACTGGCGGCAACCCTGCTGGCTGACGGCAAGGTGAGCGTGGGCAACCTGCCGCACCTGCATGATGTAACCACCATGATCGAGCTGCTCGGCCACATGGGCATTGAGCTCATGATTGATGAGCGCATGAGCGTTGAGGTGGACTCAACCACGATCAAGGACCTGACCGCTCCCTATGAGCTGGTCAAGACGATGCGTGCCTCGATACTGGTGTTGGGCCCCATGGTGGCCCATTTCGGGGAAGCGCATGTATCGTTGCCGGGCGGCTGCGCCATCGGGACCCGTCCGGTGAACCTGCATCTGCAGGGGCTGGAGCAGATGGGCGCCGAAATCCAGGTGGATAGCGGCTATATCCACGCTTACGCTCCCCAGCGGCTCCAGGGCGCGCGCATCTTTCTGGATACGGTGACCGTCACCGGCACCGAGAACCTGATGATGGCGGCGGCGCTGGCCGATGGTGTCACCATCCTGGAGAACGCCGCACGCGAGCCGGAGGTGGTGGATCTGGCGGATTGCCTCAACGCCATGGGCGCGGACGTTCGCGGGCAGGGAACTGCGACCATAGAGATTCATGGCGTTGAACGGCTCAAGCCCTGTCATTACGAAGTGCTTCCAGACCGGGTTGAAACCGGCACCTACCTGACCGCGGCGGCCGCCACTCAGGGCCACGTCCTGCTCAAGGATACGCGCGAGGATATCCTGAAAGCGGTGTTGCTCAAGCTTGAGGAGGCGGGTGCCGAGGTGAATACCGGTGCCGACTGGATTGAGCTGAACATGCATGGCCGTCGCCCCAAGGCGGTGAACCTGAGAACCGCGCCTTACCCAGCCTTCCCGACGGACATGCAGGCGCAGTTCGTGGCGATGAATTCAGTGGCTGATGGCACCGGGTCGGTGACGGAGACCGTCTTCGAGAACCGTTTCATGCACGTGCAGGAACTGATCCGCATGGGCGCCGATATCGGCCTGGAAGGCAACACCGCCATTGTGCGGGGCGTTGACCGGCTTACAGCGGCGCCGGTCATGGCCACCGACCTGCGTGCCTCCGCCAGCCTGGTGATTGCCGGGTTGGTGGCCGAAGGCGAAACCATGGTGGATCGCATCTATCACATTGACCGGGGTTACGAGTGCATTGAGGAAAAGCTCCAGTTGCTGGGCGCTACCATCCGCCGGATGCCTTCATGACCTCTGCAGACACTGACAGGACTATGTCGGAACAGCTGACCATTGCCCTTTCCAAGGGCCGTATTCTGGAAGAAACGCTGCCACTGCTGGCCGCGGCGGGGATCGAGCCCGAGGCTGATCCCGAGAAAACCCGTAAGCTGGTGTTTGAGACCAGCGTGCCCGGTGTTCGGCTGCTCATCATCCGCGCCACGGATGTTCCCACTTATGTGCAGTACGGTGGGGCGGACCTGGGCGTGGCCGGTAAGGATGTGCTCATGGAGCATGGTGGTGACGGTCTTTACGAGCCGCTGGATCTGGGCATTGCCAAGTGCCGTCTGATGACCGCGGGCGTGACCGGCCAACCGGTCCCCGAGGGTCGCGTGCGGGTGGCCACCAAGTTTACCCGGCTGGCCCGTGAGTATTACGCGGCCCAGGGCAAGCAGGCGGATATCATCAAGCTCTACGGGGCGATGGAGCTGGCGCCTCTGTTGGGGCTGGCAGATGAGATCGTGGACATCGTTGATACCGGCAATACCCTGAAGGCGAATGGGCTGGAGCCGCGTGAGACGATTGCCGACATCAGCTCCAGGGTGGTGGTCAGCCGGGCCTCCATGAAAATGAAGCATGCCTGGATTCAACCGATTCTGGAGCGCATGGGCGAGGCCGTCGCCCGCAAGCAGACGCAGTGAGGGAACAGCCATGAGTGAACTGTCCATTACCCGGCTCAATACCGCTGATTCCGATTTTGATGCGGCGCTGCGGCGCCACACGGAATGGGAAGAAGGCGTCGACACCAGGGTTCGCGAGACCGTGGCCGATATCCTGCATCGGGTGCGGAAAGAGGGTGATGCGGCGGTTCTGGCGTACACCGCGACGCTGGATAACCTCCAGGTTGCCGCCGTGAGCGAGCTGGAAGTGGCGCGTGAACGCATTGATGCGGCCATGCACGCCATTACCGATGACCAGTTCCAGGCCCTGGAAACCGCTGCAGACCGGATACGGCGCTATCACCGTGAGCAGCTGCCCGGTGACTGGTTCTATGAGGAAGCTGATGGCACCCGGCTGGGCCAGCGTGTTCTGCCCGTGGATCGTGCCGGCCTTTACGTGCCCGGCGGCAAGGCGGCCTATCCCTCATCGGTGCTGATGAACGCCATTCCGGCCAAGGTTGCCGGTGTTGCGGAGATCGTGATGGTGGTGCCAGCACCGGGCGGTGAGCTGAACGACCTGGTTCTGGCGGCGGCGCGCGTCGCGGGCATTGACCGCATCTACACCCTGGGAGGCGCCCAGGCGGTTGCAGCACTGGCTTACGGTACCGAAACCGTACCGGCGGTGGATAAGATTGTTGGGCCGGGCAACATCTATGTGGCGGAAGCCAAGCGCGAAGTGTTCGGGCGCGTTGGCATCGACATGGTGGCCGGGCCTTCCGAGATCCTGGTGATTGCTGATGGCCACACTGACCCGGACTGGGTGGCGATGGATCTGTTCTCTCAGGCTGAGCACGACGAGCAGGCGCAGGCCATCCTGGTATCGCCCGATGCCGACTATATCGCCCGGGTTGAGGCCAGCATGGCGCGGATGCTGCCGGAGATGGAACGGGCGGACATCATCCGTCAGTCGCTGGCCGACCGCGGGATGCTGATCCAGTGCGCGTCTCTGGAAGAGGCAGCGCGGGTGAGCAATCGGGTTGCCCCGGAGCACCTGGAGCTGTCACTGGCTGACCCGGACGCCTTGCTTGGCGAGATCCGCCACGCTGGGGCCATCTTCATGGGGTCATGGGCAGCCGAGGTGATGGGGGACTACTGTGCGGGCCCGAATCACGTTCTCCCCACCAGCGGCACGGCCCGCTTCTCATCCCCCTTGGGCGTCTATGATTTCCAGAAACGCTCTTCGGTGGTGCACTTCTCGGCGGCGGGCGCGGATCGCGCTGCCCGTTGTGCCTCCGTGCTGGCCCAGGGCGAGGGGCTGACGGCGCACGCGCGCTCGGCCGAATACCGTATTCGCGACTGAGGAGCGATCATGAGCCGGTTCTGGAACCAGCGGCTGCAGCAGCTTACGCCCTATGTACCAGGGGAGCAGCCGCGGATGAGCAACCTCGTTAAACTGAATACGAACGAACATCCGTTCGGGCCAGGAGAGACTGTCACTGAGGCGATCCGTGAAGTCGCGGATGAGGGCCTGCGTCTGTATCCGGATCCGGATGCGACGGAGCTGAGAGCGGCCATCGCGGGTTGGTTTGGGCTGGAAGCCTCGCAGGTCTTCCCGGCCAACGGTTCGGACGAAGTGTTGGCGTTCATTTTCCAGGGGCTCTTCCAGCCGGCCGAACCAGTACTGTTCCCGGACATCAGCTACAGCTTCTACCCGGTGTACTGTGGTCTCTACGGTCTGCAAAGCCGCGCTGTCGCGCTGGATGACCAGTTGCGGATGCCGGTGGACGCGTTCCAGCCGCCCAACGGTGGCGTCATCTTCCCGAACCCCAACGCACCCACAGGCCGTTTCCTGGAGCTGGAGTCGGTGGAACGGATCGTGGCCGCCAACCCTGATCGGGTGGTGGTGATTGACGAGGCCTATGTGGATTTTGGCGGTGAGAGTGCGGCCCGGCTGATTCCGGACTATCCTAATCTGCTCATCACCCAGACCCTGTCCAAGTCCCGTTCGCTGGCTGGTCTCCGGGTCGGCTATGCGCTGGGGCAGCAGCACCTGATCGAGGGGCTGGAGCGGATCAAGAACAGTTTCAATTCCTACACCCTGGACCGGTTGGCCCAGGCCGGGGCGACCGCCGCCTTCCGGGATGAAGCGGGGTTCCGGGCGGGGCGGAAGGCGGTGATCGAGCAGCGCGAACGGCTCAGCAGTGGCCTGGAGGCCCTGGGTTTCGAAGTGGTACCGTCCAGGGCCAACTTCGTGTTCTGCCGGCATCCGGCGTTCAGCGGTGAGGCATTGGCGGAACGGCTTCGGGATCGCCACATCATCGTGCGCCATTTCAACAAGCCCCGTATTGAACAGTACCTGCGCATCACGGTCGGCACCGCAGAGCAGATGGATGCGCTGCTGGCTGGCCTTGATGCCATTATCAACGGTGGAGAGGTTCAGCCATGAGCACACCACAGCGGGATGAACTTGTCGCGACCATGGATCAGTGGCTGCGGCCGGAACTGTTCCGGGACTACTGCCCCAATGGTCTGCAGGTGGAAGGGCGTGAGCGGGTGAGTACCGTCATCTCCGGGGTGACCGCCAGTCAGCGCTTCCTGGAGCAGGCCATTGAGGCTGGCGCGGACATGGTCCTGGTGCATCACGGCTATTTCTGGAAGGGGGAGGATCCGTGCATCCGGGGCATGAAGCAGCGCCGCCTCCAGCTGTTGATCAACAATAATGTGTCGCTGGTGGCCTACCATCTGCCGCTGGATGCGCATCGGACCCTGGGGAACAATGCCTGTCTGGCCCGGACCCTGGGCGCATTCGATGGCGTTCCGGTGTCAGACGACCCCTGTGAGCTGATGTGGACAGGCACCCTGGATCAACCCCTGACCCTGGAGGCGCTTGCCTCCCGGCTGAAGTCACGCCTCGACAGAGAGCCGTTGGCCATCGATGGTGGCCCGGCCTCGATCCAGCGGATCGGCTGGTGCAGCGGCGGCGCCCAGGGCATGATCGACCGCGCGGCTGCCTTGGGGGTTGATGCCTACCTTTCAGGCGAGATATCCGAACCTACAGTACACAGTGCCCGCGAACAGGGTGTTCACTATGTGGCTGCGGGTCACCACGCAACGGAGCGTGATGGGGTTCAGGCGCTGGGGGCGGCGCTTGCCGAGGCATTCGGCATTGAGCACCGCTTCATTGAAGACCCCAGCCCGGCTTAGCCCGGGCCAGGGTTCAGGATGATGAGGGGCGCGAGGCTTCCCTGGCTTCCGTTTTGTTGAGGCCAAAGTCCTCGGCGAGCATGCCGTTGTCATCGCGTGTGTTGCGCGGGGCGTAATCGCGTGGGGGTTCAACTTCGGACTCGTCGTTTCCCTGCCCCTTATAGCCCAGCTGATGATCCCTCTGAACCTGCTCCAGTTCCTCGCGGGCATCGGTTTCCGTGCAAAGCCGTGATGCCCCCTTGGCAAGGTGCTCATGGACGTCCCGGTAGGAGTCATTGAGCCGCCGGAAGAGCTCCGCCGTCTCCATGAAATGTTCGTTAACCTGGGCTTGATAGCGGGTATGTTCGCTCTGGAGCGCATCCAGTTGTTGCGCGAGCCGGCGCTGGCGCACATTGCGCCCGCCCGTAACCCGGGCGATCCCCCACCCCAGAGCGAGGCCGATCACCAATGCCGCGATACCAACGGCGAGCATGGATTCCATAAAAGCATCCTTCTGTTGCCGGGAAGGCGCTGGTCAACAACCAGCCATGACAGCGTCATGATATGACAAAGCGAGCCCCGGCAACAGACCCGTCCGGTGGTGGAAGCCGGCTATTGCAACGGATTTGGAGGCCAGAGGTTAAATCCGGATAATGGCGCCTTCAAATGGCAATTGTGAGGCACGCATGAGCGCCAGTGATGCAGCTCCATCCTCGGGGCCAGAGGCCCGGTACCGGGAAGACCAGAAGCACGCCGGCTTCCAGCGAGACGCCGCCCAGGAAACGGCTATACGGCATCTCCAGAGTCTGTATGAGGCGTTGGTGGCGGCTGAGAAAAAGCGCAGCAGCCCTGGCAATCGACTCAAGCGCAAGCTCCGGCGCGGGCGCGAAGAGCCGGTGACCGGGCTTTATTTCTGGGGCGGCGTTGGTCGCGGCAAAACGTACATGATGGATCTGTTCTACGATGCGCTGCCGTTCCAGCGCAAGCTGCGCGTGCACTTTCACCGCTTCATGCAGCGGGTTCACCGTGAGCTCGCGGAGCTGGAGGGGTACAGCGACCCGTTGGACACCATTGCCGCCCGGTTTGCGGATGAGTGCCGGGTCATCTGCTTTGATGAGTTCTTCGTCTCCGAGATTGGCGATGCCATGATTCTTGCAACCCTGCTGGATGGACTGTTCCGCCGGGGGGTGACACTGGTGTGTACGTCCAACATTGAGCCTGACGGCCTCTACTGGAATGGGCTTCAGCGTGCCCGCTTCCTTCCGGCGATTGATCTGCTTAACCGGTACACGACGGTCCTCAACATTGACGGTGGGGTGGATTACCGGCTTCGCACGCTCGAACAGGCGCAGCTGTTCCATTCACCGTTGGGCCCAGAGGCCGAGCAGAGCCTGCTCAGAAGCTATGAGGAACTGGCCCTGATGGGGAGCGACCAGGGCCAGGACCTGGAAGTGAATGGCCGTATCATCCATGCTCGCCGGCATGCCGATGACGTGGTCTGGTTCGAGTTCAGCGAGCTGTGCGATGGACCGCGCAGCCAGAATGACTACATTGAGCTGGCGCGTGAGTTCCATGCGGTTATCCTGTCCAATGTGCCGGTGATGGGGGCGGAATCGGACGACCGGGCGCGGCGGTTCATTAATCTTGTGGATGAATTCTATGACCGCTGTGTGAAGCTGATCATTTCGGCCGAGGCGCCGATCCCGGAGCTCTACACCGGGACCAACCTGGCGTTCGAGTTCGAGCGCACGGAGTCCCGGCTGCTGGAAATGCAGTCCCATGACTATCTGGAACTGCCCCACAAAGCCTGAGGTCTCCCGGTTACGTAACGCCATCCCGCTGCGCCGGGGGCGTACTGAGCCTGGCCGTTCCCTGTGAAGGTCAGCTGCGGCCAGCAACTGCAGCCATGATCACAAAAATCTGACGCATGACATTGGTGGAGTTGCTGTTTTGCGTCTATATTGGGGGTTAATCTGCGGTAACAATACCTGAGCAGCGATCCAGACAAACGGAGTAGCGTTCAATGACAAAAACAATACGACAGCGGCAACACTGGGTGCGGATGCCTTTGGCCGCGGCCGTTGCAGCCGGCTTTTCCATGCCGGCCAGTGCCTTCACCTTTAACGTGGGCGATGTGGAAGGCGCTTTTGATACCACGCTGACCGCAGCGGCCGGGTGGCGCACGGAAAGCCCTGACAAGGACTTCATCGGTCAGGGTAACCTGCCTGGTGTGCCTGCGGGGTCCAGAACAGGTTCATCCACCATCAACTATGATGATGGCAACCAGAATTTTGACGCGGGTGACACCTATTCAGAGATCGTGCGTGGCACCAGTGAGCTCTACCTGAACCAGAACTTCTATGGCGATTACCTGAGCCGGCTGGGCGGTTTTGTCCGGGGCCGGTACTGGTACGATTTCCGGATCAAGGATGATGAGTTCAAGCGTGATGGGCGTGAAACCATCAGCGAGGACGGCAGGGACAACGCCTCAGGGGGAGAGCTCCTGGATGCGTATGTCTGGGCGGACTGGTATCTGGGTGATATCCCGGTCAGCGTGCGTTATGGCAATCAGGTCTTCAACTGGGGGGAGAGCACCTTCATTCAGGGTGGGATCAACGCCACCAACCCGATTGATGTTGGCGCCATTCGCTCCCCGGGAGCTGAGCTCAAGGAAGCACTTCTGCCCGTTGAGGCTCTATTCACCTCAATAGGGTTGACCCAGTCGCTTACGTTCAAGGCTTATGCCCAGTTTGACTGGGAGCCCACCGAGATTGATGACTGCGGTACCTTCTTCAGCACGAACGATTTTACAGCTGATGGTTGCGGACCTGTTTATGCGCTTGGGGAAGTGAACGAGGCCACGGCGGAGGATCTTGGCGCAATCCTTGACCGCGAAGGAGATCATCGTCCCGATGGCGAAGATCAGTTCGGGGTGGCCCTGCAGTGGTATTCGCCGGAGCTGGGCAACACTGAATTCGGTCTCTATCACGTGCGTTACCACAGCCGGCTTCCTTATGTGAACGGGCGCGTTTCCGGGCCGAATAACCCCCTGCCCAACTACGATATCGGCTATCCGGACGACATCAAGCTGTACGGGATCAGCATGAACACCAACATCCCGGGGGGCTGGTCACTGGGGGGCGAATACAGTTTTCGTGAGAACATGCCCCTGCAGTGGAACGCCTTTGAACTCATCACCGGGGGCAACCAAGCGCCTTACTCCAAACTCTTCCAGAAGCGTACGGAAAACACGCCCGTTTCCGAACTTGAGGGTGAGCGTGTTAAAGGCTATGACCGGTACAAGGTCTCCCAGGCGCAGGCAACCTTCATCAAGTTCTTTGACCGGGTGTTCGGCGCCAGTCGTCTGAATTTTGTGGGGGAGGTCGGCATGACCTATGTCCATGACCTGCCTCCCAAGTCGGAAGCGCGCTACGGTCGGTCCGGCATCTGGGGCATCGGTGAGTTCGAAGGGTTTGGCACCTCCTGCGAAGAGCAGAACATCAATCCCAGCAACTGTACGAACGAAGGGTTTGTAACAGATTTTGCCTGGGGCTATCGCATGTCGGCGACGTTGACGTATAACAATGCGATTGCTGGTGCAACACTGAAGCCGTCCCTGTCCTGGTCCCATGACGTTGAAGGTTATGCACCGGAACCCGGCGGTGCCTTCGGCGAGGGCAACAAGGCCGTGGGGCTCGGAGTAACGGCTAATTACCAGAGCAACTATGAGGCGAGTATTGAGTACACCAGCTATTTTGGTGGTGACTACAACGCGATCTCGGATCGGGACCACGTAACAGCGAGCGTCTCATACGCGTTCTGATGGTGATGGGTTCAATCGCTTGCTGTACCACATTAGCCTTGTGAGGTAGACAACCAATGACATTGAAAATGAATGCCCTGGCCAGTGGCATCCTGTCACTGGCAATCGTCGGATCCCCGGCGCTTGCTGCGGTCTCCGAGGATGAGGCCGCCAAGCTGGGTAATGAGCTGACTCCGATTGGTGCCAAGAAAGCGGGCAATGGCGATGAAATACCAGCCTGGGACGGAGGCCTGACCGAGGCGCCCGATCGTTATAAGGGAAAGCACTACCTGAACCCGTTCCCAGACGACGAGCCTTTGTTCGTCATCGATCAAAGCAACGTTGACGAGTACAAGGATCGGTTGAGCCCGGGGCAGGTCAAGATGATCCGGGAGTACGACGACTATAAGATGCCGGTCTACAAGACCCGTCGTACCGCGGCTTTGCCGGAGAAGATCTACAAAAAGGCACAGAAAAACGCCACCAGCACAACCCTGGTTGAGGGCGGGAATGGCCTGGAGAACTTCGATACCGCTGTGCCCTTCCCGATCCCGGAGAATGGCCTTCATGTCATCTGGAACCACATCACCCGCTATCGCGGTGGGGCCGTGAACCGTAATGTGCATCAGGTAACGCCTCAGGAAAATGGCGACTACACGCCTGTGCACTTTGATGAGGAACTGACGTGGCGGACGGCGCTTCAGGATTATGAGCCCGGCAAGAACTCGAACGTTCTGTTTTACTTCAAGCAGCAGATCAAATCACCGTCCCGCCTCGCGGGCAACGTACTGCTGGTGCATGAAACCCTGAACCAGGTTAAGGAGCCGCGCCGGGCGTGGGTCTACAACGCGGGCCAGCGCCGGGTGCGCCGGGCGCCCCAGGTGGCCTACGATGGGCCGGGCACAGCATCCGATGGTCAGCGTACGTCGGACAATCTGGACATGTTCAATGGTGCTCCGGATCGTTACAACTGGGAGCTGAAAGGGAAAAAGGAGATGTACGTTCCCTATAACGGCTATAAGCTGGACGATCCGTCACTCAGTTATGATGAGCTGCTCAAGCCCGGTCACATCAATCAGGAATACGCCCGCTATGAACTGCATCGGGTCTGGCACGTGACGGCCACCCTCAAGGAGGGCGAGCGCCACATCTACGCCAAGCGTGATTTCTACTTTGACGAGGACACCTGGGCCGCCGTGGTTGTGGACCATTACGATGGACGCGGTGAGCTCTGGCGCGTTGGTGAGGGCCACCTCATGCCGTTTTACGATGTGAAGGTTCCCTGGTACGCGTTTGAAGCCCTTTATGACACGCTCAACGGCCGCTATCTTGTGCTCGGCCTTACCAATGAGATGGATGACCCCTATAACTTTGGCATAAAGCGCCGGTTCAAGGATTATACTCCGGCCGCGCTGCGGCGTTCCGGTCGCCGCTGACTTCTGGTGATCGGGAAAGGACTGATCAAGCCCCGCATACGCGGGGTTTTTTTACGTTTCCGTGCTGGCTTGTGACGGGGCCGCCGTCCCTTCGTCTTTCATGCGGTCAATCAGCTCGTCTTTCCGGGTCCAGAGCTCGCTCACCCACTTCTGGAACGCGATCCGGAATTCCCGGTCGTTCTGGTAGTCCCGTCCCAGGAACTGCTCGGGAATCCGTTTTTCATCAACCCGGATAATGACCCGTTTGGTGCGGCCGCAGAGGTAATCCCAGATGCCGCCCGGCCCATCCGGATAGACGATGGTGATATCAAGCATGATGCCCATCAGGTCGCCCATGGCCCCCAACAGAAAACCGGTGCCTCCGGCGCGGGGCTTGAGGAGATTGCGGTAGGGGGAGTTCTGTTGCTCGTGCTTTTCGGGCGTGAACCGGGTGCCTTCCATAAAGTTGAACACGGCCACCGGGGTGTACTCGAATTTTTCGCAGGCTTTGCGGGTGGTCTCCAGGTCCTTGCCCTTCAGATGGGGCTTCTTCATGAGTTGCTGTTGCGTGTAGCGTTTCATGAAGGGGAAGTCCAGCGCCCACCAGGCGATCCCGAGCAAGGGAACCCAGATGAGTTCCTTTTTCAGGAAGAACTTCATGAGCGGGATGCGGCGATTGAGGATGGCCTGCGTCACCATGATGTCCGCCCATGACTGATGGTTGCAGGTGACGAAGTACCACTGGTCGCGGCGCAGGTTCGCGTTGATCTGAACATCCCACTCAATGCGGTTCAGAAGCCGGATGAAGAAGCTGTTGCCCTCAATCCAGAGGAAGGCGATGGCATTGAGCCCCCTGGTGCACTGTTTGCGGACTGCCGTAATGGGGATGATCAGCTTGAGAATGGCCAGCAGCAGAAGCAGTGGGTATCCGACCAGAGTGCTGAGAAGGATCAGCAGTATGCAGAGTGTGCCCTTGATCGGTGCAGGAAGGAAATCCAGCATTTTGACGACCGCCTGTCCAGTGAATGGGAAATGCGTTGACGGTCGCCATTATACATTGGCTGTCGGTTGTGCCAATTTATGAGCGCACAGATGTTGGCTCAGTTGCCAAATCGGGTCCGGTAGTCGGTGACGAGGACATTGAGCTGGTCCAGCGGATCCTGCGCTGCCAGGAGCCTCTCGAGCCTTTGGTCGTAGTTGGAGAGGTCATTGGCACGGATCATGGCACGGATTTCGTCCACGTACGCTTGTCCCCGTTCCGAGTAGGCCTTAAGGCCTCCCGCGAGTGTTATCCCATCCGGGAACTCGTTCTTGCCTCGCAACGCCCTCCGGCGCTCCCGAAGTCCTCTGTAGGCGTTGTGGCGGTTCAGGTTGGTTAGATAGCTCCGGATGGAATGGTAGGGGGACGGGAAGGCCTCCACTTCGTGGGTCTTGCCTTTAGAGCGGCTGCCGGGCACGAGACCGCATCCCTTGGTGAAGCACCATTGCCCGAACAGGTTGTTCCCCTGGGTCGCAAAGCGGCTGGTGCCCCAAGCGGATTCGTTGGCGGCCTGAGCGAGAACCAGGGACGGGGGCACAATATCCATGCGCCGCTCAAGGCCGTCGATCAGGGCCGCTGGTGTTGATCCACTAACCCGTAAGCGCGTGGCATGGGTATTCAGCCACTGCCGTTGATCCTCGTTGAGCTTTGGTTGCTTGCGCAGCTGTGCCAATTGATGCCGGTTCGCCTGAATGCGCAGGTTGGCAAGGGCGACGCGAGGGAAAAGGTAGCCGAAGAAAGCCTCTTTTTTCTCGGATACGACCTTGTACTGCGAAAAATCGGGCAGGGGGGTGCCCGCCCAGTCGGGCTGTGGCTCGCTTTTCAGCAGCCCAGGTGCCGCGGCCATAGGGACGGGGCGCTCAAACGCCAGCTGGCTGGCAACCAGGCCAGCGGCAAGGGCGCCAATCGTTAAAACGGCCACCAGACAAAGGGCTGGTGCAGCGCGCAGCTCCATGAATACCTCCGCATTTGCCACATTCTACGCGGCGCATTGGAATTGGGATCAGTTGGAACAACCCGCCGCGCCATCATCCCTGAAGCCTAGCAGGAAACCGATGCTCTGGTCAGTCCGGGTGATCATGATCAGGGTATCGCCGCCGTCCGCGGCAAATCCATTGAAGTCCAACCCTGTTGAGCCACAGTCGATGTTGAAGGTGCCATCATTGTGCTCGGTCAGTGGGCAGTTGCTTTCAGATCGTTCATCCCTCTGCGCTATGCTCAGGGTATCCGATCCCTGATCGTATCCCGTTGTGTGGCTTGAAGCGTTGAAGTCAGCAGTGGTCCCGAGTTGCAGACAGGCATGGTCATGCTGGGTGAGCGTGTTGGCCTCGCTGATACTGAATCCCTGGACCCTGTAAGTGGGGGTCCCGGAGGGAAGCTCGTCCGAGGCGCCAGGCTTATAGGCAACCCGGAAAAGTGAGCCGCCACGGCTGTTAGTCGATGCAGGGCGCGAGGAAGCGCTGATCCAGCGTTCATCGGCGGAGACAGCGGCGTTGGGGATGGGGTCTGTTGCCGAGTTGCGTTCCTGGTTCGCTGCGTCATAGTTGAGAGAGAGATGCCCCCTGAATGTCTCCGGGGCATCATCGGGGGTTTCTCTGGGGCGGACAGGGTTGAGAGCAAACCCGCCAGAGCTGGGCGATGGCTTGCCGTGCAGGGACCAGGTCGTTGCCTGGGTCTCGGTGCCCCGGTTGCCTTTCAGGTTCCAGCTTCCAAGGCTGGCGTTGGCCAACGCCACATTGCCCGCTTGGCCGGGCTTCAGTTCAAAACCTGCAAACCGGTACGTCGAGCTGGAGCGGAAGGCGCTTGCGTCATCCCATTCAGACAGGTTGATCTCAATAGTCGCAATGGCTTGTTCTTCACGGATCGTCTCCCGTTCATAGCCACTGTCTTCTGAGCCGGACAGACCCCAGCCCCGGGCGGCATGGAAGTAGCTGCTCAGCATCGCCTGGGGAGGTTTGCCCTCAGCCCTGTGGGCGCCTGCGCGGTAGACATGGGGGTTGGGAGCCCAGCCAATGGGCTGGGGGTGTTCATGACTGATGGTCTGAAGGACGGGGCGGAGACTGGAAAGCATCATACTGCCTCCGTTCTCCGCATCCCGGGGGGTAAAGAGCTGGTTCGCCTGGGTACTGTAACTCCTGAAGGCGTCATCCAGTGGGGAATCAAAGGAGCGGCGCTTGCGGGGAATGTCGACAGTGCCCAGCGACAGCTCGATCCCGAGTTGTGGTAGCGGGATATCGCCAATCGAGTAGTGGGGGTAGGTGTAGGCGGTGCCGTTGGCCCTGCTTACGCCCCGGTTAAGTGTATGGGTGGCCCAGAAGCCACTGGCCCCGGCATTCAGGCTGACGCCGTACTGCACGGTGTTATAGCTCGGTGCGATTGGGTCGTTTTTGTCGCTGGTGTCGCTGGTAAGGGACGCCGCCTTCTGGCCCAGCAGTGTTTCGGTGTGATCAAGGAAGGCCATGAAATCCGCCCGCTCCCTGAGCGCGGCTTCCCCTCCGGAGACATCAATCTCAAAGGCGTGTACGCGGTCAGCTACTGGCTGCCAGAGCAGATCATAAGTGCAGGCCACCTGGTTGCAGCTGTTGATGGCGTTGATCCGGCTGGTGGATAGATCCGAGACGACCTCTTCGATCAGGACCTCGGACATCGGGGTCACAAAAACGTGCCCGCATTCCGAGGCCACGGGAGCCCTCATTGTCCTGCCGTCCACGGAAGCCTTGATAGCAAGATCGATCCCGCGTGGAACGCCGTTTTCAAAGGTAACGATGAGGCTGTCGTCAGTTGTTTCAGAGCTCAGGGGCTTCGAGCGCGGGCCTCCGATCTCAACCAGGCGCAGGTCGGCCTGGGTTGTATTGCTCAGGCTGCTGCCTTTTTGGGCACCCGGGCCGCTGGCCGGCGTTTGGACACTGACCAGCAGCTGATTGTCTTCGAGGTTACGGGTGCTCTTGCATTGCAACCCCGAGCCCTCGTCCTGGAAGTCGGGGGGATCACTGATGTCGAAGGAATTCTCATCGCTCACAGACGGATCCCCGCTGCCACAGGCGGTCAGGGCGAGGCTGATGATTGTCAGGAGTAGGGGGGAGAGGCAGGCGCGCATGGAGGACTCCGGAGCTGCTGTACCTGTTGGACGATCGCCATGCGAGTCTAGCCAAGCTCCGGAACCTTTGCCGTGAACCAGTCCGGGTTCTTTCAGAAGAGGATGCGCATGCCGCCAATCACCCCTTCCTCAAACCGGTAATCGTCATCGCCCCGCCGGTCGAGGTCCGCGCCCACGTAGCGGTAGCCGGCAAACACTTCCGCATTGCGGATCAGGTGATAGCTCACGGTCGCATCCGTATGGCGCATGCCGTCAGCATCGCCGTAGGACAGGATCGATGGCGACATGTAGAGGCTGCCGCCCAGGGAAAGGCCGGGTACTTCCGGGATGTTCATGCGCACAAAGGCCCCGGGCGCGGTTGCACCGCCATCGATGTCATGGTCACTGTCGTCGAAGTACATGTTGCGCACGCCCAGTCCCACCGTCATGGGCACGTTCTGGATGGCCGTGCGGCCCTGGATGTGCAGGTCAAGCGTGGCAAGGTGACGGCTGCCCTCGTGGTAGGTGTAGCCCACACCGCCACCGAACTCGTCATGGCGGTCTGTCAGGCGGTATTCACCCCGTACTGAGTCATCGGTCAGGCTCAGGTCCAGGCTGTCGGCCTGTACAGGGGTCACCAGTGTGGCGAGAAGAGCCGTGCCGAAACAGGCTCGGATCGCTCGGTTGTATGGCATAGAGAGCTTGTACTCCTGTCGGTAACCATTGTGACTCAGTGGGTCATGATAGTGTTACCGGCATCGTTCCACAATTACGCGTTCTCAAGCCGTTCAACGATACAGGCGCCGTTCTGGACGGACCAGTGGATGTCCAGATCGTGAAGGCGAAGGGCGTAACGCCGTTGTGGGTCCTCCCTGTGATAGGCCGGGCGCGGGTCCTGGCCGAGGACCTCTTTGATGAGCTCGGGCAGCTCGGGGTACAGGGGCTGAAGCTGCTGTAACCGTTGTGCCGCACCAGTGGTGAACTGCACCTTGAGACTTGGGGCGGGGGCTTCGTTGGCCCAGGCGCCGGTTGCTGTTGCAGGCGCATCGCACCAGGGCAGGAAGGGTTTGATGTCGACGACTGGGGTGTTGTCTACCAGGTCGATCTCGCTGATCGCCAGGCGCAAGGCACCGTTGCGGTGATTCAGCCCCTGGTTGCGCACCAGGGAAAGGCCAAGGCGGTTGGGGCGGAAAGGCGAGCGGCTTGCGAACACGCCGACCCGTGTGTTGCCACCCAGCCTCGGGGGCCGGACCAGGGTGGAAGGCGGATGATCCGCTGGTACCTGGTGGAACAGGAATGTGACCCAGACGTGGGAAAAGGCCTCCAGGCCCCGGAACGCGTCTTCAGAGTTCCAGGGCGGATGCAGTATGACCTCGCCCCGTGCGTGCGGGCAGAGTGACGGCTGGCGGGGCACGCCGAACTTGTCCGGGAAGCAGGAGTGGATGGTTCCAATCGGCTTGATCATGGTCTCCATGGTCACTGGAGGTCCCCGCTTGTTGAGAAGAACATTTCAATGCGGAAGGTCAGGGTTGCTTCCGGCTGGAAGTCCTGCTGGCGACGGTAGCGCAGCGATGACACGACTTCGCCATACAGCCAGTTGTCGTGGAGGCGCTTGCGGTAGACGGCATCCGTGAAGTATTCCGTACGGGCCCAGTTATCGAAAGAGTTTCCCAGGACCCCAAGGCGCAGGCGCACAAAGTGGCGGTTCCGGTAGCGGCGCTGCACACGGAATACCTGCGCCAGCTCGAAGCCACGCTTACGGTGTACCCAGCGCGCTTCCGATGAGGCACGAAACTGCCAGTGGGGGCCCAGCCAACGGTGGAAGCCAAACCAGGAACGGCTGATCCATCCTTCCTGAAGATACCACATCAGCCGCTGATCAACGCGCAGCCGCCAGTCATCGTCCAGCTGCCAGTCGGACCAGGTGCGGGCCCGGGCGAACAGTTCCGGGGGCAGGTGGAGTCGTGCGCCCAGGTCGGTACTGGCCTGCCAGCGGTCTGATAAGGGCGACAGAAAACGCAGGGCGCCTGAGGTGAAGCTGGTTTCTTCCTCTTCTTCCGGCGACAGCGTGCCGCGTTGCTTTTGGTCCGAGAGGGAGGCTAGATCATTGGCATCGCTCTCAACAACGATGCGGAGCGCTTCTTCCGAGGTTGGCACGTCCAGCTTGAAGCGCGCTTCCGGCTCATAGCCCATCCGGCCATCTTCGGTATAGCGGTTGAATGCACCCAGCCGCAGGTAGCTGTCATTATCCTGGGCTACCCAGGTTTGACCGGACAGGGTGCGGTCAATGCCCTGGCCCAGGGCTTGCACGTGACGCGAATGGATGCGCCGCCGCCGCACGACCCAGTGGCCCAGATGGTCCAGCCAGTTATCCTGGGGCTCCAGGTAGCGGGGGCCGTCCCACTCAAAGAAATCCGGCGGGAGATCCTCAATGGTCACCCTGTCGGGCGGCTCTGAGGCGGGTGGCTGTGTCTGCATGGCGCCAACTGGGCTGGCGTAAGCAACGGCCAGGCTGATCATGCCTATGAGAGCCCGCAACCGTGTCACGGCATCAGCAGCCCCAGGCCAATGGCGGTATAGAGGCCCATAAGGCCGATGGAGAGCGCGGAAAAAGCGCCTGCTTCCTTGCCCATTTCAAAGGCACGGGCGGTGCCCACTCCATGACCGATCATCCCCATGGCACAGCCCTGGGCCGCGGGGTGGGTTACGCCCGTCAAGCGCAGTACCGGGCTGCCGAAAGCCGCGACCAGAATGCCGGTCACCATGACAAAACCGGTGGCCAGTGGTGGGTAGCCGCCTATGGATTCGGTCACGGAGATGGCCATGGGCGTGGTGATGGATTTGGTGGCCATGGACAGCAGTGTTGCCCGGTCGGAGCCCGTGAGCCAGAGAAGGCCCGTGGCGCTGCCCACTGCCACCACCCCGCTGACAGCCAGGGTGACCATCAGTGGCACCAGATGACGCCTTATGAGGCCCAGGTTCTGGTAAAGCGGCAGCCCCAGCGCCACGGTGACGGTGCCGAGCATGAAGTGGATGATGCTTGCGCCTTCCATATAGGTGCTGTAGTCCAGATCCAGAACCAGCAGTGTGCCTCCAACAATCGCAATGCCGGAAACCACTGGCTGGAGGAAGCTGGGCTTGCCACAGATGCGATACAGGCCATGGCCGGCGAGATAGGCCAGCAGGGTCAGTGTGATGGCAAAGTGGGGCGAATTGAGGACAGTATTCATCGACTCAACCATTGCATCAGATGGGCGGCGGTGAGGAAAGCGACCAGTGTGCCCAGCGTCAGCGCCAGAGTAATACCGAGTGCGTGTTGCATGAGCAGGCCGCCCACGGTCACGATGCCGGCACCGGCCGGTATGTAGAACAGCGCCATGTGGCTGAGCAGATGGCGCGCGGCTTCGTTCTCTGGCTCATGGCCTCCGCCGGTCAGTACCAGATAGACAAAGAACAGGATCATGCCCGAGATGGGGCCAGGCAAGGGCATGCCGGGAATCTGCTCCAACGCCAGGCCGGCGAGCTGGAACACCAGGATCAGCGCCAGGCCGGCAACCAAGCTGCCCTTCATGAAAGGCGGTCTCCGGAGACCTCGGCGGCCATGGCCAGCAGATGCTGATGCAGGCCGGCCACAGCGTCCCGAACCCGCTCCAGGGGCTGGTCATTGTCGATGACGTTGCCTGCGGCCGCGAGGCGCTCCTGCCGTGGCATCTGGGTGGCAATGATGCGCTCCACCTGATCCCGATCATTGCCATCACGGCTTATGGTGCGCTGGAGCTGGGTCTCGTGACTGACGTCCACCACGATGATGTGCTGGCAGAGCCTATACTGCGCCGTCTCCAGAAGCAGGGGAGACACCAGGAGCTGGTAGGGGGAATCGGCCTCGGCGAGATAGTGTTTCAGGCGCGCCTCGATCCGTGGATGCAGCAGGGATTCAAGCCACTCGCGTTCTTCGTCATCGCTGAATACGCGCTGGCGCAGAGCGGCCCGGTCCAGGGTGCCGTCCTGCGTAAGAATGCCCTCACCGAAGTGTTGCCGTATGGCGTCGAGTGCGGGCTCGCCGGGAAGCACGACCTCCCGGGCAACATCGTCGGCGTCAATCGCAAAAATGCCATGGTCCCGGAACAGCTCGGCAACGGTGCTCTTGCCGCTGCCGATGCCGCCGGTCAGGCCTACTACAAACATCTTATACCCTTATCGTGGCCAGCCAGAGATCCAGAAGCTCCGGCCCGTACCAAAGGGCAATGACGCCTGCGGCGGCGAGGTAAGGGCCGAAGGGGATCGGTATGTTGCGATCATGCCCGCGAACGGCAATCATCGCAATGCCCACAACGGCACCCACGAGACTGGAGAGCAGTATGATGGTCGGCAGCATGGTCCAGCCCAGCCAGGCGCCCAGGCCAGCCAGAAGCTTGAAGTCCCCGTGCCCCATGCCTTCCTTGCCGGTCAGCAATCGGAACAGGTGGTAAACGCTCCAAAGGCTGAGGTACCCCGCAACAGCGCCCCAGAAGGCGGCCTGCAAGCCAACCTGGCCAAGACCCAGCGCACTGACTACCAGGCCGCCCCAGAGCAGAGGCAGCGTGATGCTGTCGGGCAACAGAGTGGTTTCAAGATCAATGACCGTCAGGGCGATCAGGGCCCACAGGAAGGGAAGCGTCACCAGTGTTGCCTGGCTGGGGCCAAGGATGGGGACCGTCAGCACGGACAGTACGGCCGTCAGCGCCTCGATGACCGGGTAGCGCGCCGGGATGCGGGTATTGCAATGGCGGCAGCGCCCGCGCAGCAGCAGCCAGCTGATGACCGGGATGTTGTCTAGGGCGCGGATGGTATTGCCGCATTCCGGGCAATGGGACTGCGGGTAGGCAATACCGTAAGGGCTCTCCGCCTCGCCGGTGGCTGCGCTTTCACCGGCTTCGCCGAAAAGCGCCTGGCACTCCTGGCGCCAGGCCTGCTCCATCATCCGGGGCAGGCGCAGTATGACGACGTTGAGGAAGCTGCCCACGCACAGTGAGACGAACACCAGGGCTGGCCAGAAGAGCCAGGGGGTGTTGAGAAGCGAATGGGTCAGGTTCTGCAAGGCTATGGCTCTTAGACGGCGGAGCCCATCTGGAAGATGGGGAGGTACATGGCGATGATGAGGCCACCGACGAGGATACCCAGAACCGCCATGATCACCGGTTCCATGAGAGCAGTCAGGTTATCGACCATGTCATCCACGATCGCTTCGTAGTGGTCGGCGACTTTACCCAGCATTTCGTCAAGATTCCCGGATTCTTCGCCGATTGAAGTGAGCTGTATAGCCAACACTGGGAAGACGTTAGTCTGGCGCATGGCGGTTTGAAGTTGGGTGCCCGAGGAAACCTCTTGTTTAACATTCAGTACCGCATCCCGGAAAACCGCATTGCCTGTAGCACCTGAGACTGAATCCAACGCATCGACCAGTGGCACACCAGCAGCGAATGTTGTGGACAGGACTCGGGCGAATCGGGCTACTGCTGACTGGTCGAGAATCGCACCCACGATGGGCAGTTTGAGCACGTATTTGTCCACAAGGTCGGAAAATCGGGCTGAACGCTTTTTGGCGGTCCGAAACCCAAAAAAGGTAGCGATGATCCCCAACAACACGACCCACCACCAGGCCTGAAGCCATTCAGACATGCCAATGACCATCTGCGTGAACGCTGGCAGATCGGCGCCGAACCCCTGAAACAGGGATTCAAACTGGGGAACCACCTTAACAAGAAGAACAGCCGTAACGATCACCGCAACCACGATGATCGCGATGGGGTAAATCATCGCTTTTCTGACTTTGCGCTTGAGGTTTTCCGTTTTCTCAAGGTAGGTGGCGATGCGCTCCAGCATCGTTTCCAGTGCGCCCGCGCTTTCACCCGAGTCCACCAGGTTGCAATACAACTCGTCGAAGTGTTTCGGGTGCTGGCGCAGGGCGTTGGCGAAGCTGTTACCGGAGGCCACATCGTTCCGGATGGTGATGATGAGCTCCTGAAGCGACTTGTTTTCGAGGCCGTCAGCGACGATGTCAAAGGATTGGATCAGGGGCACGCCCGCCTTCATCATGGTTGCCATCTGGCGCGTGAAGGTGGCGATATCAAAGGGCGTGATCTTTTTCTGGCCGCCGAACAGGGGCTTGCTCTTTTTCTTGATCTTGCCTGGCGTGAAGCCCTGCTTACGCAGCTGAGCTTTAACCAGTGCCACGGAGGCACCGGTTGTCTCACCACTGGTCTTGTTGCCTTTGCGGTCCTTGGCTTCCCAGATGTAGGTGTCGAGCTTCTGTTCTTTGGCCGCCATGCGTTAATCCTTGGTTACACGGTTTGCTTCTTCCAGACTGGTCACGCCCTGCATCACCTTTTCGAGCGCGGACTGGCGTAGGCTGTTAAAGCCTTCATTACGGGCCTGGCGGGCGAGTTCGATGGAGCTGGCCTCGTTCATGATCATGTTCTCCATCTCCTCAGTGACCTTAACCACCTCGAGGATACCGACCCGCCCCTTATACCCGTTTTTACATTTATCACAGCCTGCCGGTCTGTAAAGGGTAAACCCTGTATCAATCTGTTGCTGCGTAAAGCCCTCCTGGAGTAGGACGTCCTGTGGCACCTCATACGATTCCTTGCACTCCTTGCACAGCCGGCGCCCAAGCCGCTGGGCAATAATCAAGCTCACGGAGGTGGCCAGGTTGAAGGAGGCTACCCCCATGTTCATCATCCGTGTCAGGGTTTCGGCGGCACTGTTGGTGTGCAGGGTGGAGAGGACCAGGTGGCCCGTCTGGGCGGCCTTGATGGCGATGTTGGCGGTTTCCAGGTCGCGGATCTCGCCCACCATGATGATGTCCGGGTCCTGCCGGAGGAAGGAGCGCAGGGCCTCGGCGAAGGTCAAGCCAACCTTGTTGTTCACGTTGACCTGGTTGACGCCCTCCAGGTTGATCTCGGCTGGATCCTCCGCCGTGGATATATTGACTTCCGGGGTGTTCAGGATATTCAGGCCGGTATAGAGTGAAACCGTCTTGCCTGATCCGGTGGGCCCGGTGACCAGAATCATACCCTGGGGGGACTTGAGAGCTTCCAGGTAAAGCTGCTTCTGGTCCTCCTCATAACCGAGCTGGTCGATGCCCATCTGGGCGGCCGTGGGGTCGAGTATCCTCAGAACAATCTTCTCGCCCCAGATGGTGGGCAGAGTGTTGACCCGGAAATCAATGGCCTTGGACTTGGAAAGCTTGAGCTTGATCCGCCCATCCTGAGGCACCCGGCGCTCGGAAATATCCATCTGGGACATGATCTTCACGCGGGCCGCCAGTTTATGGGAAAGCTTGATGGAGGGTTTGGCAACCTCGTTGAGGATGCCATCCTGGCGGTAACGGACGCGGTACATCTTTTCGTAGGGTTCGAAATGAATGTCCGAAGCGCCCTGTTTGATGGCATCCAGAAGCAGTTTGTTGACGTATTTTACAATAGGAGCGTCGTCTGAATCGGAATCCGTCGCATCAACCGCATTCTTGTCCTGACTGGCCTCTTCGCCATCGCCTTCAAACTCCACATTCTCAAGTTCCGCATCCCCCCCCAGGTCCTGAGCGGCAGTGTCCTGAGACTCCAGGTAGTTGTTGATGGCCTGGCGCAGACTGCTCTCCTCGACCAGGACCGCCTCGGTGCTCAGGCCGGTGTGAAACTTGATCTCGTCCAAAGCCTGGAGGTTCGTGGGGTCCGCCATGGCCACGAACAGTCGCTTACCACGCTGGATTAGGGGAAGGACGCTGTGAGTGCGGATCAGTTTCTCCGCGACGAGCCCATCCGGCATCATGCCAGTGGAAAAGGCATTGAGGTCCATCACCGGAACGCCGAATTCCATGGCAGCCGAGAACGCAAGGGCCTGGCCGGGGGCCAGTTCGTTCTGGATCAGGTAGGTGATCAGCGGGATCCGGTCCTGGTTGGCCTTGACGAAGGCCTCGCGAGCGATGGATTCCTCTAGAATGCCATCGTCGACAAAGCGCCGGGCCAGGCCGGTCAGGGTGACATTGGAGGGATCTGAGGCCATGGTCTCATCTTGCTGCGTTGGTGAACGGTAAGAGCGCGAATGTGCATTGCTTCTGCTCCTAGATCCGGGAAGTTTAAATGGTCATCTCGCGGAAGGCCAATTAAGGAAGGGGGGGCAGGGTAAAGCTGGGGCGTCATTTTTCGCGCTGAGGGTGACAGAAAGCGTCACTTGCGCTGACTTAGAGTGTCGGTTTGTAGCTTTCCGGGGGTGGCGGTCGGTGGGGCATTATTCTGTAACCGATTGAAATTTATCAAATAAAAAGATTGGGCGGCATTTGGCACAATCACTGCTTTACTCCTGTTAAGGCGTTATTGATAGCGGTGATGCCGCTAGGCGCTGCTTAAGTGAACATAATGACAACACCCCGGAGGTGACGATATGCAATCGGTCCGAACAAATCAGAAACAGCAGGGTTTCACCCTGATCGAGCTGATGATCGTAGTGGCGATCATTGGTATTCTTGCGGCTGTGGCTATTCCTGCCTATCAGGATTACACCGTTAGATCCCGTGTTTCAGAGGCCCTTTCTCTTGCATCAGGAGCGAAAGTGGCAGTCAGTGAGAATGCGGCCTCAGCAGCAATGGATTTGTCTGCTGGATACACCACACCTAATGCAACCGATAATGTTTCTATGATCGCAATCGATGGCACGGATGGTACAATCACGGTCACGACCACGGCAGCAGCAGGCATGGGTACGATAACCTTTGTACCAATGGACAATGCGGGTATGCTTACCGCTGGTACACCGCCTACAGGTCGGATTTCCTGGGACTGTTCAGGGGGGAGTCTTACTTCCGAATACCGTCCGTCTGAATGTCGTTGATGGGACCTGTGGAAGGGGGCTGGCATCCTCGGCCACAGTGAGTTGAGAGCAAGAAAAAATCCTCTCGGTAAACCGAGGGGATTTTTTTGTCCGGCGAAGCCGGCAAACCCGTAAACCTGGGCAATTATTGAACCTGTTAGCCGGCCATGCTCACGGCTCCTATCGTCGACTCGCAGCATTTATAGCTGTGCGGCCAGACCCTATTGATCCGTGTACAGCCGTTGCGGAATTATGGCAATAGACTGAGCCTGCCCAAATCATTGCCCTGGAATGCCTGAAGTAAGTCTGTTTCAAACAGAGGTAGTTGCCATCTCACAGGAAAAGGGAATCTCAATGCGCTACGCGCTCGCCTACCTGTTCACCTTTCTTACCGGCTTGACGGGGCTTGTCTATCAGGTGACCTGGCACAAGTACCTGTCTTTTTACCTCGGCAGCCATGCCATGGCCACCAGTCTGGTGCTGGCCGTTTTCTTTCTGTTTCTTTCGTTGGGCTACAGCCTCATCGGACGGAACATCCATCGCATGCCCATTCGCAACCGTCTCTTTCTCTATGGGCTGATCGAGGGGGCCATTGGAGCCTATGTGCTGGTTTCGCCCCAGCTGTACCACCAGTTGGTCGCATTGATGCCGGCCGGTGGGGCAAGCCCGACGACGGATTTCTATCTGGGGTTCGTTTTCTGCGCCCTTTTCATCGGCTTCCCTACCCTGTTGATGGGCGCCACCATTCCGGTTCTGACTCAGGCGCTCTCCCGTTCCTTCGGTGCCAGCCATGGCACGCACGCGCTGGTGTACGGGCTGAACACTCTGGGCGCCGTGCTGGGTGCCCTGCTCACCGGTTTTGTGTTCATCGATACCTGGGGGTTGCCACTCACGCTGTTGTTTACCGCGTTTGTCAATCTGGGAATTGCCTTCGTCACCTGGCTCATGTTCAAACGCGCACCGGATGACTTCCAGGGTGTTACGCCTCAACAAGAACCTGAAAAACAATCCAACGAGGATCAGGGTTGGTGGTTGTGGCTCTTGTTTGGCATTTCGTTCCTTTCCGGGTTTTACGTTTTCTCCCTGGAGAACCTGATGATACGGGTAGCGGGGCTGACCCTGGGGTCCTCCAGTTACACCTTTGCCATGATCGTGGCCGCCTTTGTTTTCGGTATTGCAGCCGGCAGCCTTTGGATTGGCCGGCGGCAGGTCACCGACCGGAATTTTTTCTTTTGGGTCCAGCTCGCGATGGTGTTGAGTCTGGTTGCCCTGTATTTCTCCGTTCCGTTGTGGCCGGAATGGTTGACCAGAATACGCACCGTATTTGCCGGCAGTTTTATCAATATCCCGCTTTACTGGACCGCCGTATTCCTGTTCCTAACGCTGATTCTATTGGTGCCCGTGGGGCTCATGGGCATGAACCTGCCCCTGCTGTTCAACTACCTGCGGTCACGGTCGCAGCATCTTTCTCATACCGCGGGTCGCCTTTATGCCATCAATACCCTGGGTAGTGTATTGGGTTCGATGCTGGGGGGCTATTACCTGTTTCTGTTTTTCCGGTGGGGCGAAGTGTTCAAGATCAACATGCTGTTGGTGGGCGTGACCCTGTTGATGATTCTGTTTGCGGGAAAGCCGTTGCTGGAGCGCTGGAAACCGAAGGCGGGGTTGGCGCTGGTCCTGATGATCAGTGTGCTCTGGCTGCCTGCCTGGGATGACAGCCGCTTCATCCCGGGCGCGGCCTCAATACAGAAGCTGTCCCCTACCGCGACCAGTGTGGAACCGGCATTACGCCAACTCCGTGATCCCTACGAGGTGAACTCCGTTTATCATGGGGCTGCCGCACACGTTGCTGTTGCGGAAAAGAACGATTATCCCGCGCTCTTTATCAATGGCAATCCGAATACTGGAAAAAGGGATGTAAAGGTTCGGGCAATGAATGCGCTGTATCCGTTGGGAGTCGTCAAGAACCCCCGTGACGTGTTCGTGGTAGGCCTCGGCGGTGGGCTTTCCACCTCGATATTTGCCGAGAGTCCCACGGTGCAGTCCGTACAGGTGGCCGAGATCGCCAGAGGGGTGATCAAGGCCTTGCCCGAGTTCGACGAGCAAAACGACAATTTTACCCAGCAGCCCTATTTCGAGAAGGTGAACATGATCCCTTCCGATGCCTTCAAGGTTCTGAAGGGGAGCGAGAGGCAGTTTGATATTATTGTATCGGAACCCAATCATCCCTGGGTCAACGGTGTGGAAAATCTCTTTTCACGCGAGTTCCTGCAGGTGGTGAGTCAGCGTCTGGCTCCCCAGGGCGTTTATTGCCAGTGGTTTCCTCTGTTTGACGTACAGCCCGGCACGGTGATGATCATACTCAACACGTTCCGACAGTCCTTTGAGCATGTGCGGGTGTTTTCTGTGGCGGATGGGGTCCTGTCTATTATGGCCAGTAACAGTCCCCTCCGGGTTGATGCCAGCCACATGGAAACCATCCATCAGCGGTACAAGACGCGCCTCCCGGAAGGACCACTGAGAGAGAGTCCGTTCTACTGGTTGAGTACCGAATTGTTGACCAACTGGGGCGTCTCGTCGGTAACGGAGGATTTTGAGTTTATTCAGAGCCTGGAGTTTCCCGTGGTGGCGTCAAGCTCGTCAAAAGCACGTTTTGCAGGGCTCCGGGTGAATTACCATGACGCCATTGCCAAACGACTGGACGTGCCAACCTCGGCAGACCAATCCAGTGCTGGTTTTCTGTACGAGCAGGTCCCAGGCGCACTGGATGAGTCGTTTTTCGACACAGCCTTGGGAGCCTTGGAAAATCGGGATATGACAGAACGCTCGTTGAAACCGCGGCTCTGGGCGCACAGTCTGCAGTATGCGTCGGAACAGACGGGTGCTTACTCTGAAGGTAATCGCCAAGTCTACAAGTATCTGATGGGTGAGATGGATGCGCTGCCAGCGGAACTCGAAAAAAGCATGCGCGAGATGCAGGTTTCAAGAAATGCCGCAGCAGCAGACGGTGCGCTGGATTCCATTCCACAGGAGTTGACTTTGGCGTGGCAGTTGCTTGACGCCTACCGAACGCTGACTCATGCGCAGGTGAGAGCCCGCATTGGGCCAGTGGTCGAGGCGGTGCCGGTGCCCTGCGAGAGTAAAGCCTGTGTGGGGTTCAAGCGCATGGTGCTGATGGAAACGGGACAGGATGACTTGGCCGAGCTGGATCTGACGGTTCCCCGTAATGCCCGTAGAGTCCGCCGGTTGTTCAGGGAACTGGCTTCGTCTGTTGGAGTTTCCGGCGATTGAGAAGGTGAATTGTAGGGCGATTTTCAGTATGGCATTTGTGTTCCACTGCGTTGATCAGCCTTATCAGCATGGATCGGTTACTGGCTGCCATTGCTGATGTCAACGAGAGGAATGTGAGCCCGCAGTTTCACCCTTATCGGAGGTGATGATTGTGGTGGCGATCATAGTTATTGTCGCCACCATTATGACTCCCTGCTACCTGAATCCGTAACTCGTTGATGATGGACGTTATTGGTAAGGCTGCTGTGCCGGAATTGGTGGGGTTAGAGTCGTTCCCGGATTCAATTAATAAATGCAGCACCCCCTGTATTCAGTGCTCTTGAGTACTCACCCCAGAACACCTCCGCCGGTGTGCGGTAACCGAGCCGTTTACGGGGTCGGTCATTGAGCTGCTCCACTGCCTCTTTGAGCTGGCAATCATTGACTGTGCTGAAATCCGTCCCTTTCGGAAAGTACTGGCGCAACAGTCCATTGGTGTTTTCATTGCTTCCCCGTTGGCTTGAGCAATAGGGATCGCAGAAGTAGGTGGCCGCGTTGAGCGCCTCCCTCACCCGTTGATGGGCAGCGAACTCAAAGCCGTTATCGAACGTCAGCGTCTTCACAGTCCCACGGATGCGCCGGAATTGGCGGATGATGGCCTCGCCCGTGGGTTCGGCCTTGAGTTGTGGCAGAACCTCCGCAAGGAGGTAGCCACTGCGCCGCTCCACCAGCGTCACCATGCCGGATTGCTTATGGCCATGAAGCACCGTGTCGCCTTCCCAGTCGCCAATCGTGAGGCGTTCATCCACGTGCCCGGGCCGATCCTCGATGCCAACCCGGTTGGGGATGCGTCCCAGCCCGGCTCTCTTGGCCAGATGGCGCTGATAGCGCCTGTGACTGGGATGACGGCAGTAGCGCCACAGATCACCACCGGCGGCCTTATCCCAGTGGATCAACTCATAGATCCACTGATGCGACACCAGACGGCTGCCACAGCGACGAATAAAGCCGGCAATCTGTTCCGGGCTCCAGCGCTCGCGCAAGCGGGCACTGACCCACACAATGATCGACAGGGCCTGTTTATGCGCCTTTCGGGCACTGCGGCGTCGCTTGTCGCTGTATTGCTGGGCCTGCTCCGGGCAGTACTCGCCGGTGCCGGTGCGGTTGCGCCCGATCTCACGCGAGGCCGTGCTACTGCTGCATCCGACCTTTCTTGCTATGGCTCGAAGACGGCACTGGTGCTGCAAGCCCGCCTCAATCTGGTATCGTTGTCGCTGGGTCAGTTGTCGGTATCCCATCTGCACTTCACTTTGGTCGGTAAAGGCGCGGAGGGTACCGGCGACGGCCCTCCTATCTCTACCGGTTCACGCCAAAGTGCTGCAGTTATTATCTGAATTCAGGAATATAGGCGGTGCTGCATTTATTACTTGAATCCAGGGTCAATTCGTTTCCTGCGCTCGGTCATGGGGTGATTTGACGAATAAAAAAGTAGTCATCGGGAAAAACCGAAAGGCCCTTGTCAAAATTCAAAATAACTATAGAATAAACTTACAAAGGACGTTCAAGCATGAACAGTTAAGGACCCCGAGTCATAACAAATGATGAACACGAGGTTAGTTAATGGGTAAAATCTCCACCTACTACGAAAAGCAGCAAACGCTCAAGCAGCTTCAGGATGAAATCCAGAAGATGGAAGAGGACAAGGAGCTGCGGAAAGAGCTCGACTTCAAGGAAGAGCTGAACGAGCTTATGAACAAATACGGCAAGTCCGGTAAGGACATGCTGGAAGTGCTTGCGACGCTGGATTCGAGCGTCAAGAATAAGCTGGAACAGGGCGGTGGTGCTGCCAGTAATGATGGTCGCAAGCAGCGTCCGCTCAAGACGTACCGGAACCCGCATACCGGTGAAGTGGTGCAGACCCGTGGGGGCAATCAAAAGACCCTGAACGCCTGGCGCAAGCAGTACGGCAAGGAAGAAGTGGCCCGCTGGCAGGAAAGCTGAGGCGGCGGCTGCGGGCGGCGCTTTTCGTGCGGCGCCGCCTGCGGTACCCTTTGGGGCATTGTTCAACAGGGAAAAACCATGCACGCAGTCATCCTTTCCGGCGGCTCAGGAACCCGTCTCTGGCCCCTTTCACGCGAAACCTATCCAAAGCAGTTTCTGGCCCTGAATACGCAGGAATCCCTTCTGGAGGAAAGCCTTCAGCGCGCCTGCGCGGTTCCTGGGTGCTCAAGTCTGTCGGTCATCACCAATGAGGCGCACCGGTTCATCGTGGCCGCGCACCTGCAGCGTTATGGTGAGCAGGCCGAGCACGGGCGGATTCTTCTGGAGCCCGTCGGGCGTAATACAGCACCTGCCATAGCACTGGCGGCTCTTCGCGTTCAGGAGCAGGACCCGGACGGGGTGATGCTGGTACTGCCTTCCGATCACGTGGTGCGCGATACCGATGCCTTCGTCAACGCGGTACAGGCGGGGGAGGAAGCGGCGCACCAGGGGCGCCTGGTCACCTTTGGGATTGTGCCGGACAGTCCGCATACCGGTTATGGCTATATCCGGGCGGAACCGGAGGTTGTGGCCGGTGGTGCGCTGCCGGTTGCCGCGTTTGTTGAGAAACCGGATGCGGTAACGGCGCAGGGTTATCTCAATGAGGGCCACTATTACTGGAACAGTGGCATGTTCCTGTTCCGGGCAAGCGATTACCTGGCAGAGCTGGAGCGCCACAGGCCGGATATCCTGGCGATCTGTCAGCGGGCCTGGGCATCACGGCGGGACGATCAGGATTTTGTCCGGGTCTCGGAAGAGGCTTTCGCTGAGTGCCCGGAAGACTCCATTGACTATGCGGTCATGGAGCGCACTGAACGTGCCGTGGTGTTGCCATTGAATGCCGGCTGGAGCGATGTGGGCTCGTGGTCCTCGCTCTGGGAGCTTCAGGATCAGGATAATGACGGCAACGTGATGCGCGGTGATGTGATCGCCGAGGATGTCTCCCAATCCTATCTTCACTCTGAAGGACGCTTGGTCGCGGCAATCGGTGTGGATAATCATGTGATTGTCGAAACGGATGACGTGGTGCTGGTGGCGGATCGCAACCGCGTTCAGGATGTGAAGAAGCTCGTGAACCGCCTCAAGGCGGACAGTCGGGATGAGTACCGCTTTCACAGCAAGGTGCATCGCCCCTGGGGCAGCTACGAGGGCGTGGCACGGAGTGAACGCTTTCAGGTCAAGCGCATCACGGTGAATCCCGGGGCAACCCTGTCTTTGCAGAAGCACCATCATCGGTCGGAGCATTGGGTGGTTGTCAGCGGCACGGCCAGCGTGATCCGTGGCGAGGAGGAAACCTTGCTGAGCGAGGATCAGTCCACGTATATTCCTCTGGGTGTGACCCATCGTCTGTCCAATCCGGGGGTAATTCCTCTGGAGGTGATTGAGGTTCAGACCGGGAGCTATCTGGGCGAGGATGATATCGTCCGCTATGAAGACCATTACAATCGCGTTTGATTGAAAGACACACGGGGCGGCGGGACGCCGCCCGTGGGAACCAGAGGGACTTGGTATGGAAAACCGGCATCACGTCACAGAACCACTTCCTGTTCACGACCATAATCCCCATCCCGAACGGATTGCACCAGTCAGTGAAGCCTCGTTGGCTCAGTCACGCCGCTTGGCAGCGCTCGCCGGGTCCGTGCGCGGCCCGGTTGAGCTATGCCGTGGCGAAGCCTTGACCGCTCGAGGGTTGGCAGAAGCTGCTTGTCAGGCCGCGGAAAGGGCCACGGGTGACGATCATGAACTCTGGCTCCTCCCCGTACTGGCCCTGCTTCGGCAAGGGCATGCGTTATGGCAGACCATGAGGGACATCCGTGCGGGGAGCGGGGCCAGTGCCTGTTGGTTCCTGCTTGAGTCGACAGATGCTGAGCTGCTCGCTTCACTGGTTCAGGCCGAAGGCCTTTTGGCATGGTCGGAGCTGGTGGGTGATCCCTCGATTGCCCTGATAGTGGCCCATGATGGACCACCACTGGCCCGGGGCTCGGGTGGTTCGCTGAGGATGCGCCACAGTATCAGGGTGCCGGATGCCAGCGTTGCGGATGTGATGGCCTGGTGCCGGAAACGCCAGCCAGCGATTGAGGTATGGCTTGGAATGGCCGTGGAACAGTCGGCTCTAGAGGTGGCGGTAAGGGCGGCAACAACCTCGCCCTGGGATGACTGGGGCTTCAGCTTTTTTGACGAGGCGCAGCTGGCGCGCGCCGCCGAACCAGAGCATGTGATGTCGGTGCTCAGCGCTTCCGCGGCGATGCTGCGTTTTGAGTGGCGTTGTGGGCCTGTGCGGCTGGCCCATCTGGAGCGGCGCAGCACCATGGATCAGCAGGCGGAAGTGGTGGCGTTGGCCCGGGGTGAGACGCCGCAGCAGGTTTTGGATCCGGAAGCGTCGATTGAGCATTCGGCGCTGGAGGGGGAATGGCGTGAGGGGCCGTCGGAGCTGGTGCTGGATCAGGCCGCCGTCATGTCCTGGCTTGAGGGGCGTAGTCCGGCTTCGTCAGCATCGGATGCGTTCTGGTATGATGCGCGCTGCCTGAACAAAGAGGTCACAAGAGAGTAACATCAATCATGCCAATCAATCGCAAAGCACTTTACGCATCACTGCTGGTTTCCCTGCCGGCGCCGCTCATTCTGGCGCTGATTCCGCTGGGTGCCGACATCGATCTGTATCTGGACACCTCCGGCTCGCTGGTCCGTGACTACCTGCTTACCTATGCGCTCTTTGTCATCGTAGCGCTGGTGGCATCCGGTCTTGCTGTACGTACTGGTGGTGGGTCACGCAATCAGTCCGGCCAGGGCGGCAAGGTTCTGGGGGGCGGCAAGAAAGACAAGGATCGGGAAGAAGGGACCGTCAAGTGGTTCAACGTTAAGAAAGGCTTTGGCTTTATTACCCGTGACAGCGGCGGCGATGTGTTCGTCCATTTCCGCGCCATTCAGGGTGAAGGCCGGCGCGTCCTGCGCCAGGGCCAGCGGGTGAGCTACAAGGTGGTGGAGGCGGAAAAAGGTCTCCAGGCCAATGACGTGACCATCGTCGAAGACAACTGAGTCCTTCCTCCGTGCGGGTCAGCCCGGCTGGCCCGCCAGCAGTTCCTCAAGAACCCCCTCGTAGACCTCAGAAAGGGTTTCCAGATCCTCGATCGCCACGCACTCATTGGCCTTATGGATCGTGGCATTGCGGGGGCCGAGTTCCATTACCTGGGCGCCCGTGGGCGCGATGAAGCGGCCGTCCGAAGTCCCACCGCTTGTTGAAAGGGTTGGGCGCTGGCCTGTGATCCGCTCGATCACACGCACTGTTGCATCAATGAATTCGCCCCGCTCGGTCAGGAATGGTTCGCCGCTGAGGTGCCATTCCAGTTCGTAATCCAGCCGGTGGCGATCGAGAACCGTTGTGACCCGTTTGCGAAGCTGGGCCTCCGTGACGGCGCTGGAGAACCGGAAGTTGAAGTCCACGGCGACGGTCCCAGGGACGACGTTAATGGCGCCTTCCCCGGCCTCCACGCGGGTGATCTGGAAGCTGGTGGGCGGGAAATGGTCGTTGCCGGTGTCCCACTCGGTGTTGATCAGGTCCGCCAGTGCCGGGGCAGCCCGGTGTACCGGGTTGTCCGCGAACTGGGGATAGGCGACATGGCCCTGCGCCCCCCGCACCACCAAGTGGCCGGAAAGCGAGCCCCGGCGCCCGTTTTTAAGGGTATCCGCGACCTGGTGGCTGCTGGAAGGCTCACCGACCAGGCACCAGTCCGGGCGGATGCCCTGATCGGCCAGGGCTTGAACTACGCGCCTTGTACCGTCCCGCCCTGGTCCTTCTTCGTCACTGGTGAGAAGCAGGGCAATGCTGCCGCTGTGTTGGGGGTTGCGGCTCACGAAGCGCTCAACGGCCGTCACAAAGGCGGCGACAGAGCCCTTCATGTCCGCCGCCCCCCGGCCGAACAGCGTCCCGTCCCTTTCCGTGGGCTCGAAGGCGGGGGTGGTCCACTCGCTTTCCGGCCCAGGGGGCACCACGTCAGTATGGCCGGCAAACACGAACAGGGGGCCGTTCTGCCCCCGGCGCAACCAGAGGTTGCGCACCTCGCCAAAAGGGTAGTCCTCGCCACGGAAGCCCGCTTCGGCGAGGCGTTCCGCCAGCATCGGCTGGCAGCCGGCGTCATCCGGCGTGACCGATGCGCGGCTGATCAGGTCCCGGGCGAGCTGGAGGGTGGCAGTGCGCGTCTCGTTCATGCGGTGCTCAGTTGTTGGCGTGGAGTTCTTCGTTCAGCGTGATCGCTGTCTTGTTGGTCCGGCACTCCACCGCCCCTGTTTCGGAGTTGCGGCGGAACAGCAGGTCGGACTGGCTGGCCAGCTCGCGTGCCTTCACGGTCTGTACCGGCTCACCGTTGTCATCGAGCACCTGCACCCTGGTTCCGGCGGTCACATAGAGGCCTGCTTCCACGGTGCAGCGGTCTCCCAGCGGGATGCCAATGCCGGCGTTGGCGCCCAGAAGGCAGTTTTCGCCCAGCGAGATGATGATGTTGCCGCCACCGGAGAGGGTGCCCATGGTGGAGGAACCGCCCCCCAGGTCGGACCCCTCGCCCACGACCACACCGGCTGAAATGCGGCCCTCGATCATGGACTTGCCTTCGGTGCCAGCATTGAAGTTGATGAAGCCTTCATGCATGACGGTTGTCCCTTCACCGATATAGGCACCCAGGCGGACACGGGCGGTATCCGCGATCCGGACCCCTTTGGGGACGACGTAGTCGGTCATCGGCGGGAACTTGTCCACGGCCTTGACCTCCAGGACGCGGCCGGCGGCGCGTGCCTGGAGCTGGCGCTGGGGAAGCTCCTCCAGGTCGATAGCGCCCTCGTTGGTCCAGGCCAGGTTGGGCAGTAGCGGGAAGATGCCCTTGAGGTTGACACCATGGGGCTTCACCAGGCGGTGGGAAAGCAGGTGCAGCTTGAGGTAGACCTCAGGGGTGCTGGCGGCCTCGGCATCGGTGTTCAGCAGGGTGACAACCACCGGCAGGGAGCTTTCACTCGCCTGGTCGGCGAGCGCGCCAAGGTCTGCGTAGCCGGCTTCCTCAAGCCGGTCCGCCAGGGTCTGGAGCTGGTTGGCGTCGGCGGCTACCGCTGCGTTGCCGGCGTCCAGTGCCTCAATGTTGTTGCGCACAATCTCAACCAGGCTGTTGTCGGGGGCGTGGACGGGCTGCTGGTAATAGACCTCCAGCCACTCCTGCTTCTGATTGCGGGTGCCTATACCAATGCCGAATGCAAAGCTCATGGTCCTGACTCTCTCCTGTTAGGTGGATCCGTTCTGTGTCCGGCGTTCAATGAAGTGGGCGATGCGCTGGGCGGCCTCGACGCACGCCTCCTGGGACGCAACCAGTGCCATCCGGACCCGGTTTTCGCCCGGGTTGATGCCCCCGCTGGTGCGCGATAGCTAGCGCCCCGATAATACCGTTACATTCTCCTCGTTGTGGAGCGCCCTGGCAAAGGTCTCATCATCCATGAGGCTCAGGTTCCCGGTGTTTGGGGTCCCCAATGGATAGCACAATCGGACCCTGGAGCGGCGGTCGTCGGGCCTGGGGGTCATACGGAGATTTCCTGTTCGTTCTGGCCGCTGAGGCCGGCCACTTCATCCAGTTGCTGGCAGAGGGCGTCCCGCACGGATTCGCAGGCTTGGGGATCTTCCACCGGGTTGCCGCGCTCGTCCGTCACAAAGAAGATGTCTTCCACCCGTTCCCCCAGCGTGGCGATCTTGGCGCTCACCAGCCGCATGTGATGATCCAGCAGGATGCGGCCAATACGGGCCAGCAGGCCGGGCCGGTCCGGGGTGACCACTTCTACCATGGTGCGGTGGTTGGCGGTGTCGGTGGAGATGGTCACCTCCGTGGGGAAGGCAAAGTGTTTGAGCTTGCGCGGAACACGGCGTTCGATGATGGCCGGGTAGTCATCGGGGTCATCCAGTTCCTCCACGAGGCGTTCGCGCACATGATCCCGGCGTTCGGGGTCCTTCCCCAGAGGCTGGCCCTGTTCATCCACCACGATGTAGCTGCTCAGGTTGAAGGGGCCTTCTCCGGAAAGGATGCGGGCGTCTGCGATATTCAGGTGCAACTGTTCCAGTATCGCTGTCTGGGCCGCGAAAAGCGCGTCCCGGTCGCGCATATAGATCACAATATGCGTATAGCCGTCCGTGGGCCCACCGGTGGTGTCCCGGATCATCACCAGTGGGTCCGGGTTATCGCCATGGCGGATGATGGCGGCGGTCTGCCAGACGATGTCCACGGTGGCATCCTGGAGGAAGAAGTCGTCGTCCAGGGTGTTCCAGACCGCGTCAATCCGCTCGTTGCTGTAACCCTGGTTGCGCAGCATGTCGCGGGCTTCCTCGCAGGTGGCGCGGATCCAGTCGTTGCGGTCAAAGGGGCTGTCGATACCCTGGCGCAGGACTCGCCGGGTCTCGATATAGAGCTGACGCAGCAGCGAATCCCGCCAGGTATTCCAAAGACTCGGGTTGGTGGCGGCGATGTCGCATACAGTCAGGATGTAGAGATAGGTGAGGTGGACCTTGCTCGGGATCTTGCGGGCAAACTCGCGGATGATGGCCGGGTCGGATATATCGCATTTCTGGGCGGTGAGCGACATCAGCAGGTGGTTCTCGATGAGCCAGGCCACCAGCTTGGTGTCGCGGTCGCTCAGGTGGTGCTGCTGACAGAATCGGGTGGCGTCAATGGCGCCCAGCTCTGAATGGTCGCCACCTCGGCCCTTGGCCACATCATGGAAGAGGCCGGCAATGTAGAGCAGTTCCGGCTTGGGTAGTTGGTGGCTCAGTCGTGACGCCAGTGGGAACTGGTCGCGGCCCTCCGGGGTCTGGATGTGGACCATGTTGCTGATGACGCGCAGCGTGTGGGCATCGACGGTGTAGACGTGGAACAGGTCGTACTGCATCTGCCCGATGACGTTACCGAATTCCGGCAGGTAGCGGCCAAGCACGTTGTAGCGCTTCATGTAGGACAGGGTGGTGTCCAGTTCGTGCGGGGTTCGCAGCAGTTCCATGAACAGCGATGTGCAGGCCAGGTCCTGGCGGAAAGCGTCGTCAATCAGGTGCCGGTGGGCCCGGATGGCACGGATCGTTGGAGCGCGGATGCCTTTCACTTCCGGGTGCTGGGCCAGTACCACAAAGATTTCGAGCAGCGCATAAGGGGCATAGGCGAAGACCTGGGTGTTCCTGGCCTCCAGGTAGCCGTTGCGGATCTGGAAGCGGCGGTTCACCGGCTGGATGTGTTCCGCCTCGTCCGCTCGCAGGATCTCCTCATCCAGGTGCTGCAGGGTGACGTCCGTGAGCTCGGCCAGCGCCAGCACGCTGCGGTAATAGGCCTGCATCATCAGTTCCACGCCGAGGCGCCCGTCCTGTTCGGAAAAGCCAAGCATGCGGGCAAGGTCGGGCTGGTAGTCGAACAGGAGCCGGTTTTCGTTGCGCCCCGCCAGGATCTGGAGCCCATAACGCAGCTGCCACAGGAAGGTTTCACCGTCGCGCAGTATGGCGAATTCCTCATCCGAGAGAATGGCGAAGTGCATCAGGTCGGCGGGGTCATCCAGCCCGAAATGGCGCCGGGCGACCCAGATGATGGTCTGAATGTCGCGCAGCGCGCCGGGCGAGCCCTTCAGGTTGGGTTCCAGGTTGTACTCTGTGGCGCCGTATTTGCCATGACGTTTCTGTTGTTCGCGGCGTTTGGCTGCAAAATAGTCGCGGTCGGAAAGTGTGTCACTGGAGTAGACGCGTTCGCGCAGCTGCTCGGGGAGTGTGGCATTACCGGCAATCAGCCGCGTCTCGAGCATGTTGGTGAGGATGGAGGCGTCCTCGCGCGCGGCGGATACGCATTCCTCAATGCTGCGTACGCTGTGGCCGATATCCAGGCCCAGGTCCCAGAGCAGGGTGAGGAAGGCCGACAGCGCTTCTTCGTGCCCTTCAGCGCCGGAGCTGCTGGTCAGGATCAGCAGGTCTATGTCCGAATAGGGATGAAGCTCGCCACGCCCGTAGCCGCCTACCGCGACCAGCGACAGGTCTCGGGCGCCGCCGAGAGGCGAGTGCTGCCAGAGCAGCGCCAGCACCGTATCCATGATGCGCGCCCGTGCGTGCACCAGTGACCGCACATCGGTGCCGGCGCGGAATGCGTCCGCCATGACCTGCTGCAAGTATTCAAGATGCCGGCGTACAGGCACACCGGGCGAGGCTGCGTTGCGGATTTCTTCCGCCAGAGCGGCAGCATCCAGGTGCTCCTCCGGGTTAAAGATGGCACCGGTGGTATTCATGGCAAGCGCACCTCGCGTTGGGGATAAGGCTCAGGCCGGCTCCTCACCGTCGCGAAGGGTAAGGATCTCGTAGCCGTCCGCGGTGACCAGCACTGTGTGCTCCCACTGGGCTGATAGTTTCCGGTCCCGTGTCACGACAGTCCAGCCATCCGGAAGCACCTTGCTGTGGCGTTTGCCCTGATTGACCATGGGTTCAATGGTGAACGTCATGCCTTCCTGCAGCTCCAGGCCGGTGCCCGGTTTACCAAAGTGCATCACCTGGGGTTCTTCATGGAAGCCCTTGCCGATGCCGTGGCCGCAGTATTCGCGGACAATGCTGTAATGATTGGCTTCGGCGTGCTTCTGGACCGCGGCGCCGATATCACCGAGCGTCGCGCCCGGGCGGACCATTTCGATGCCACGGAACAGGCATTCCCGGGTGACCCGGTTGAGCCGCTCGGCAGCGGGGTGAGCGGTGCCGGCTACGAACATCTTGCTGGTATCACCGTGATAGCCGTCCTTGATAACGGTGACATCGATGTTGAGGATGTCACCGTTTTTCAGGGCCTTCTTTTCGCTGGGAATCCCGTGGCAGATAACCTGGTTGACGGAGATGCACACGGATTTGGGGAAGCCCTTGTAGTTCAGGGGGGCGGGTGTAGCCCCGTGCTCGGTGATGTACTCGTGGCAGAGCCGGTCAAGTTCCTCGGTGGTCACACCCGGTTTGATGTAATCACCAATCATCTCCAGAACACTGGCGGCCAGCCGTCCGGCTGCCCGCATCTTTTCAATCTCGTCGACCGTCTTGATCTGAACGCTCATGCCGCTCCCGAAGTATCGTGATCCAAATCCGCTATTCTACCGCCTCATGGTGACAGATTGAAGCTGGCGCACGAGCTGTGATCCCTTCTGGGTCTTTGCGTCGTGTTTGCCCACATTTAACGGGGCTGTTGTAAGGTGTAACTTCCTTTTGGTCGCGTTTTGTGGTAAAAATTCGCGCGCCGTACCGGGGAGTTCCCAACGAGCTGATCGGGCAGCGGCAAAAACCAATACACACACGTATCGGCACATTATCCCGGGTGCTCCGATAGCCGGGTGGCTTCGGGGTCGGATGATGGGATGCGTGGAGGCGTAACCCAAGCTTAAAAGGTGATAGCAATGGCACAGGTAAGCATGCGCGACCTGCTCAAGGCAGGCGCACACTTTGGACACCAAACGCGCTACTGGAACCCGAAGATGGGCAAATACATCTTTGGCGCGCGTAACAAGATCCACATCATCAACCTCGAGCATACGGTCCCGGCGCTGAATCAAGCGCTTCACCAGGTCGAGAAGATGGCGGAAAACAAGAATCAGATCCTGTTTGTGGGCACCAAGCGCTCCGCAAGCAAGATCGTCAAGGAAGAAGCCCAGCGCTGCGGCATGCCCTATGTGAACCATCGCTGGCTCGGCGGCATGCTCACGAACTACAAGACCATCCGTCAGTCGATCCGTCGCTACCGCGACCTGGAACAGCAGGACCAGGACGGCACCCTGGACAAGCTGACCAAGAAGGAAGCGCTGGACCACCGTCGCGAAATGGAAAAACTTGAGCGCTCCATCGGCGGTATCAAGGATATGGGCGGTCTGCCGGATGCGCTCTTTGTCATCGACGTGGATCACGAAGACATCGCCATCAAGGAAGCCAACAAGCTGGGTATTCCGGTAATTGGCGTGGTTGACACCAATAGCGACCCCAAGGGTGTCGACGTGGTCATCCCGGGCAACGATGACGCGATCCGGGCGGTTCAGATCTATGTTCGCGCCGTGGCAGACGCTGTCATTGAAGGCACCCAGGCAGGTGGTGGCGGTGCCGCTGATGAGTTTGTCGAAGTCAGCGAAGACGAAGAACCGCAGGCGCCGGCGGCTGAGTAAGCCCCGGCCCGCGCGAACGGCAACAACCGAATTGATTCAAGTGGGGAACAGATAATGGCTGCAATTTCTGCCGCACAGGTCAAGGAGCTGCGTGAGCGCACCGGCCTGGGCATGATGGAATGCAAGAAGGCGCTGGTGGCTGCGGAAGGCGACGTGGAAGCCGCGATCAGTGAGCTGCGTAAGTCGTCCGGCCTGAAGGCCGCAAAGAAGGCTGACCGCACCGCCGCCGAGGGCGTGGTGCGCATTAAGGTGGCCGACGATGCCAGTGTTGGCATGATGATCGAGATCAATGCCGAAACCGATTTTGTCGCCCGTGATGACAATTTCCTGGCATTTGCGGATCGCGTGCTTGATGCTGCGTATCAGGCTGGCGAAACCGATATGAACCAGCTCGTGGTGGACGACCTTGAGAAGGAGCGTGAAGAGCTGGTCCAGAAGATCGGAGAGAACATCACCGCGCGCCGGGCCGTGCGCCTTGAGGGTGATGTGGTTGGAGGCTATGTTCACTCCAATAATGGTATGGGGGCGCTGGTGGCGCTCAAGGGCGGCTCCGCCGAACTGGCACGTGATCTTGCAATGCACGTAACCGCCGTGAACCCGCGGGTTGCAACGCCGGATGACATGCCCGAAGAAGAGGTTGAGAAGGAGCGCGAAGTCATCCGCTCCCAGCCTGATATGGAAGGCAAGAAGCCCGAGATCGTCGAGAAGATGATGACCGGCAGGATCCAGAAGTTCCTGAAGGAAAACAGCCTCGTTGAGCAGGGTTTTGTGAAAAACCCGGACCAGGCTGTGAAGGATCTGCTTACGGAGCATGGTGCTGAGCTTGTTACATTCGTTCGTTATCAAGTGGGTGAAGGCATCCAGAAGGACGATACGGACTTCGCTTCCGAGGTTGCCGCGCAACTCAACGGTTGAGCACCGCGTTCGGACGGGCGTGACCCGTCATTGATTCGGGCCGCATCGCCTGGCGTCCGGGACGTTCAGGGGGTTGCGGCCGGTTTGTATCCAGAATACCGGTCAGGAGGTCACAGGCCATGCCCACCCAGAGTACGACACAGACCCGATACAAACGCGTTCTGCTCAAACTCAGTGGCGAGGCTCTGATCGGTGATCACGAATTCGGGATTGATCCCAAGGTACTTGACCGCATGGCGGTCGAGATCGACTCACTGGTCAGCATTGGGGTTCAGGTGGGCATCGTCATTGGCGGCGGCAACCTGTTTCGCGGTGCCGCCCTCAATGAGGCTGGTATGGACCGGGTGACGGGTGACCATATGGGGATGCTCGCCACCATGATGAACGGGTTGGCCATGCGGGATGCCCTCGAGCGCTCGAACATCCAGAGCCGGGTGATGTCCGCGATTCCCATGAGCGGCATCGTGGGTCACTATGATCGCCGTGAGGCCATGCGTGAACTCAAGGGCGGCGATGTGGTGGTGTTCTGCGCCGGCACCGGGAACCCGTTCTTCACGACTGATTCGGCAGCATGTTTGCGGGCGATCGAGATCGACGCGGATGTGGTGCTCAAGGCTACCAAGGTGGACGGGGTCTACAACGATGACCCGGTCTCCAACACCGAAGCCTTCAAGTACGACCGGCTGACCTATGATCAGGTTCTGGCGGGTCGCCTTGGTGTGATGGACCTTACCGCCATCTGCCTGTGCCGTGATCACAACATGCCCGTGCGTGTGTTTAATATGGGGAAGCCGGGCGCGTTACGTGAGATCGCGCTTGGTGGTAACGAAGGAACACTTATTGAGGAAGCCTGAACAGAGGGGCGGAAACCGTGTTAGACGAGCTCAAGCAAGACGCTGAACAACGCATGCAGAAGGCGGTTGACTCTGTGAGCAAGGCCTTCGCGCGTATCCGGACCGGACGGGCTCATCCGAGCATCCTGGATGATGTGCAGGTTGATTACTATGGCATGATGACGCCGCTCAAGCAGGTGGCTAATGTCTCCGCGGAAGACGGCCGGACGCTTGCCGTTTCACCGTATGAAAAGAACATGGCGCCCAAGATCGAGAAGGCCATCATGATGGCGGATCTGGGCCTTAACCCCGCAACAACGGGGGAAGTGGTCCGTGTCCCCATGCCTACGCTGACCGAGGACAAGCGCAAGGAGTACGTGCGTCACGCGCGCAACGAGGCGGAACAGGGCCGGGTAGCGGTGCGTAACGTGCGTCGCGACGTGAACAGTGACGTCAAGGAACTGCTTAAGGAAAAGGAAATCACCGAGGACGAAGAGAAGAAGGCTGAGGGTGATATCCAGAAGCTTACGGATAAGTACGTTGCAAAGATCGACGAACTCCTCAAGGCCAAGGAAAACGACCTGATGGCGATCTGAGGCCGGGTGCCTGGGAAAGTATGAGCGAGACCGAACAGGAAACAGCCATACCGCCACTGCCTGATTGTCCGCGTCATGTGGCAGTGATCATGGACGGTAATAACCGCTGGGCGCGTGCAAGGGGTCAGCCGGGAATCAGTGGTCATCGGGCTGGCGTCAAATCCGTGCGGGCGGCTATTGAGACCTGCGGCAAATCCGGTGTTGAGATTCTCACCCTGTTCGCGTTCAGCAGTGAGAACTGGCGTCGCCCGCAAGAGGAAGTGTACGCCCTGATGACGCTGTTTCTGCGTTCGTTACGCAAGGAGGTAAGGCGGCTTCGCGAGAACAATGTCCGCCTTTCCTTCATTGGCAATCGGGAACGGTTCAGTCAGTCCCTTCAGGAGCACATGGTTCGAGCGGAAAGGGAAACCGGGCACTGTGATGGCATGGAGCTGGTGGTTGCCGCGGATTATGGTGGGCACTGGGATATCGCCCAGGCGAGCCGGCGCATCGCGGAAGAGGTTGCAGCGCAGCGTATTCGGCCGGAAGAGGTGGATGAGAGGCTCGTGCAGCAGTACATCAGCCTGGGAGACCGTCCCATGCCGGATCTATTGATCCGCACCGGTGGGGAGCAGCGCATCAGTAATTTTCTGCTGTGGCAGTTCGCCTATACGGAGTTCTATTTTTCACCGCTGTACTGGCCAGACTTCCAGCATACCGCAATGCGCCAGGCGTTGGCCGATTTCGCGGGGCGTCAACGGCGTTTTGGGCGCACCCATGAACAAGTTGAGGCGTCCGCGAACCCTGGCGGTGCGGACGTCCGGTCTCCAATGATGGCCCAGAGTTCGTATGGATCAGGAGGTTAGGTGCTCAAACAGCGGGTGATCACGGCTGTCGTTCTGGCGCCTGTCGTCCTTTGCGGTCTTTTTCTGTTGCCTCCCACAGGGTTTGCTGTTTTTACAGGGGCATTGCTGGCCATTGCCGCTTGGGAGTGGGCCAACCTTTCCGGTTTTGCCGGACGTGTTCACCGCTGGGTGTTCGCGCTCACGGTGGTAGCGTTGATGGGCGTGTTCAAGACGTTGCCGGTTGTCCCTCTGTTGGGCGTACTGGCCGTTTTCTGGCTTGGGGTGGCCGGCTTGGTGACCGCCTACCCAGAAGCAGCCGCGCTCTGGAAACCCAGGCCAGTGCGGCTGGCTTTAGGTGTGCTGGCACTCGTTGGGGCCTGGCTGGCGCTGAACCATCTGCGCGCCGGCGAGCTGGTCCTGGGGGATACCAGCAACAATCTTCTGTTGATCCTCTATACCTTTCTGGTTGTCTGGGGCGCCGACATCGGGGCCTATTTCGCCGGTCGAGCCTTCGGGCGCCGAAAGCTTGCTCCGGCAGTCAGCCCGGGTAAGACCTGGGCGGGCGTGTGGGGCGGCCTGGCGGTCGTCGCGTTACTCGCGCTAGGCGTGGCCTGGTGGCTTGGCCTCGCGGCTATGGCAGTGGTTCAGTTTGTACTTGTCTCGCTGCTGACAGCGCTGGCCTCGGTGCTTGGAGATCTGTTCGAGAGCATGCTCAAGCGCCATCGTGACATCAAGGACAGCAGCCAATTACTGCCTGGCCACGGCGGCATTCTGGATCGCATTGACAGCCTTGTGGTTGCAATACCGGTTCTGGCGTCCTGCTTTACACTGTTGGGCTGGTTGACGCCGGTTCAATAACGCTCCGACACGGACAGGACCCCCGATGGGTGAAACCTCGCCACAGACTCTGACCATACTCGGCGCCACGGGCTCCATCGGCAGCAGCACGCTGGATGTGGTGGCGCGTCATCCCGAGCGTTTCCGTGTGCATGCGCTGAGCGCCCATTCCAATGTGGAAGCGCTCGCGGGATTGTGCCATCAGTTCCGGCCACGGCTTGCGGTGATCAGTGATCCATCGCGTGAAACGGCGCTGCGTGAGGCGCTTGCGGGCCTGGATATCTCGGTGCTTAGCGGTGAGGCCGGTTTATGTGAAGCGGCTTCGGACGCAGCGGTGGATACCGTCATGGCTTCAATTGTAGGGGCGGCGGGCCTGGCGCCCACCATGGCGGCGATTGAGCAGGGTAAGCGGGTGCTTCTCGCTAATAAGGAGGCGCTGGTGATGTCCGGGGGCCTCTTTATGGAGGCAGTGGAGCGCCATGGCGCGACACTGCTCCCTATTGATTCCGAGCACAATGCCATTTTCCAGTGTCTGCCACATGCCGGGGCCGGCGTTGGTGATGCTGGCGTTACGCGTATCCTGCTCACGGCCTCGGGCGGCCCCTTCCGTACAACACCGGCGGTAGAGCTTGAGCATGTCAGCCCGGATCAGGCCTGTGCCCACCCCAACTGGGCCATGGGCCGCAAGATCTCAGTGGACTCCGCCACGCTTATGAACAAGGGCCTGGAGCTGATTGAGGCATGCTGGCTGTTTGGCACCAGTCCGGAGTACGTTCAGGTGCACGTGCATCCGGAGAGCATTATCCATTCGATGGTGGAGTACCGGGATGGTTCGGTGCTTGCGCAGCTGGGCAGTCCGGATATGCGTACACCCATTGCCAACGCCCTGGCATGGCCGGAGCGCATTGATGCGGGCGTGGCCTCACTGGATCTGTTTGAATTGGCATCCTTTCATTTTGAACGCCCAGACCTGGCTCGCTTCCCGGCATTGCGCCTGGCCGGTGAGGCTTTCCGTGCCGGGGGGACCGCACCAACAATCCTGAATGCGGTCAACGAGGTAGCCGTCGATGCCTTTTTGGCAGGGCGTATCGGCTTTACCCGGATTGCGGGTCTCGTGGAGGACGCATTGGCGCAGCTGGTCCCAGGCGCTGCAGACTCCATTGAGCGAGTGATGGCAAGTGACGCCGCTGCCCGTGACTGGGCCATGAACCGGCTTGATATTGTGGAGAGTCCCTCATGAGCGTGATCCAGACGGTACTGGCACTGGTTGTCACTCTTGGCATTCTGGTAACGGTGCATGAATTTGGTCACTTCTGGGTGGCCCGTCGCCTTGGGATACCGGTGCTGCGGTTTTCCGTCGGTTTTGGTAAACCGCTTGTCATGCGCCGTGACCGCCATGGCACCGAGTTTACGGTGGCGGCGGTTCCGCTGGGTGGTTACGTCAGGATGCTGGACGAGCGCGAAGGCGAGGTGCCGGAAGACCAGAAACATCTGGCCTTCAATCGCCAGACCCCACCCCGGCGAATTGCCGTTGCCGCAGCCGGGCCGCTCGCCAATTTCATATTCGCCATCATCGCCTACTGGCTGCTTGCGGTTATCGGCTTCACCACGGTCGCACCCGTGGTGGGCGATGTTGAGCCTGGCACACCGGCTGCCAGGATGGCTGTTGAGTCCGGCATGGAAGTGTTGTCAGTGGACGGCCGTGAGACGCCTTCCTGGCGCCATGTAGGCATGGCGTTGCTGCAACGGGCCGGCGAGCAAGGCAGGATCCATTTGACATTGGAGCAGGATGGCCGGCGCGTTGAGCGCAGTACAGAGCTTAAGGGGTGGCTGGGTGGCGCCCGGGATCCAAACCCTGTGCGGGAGTTTGGCATTGAACCATGGCGGCCTGATATCCCGGCGGTTCTGGGTCAGATCAGGGCAAGTTCCCCCGCCGAAAGGGCTGGTCTCCAGTCTGGGGACCGGATCCTGGCGGTGGATGATGAGCCAGTATCGGACTGGCTCGAGCTGGTTGAGCGGATACGGGCGGCGCCGGGAGAGTCGTTATCCCTGCGCATTAAACGTGATGGCAGCGAGCGTACGATCACCGTCACACCAGCTGCTGAGACGGATTCGGAGGGCGAGCGTATAGGCCGGATCGGGGCAGGCGTGCAGTCGGTTTCCTGGCCCGATGACATGCGGCGCCAGACACAGCTGGGGCCGGTGCGTGCCGTGCCCGAGGCGCTCAGTCAGTTCTGGAACGATACCCGAACCACGGTCGTGGCTGTGGGTAAGATGGCCAATGGGTTACTTTCCGTGCGTAACATCAGTGGCCCCATCACGATCGCGCGAGTGGCGGAGACGACGGTGACGACCGGGTTTGAGTCCTTCCTGCGGTTTCTGGCGTACCTGAGCATCAGTCTGGGCATCATCAACCTGTTACCCATCCCCATCCTCGATGGCGGGCACATCCTGTTCTATGCGTGGGAATGGGGGCGCGGGCAGCCAGTATCCGAGGCTGTTCAAGGGGTATGGCTGCGGTTGGGGCTTTTCCTGATCGTCATGCTCACCGTGCTTGCGCTTTACAATGACGTGCTCCGGTTGTGAGAATTGGCCGGCTTTGCAGGCGCCCTGTCGCCATAACATTACCGTAATGGGGTGGCGTGTTCGCCTTACTGATGGCATCCGTTAGGCTGTCAGCCCTGTTTTCCAAGTCACGAGCTCAAAGGCATTTAGTGAACCCATGAAAGGCCTTTTACGGACGTTGTTGTCGGCGGTGATGCTGGCCCTGGTCAGCCTGTCGGCCCCGGCCGAGACCTTCCAGGTTTCGGACATTCAGGTGGAAGGGCTTCAGAGGGTCTCGGCGGGCAACGTCTTTAATGCCCTACCGGTGAATGTCGGTGACCGAGTTGACGATGCCGCGGTGGCTGACGCCATCCGCAATCTGTTCCAGACCGGGTTGTTCGCGGACATCAGCATGGCGCGCGAGGATGGGGTCCTGATCGTCTCGGTTGAGGAGCGCCCCTCAATTGCCAGGATTGAGGTGGAGGGGAACCAGAACATCAAGACCGAGCAGCTCATGGAAGGCATGCGCCAGGCGGGTGTTGAAGAAGGTCAGATCTTCCAGCGCGCCACGCTCGAGCGACTGGAGCTTGAGATTCTGCGCTCCTATGTGGCCCAGGGACGCTACAACGCGGATGTGAATGCGGAAGTCGAAGAGCTCCCCCGCAATCGTGTTGCCATCAACTTTAATATCAATGAAGGCGACGTGGCTGCTATCCAGCACATCAACATCATTGGTAACGAGAAGTTTACCGATGCGGAACTGATCAGCCTGATGGAGCTGCGCGAGACCAGCTGGTGGAACTCCATCACCAATGCGGATAAGTACGCCCGCGAGAAGCTTTCCGGCGACCTGGAAACACTGCGCTCCCATTATCTGAACGATGGGTATGTGGAATTCAACATCGAATCCACCAACATTTCCCTGGCCCAGGACAAGAAACAGGTTTTCGTAACCCTGGCGGTGGATGAAGGGCAGCAGTTCAGTGTTCGGGATGTCCGGCTTGAGGGCAACCTGATTGTTGATGAGGAGGAATTGCGCAACCTGGTAGCTCTGGAGGAGGGCGAGCTCTTTTCCCAGCAGCGGATGACCATGACCAAGGATCTGATCACCCGCCGCCTGGGTCGTGAGGGGTACAGTTTTGCCAAGGTGCAGGCGACACCCCGCCCCCACGATGATGGCACCGTGACGGTGGTTGTGGATGTTCAGCCGGGCGAGCGTACCTATGTGCGGCGTGTCCGTTTCCGGGGAAACACCGTGACGCACGACGAGGTCCTGCGCCAGGAAATGACCCAGATGGAGGCCGGAGTAGCCTCCTCCAGCCGGATCGAGAACTCGCGCAGCGAGCTGGAACGTACCGGCTTCTTCGGTAAGGTGAACGTGGATACATCCCCGGTGCCCGGAACGGACGACCAGCTGGATGTTACCTACACGGTGGAGGAGCAGCCCACAGGTAGCCTTTCCGCCAACATTGGCTTCTCACAGACGTCAGGGCTTATTTTTGGCGCCAGTGTCTCCGAGAAGAACTTCCTCGGAAGTGGTCGTCGTGCCAGCTTTGGCCTGAATAAGAGCGATTCGGTAACCAGCGCGAACCTTTCCTACACCAACCCCTTCTATACGGTCGATGGGGTCAGCAGGGGCTTCAGTTTCCAGGCTCGTGAGACGGATTATGAGGAGGAAGAGGTCTCCTCCTTCGTGCTGGATACGCTCAGCGCCCGTATGAACTTTGGTTATCCCATCACCCGCTACACACGGCTGAACTTTGGTCCAGGCTATGAATACAACCGGATTGAGCCGGGCCAATACCCAGCACAGGAAGTGCAGGCGTTCATTGCTGAGGAAACCAATTCCCAGAGCGCCTTCCTTCTGAAGGGATCCATCGTACGCAACACCCACAACCGGGGGCGTATGCCCACCTCGGGCTCACGTAACAGTCTGACGGTGGAAACAGCTGTTCCGGGTAGCGATCAGACCTACTACAAGATCACCCAAAGGACGGATGCCTATTACCCGCTGACCAGCAGTCAGCGGTGGGTGGCACGGCTTCGCACCAAATTCGGTTACGGTAAAGGGTTCTCCGATACGGGCTCTTTGCCATTCTATGAGCATTACTATGCCGGCGGTTACCACTCGGTGCGAGGCTATGAAGCCAACAGTCTGGGCAATCGCGCGACCCCGAATGAGGACGATCCGTTCAGCGACGATCGTCCTTTCGGCGGCAATGTTCTGGCGGAAGCCAGTGCGCAGCTGATTTTCCCGGTTCCATTTGCGGGTGAAAGACGGAATATGCGCTCGGCGGTGTTCCTGGACGGTGGTAATGTGTTTGATACGGCCCGTGATTTCGATCCCTCCATGAACGAGATTCGCTATTCGGTGGGCATTGGTTTTGAGTGGATCACCGCTATCGGGCCGCTGGGCTTCAGTCTGGCGGAGCCGCTTAATAATGAGGCGGAAGACGACACACGCCGCTTCCAGTTCTCGCTGGGCCAGCAATTCTGACTGGCCTCTGGAACAATCCTGCCCTGGCGGGCACAATAGGCGGCACTCAGTGCCCATGACAAACATCAATACAGGGAGGCGAGCCATGAAATGGACGCTGACACTTGCTACCGCATTACTGATGCTCGCGGCGGCAGTACCGGCAACAGCCCAGGAACGCATTGGCGTGGTTAATCTGCGTGAGGCGGTTTTCTCCTCGGATGCCGGGGCTGAGTTCGGGGATGTGATCAAGGGGCAGCTTAAGGAAGAGCAGAAAGCGATCAAGCAGCTCGAATCCAAGGCTCAGGACATGCAGGAGCGCCTGAAAAGCGATGGCGCCATGATGAACGAGTCGGAGCGCAAGGATCTGGAATCGCGCTTTCAAAAAAAGGTTCAGGAGTACCAGAAGCGCCGGGCCCGCTTCCAGCAGGCCGTGAACCAACGGCAGCAACAGTTCCTTCGAGAATCCCGTCCGGCGGTGGATGCGGCCATGGAAACCCTGCTTGACAAGCATGAGCTGGACATTGTCATTCCGGCGGAAGCGGTGATCTATGCCAAGCCGGACCTGGATCTGACCCAGGAAATGATCGATCTGCTCAACGAACAGGCCAGCGGCAGCGGCACCACCAATAGTGACAACAACTGAGCGGCGCTGATCCGCGGCGGGAGTGTGGATGAACAGCGTGGAACGAACCCTTTCCGAGCTGGCTGACCTCTTGGGCGCCGAGCTGCGCGGGGATGGGGACAAGCGGATAACGGGGCTGGCGACACTCGCCAGCGCCGGCGAGAGTGACATCAGTTTTCTGGCCAACGAAAAATACGCGCGCCAGCTTGGTACCACACAGGCTGGCGCGGTTCTCGTTCGGCCTCATCAGGCAGACCAGTGTCCGGTCAGTGCGCTGCTGATTGACGATCCCTACCAGGCGTTTGCCCGGTTGAGCCACTTTTTCAATCCGGAGCCCGTGCGAGAGGCGGGGATCCATCCTACCGCTACCGTGGCGGAGGACGCGTCTGTTGCTGACTCCGCCTGGGTTGGGCCGGGCGTGGTGATTGAACATGATGTCGAGATTGGCGAAAGGGTGCGGATAGGCCCCCACAGTGTTGTAGGGGCCGGCTCTCGCGTAGGGGCGGAAACGCTGCTGGCTGCCAATGTAACGCTCTATCATGGTGTGATACTGGGCGAACGGTGCCGGATCAGCAGTGGGGCCGTGATTGGCAGTGATGGTTTCGGGTACGCTCATACAGGGGAAAGTTGGGACCGAATTGCCCAGATCGGCGGTGTCCGCATCGGTAATGACGTGGATGTAGGGGCGAACACGACTATTGACCGGGGAGCTCTGGACGACACCGTCATCGGTGATGGCGTAAAGATCGATAACCTGGTGCAGGTAGCCCACAATGTGGAGATCGGGGACCACTCCGCCATGGCGGCCCAGGTGGGGATCTCGGGCAGTACGCGCATCGGGCGCCATTGCGTGTTCGGAGGGGCGTCCGGTATTGGCGGTCACCTCACCATTGCCGATGGGGTCCAGCTTACCGGCATGACCATGGTAACCCGGAGCCTGAAAGAACCCGGGGTATACTCCTCGGGTACCGGGGTAGAACCCAATCGTGACTGGCGTCGCAGTGTGGTCCGGTTTCGTCAGCTCGACGACATGGCTCAGCGCTTGCGCCAGATTGAAGACAAACTCAGTGATTGACGTCGAGGCTGTGGCGCATGCAGATTGAAGATATCAAGCAATACCTACCGCACCGTTATCCCTTCCTGATGGTGGATCGGGTAACCGAGGTGCGTGCTGGCGAGTACATTGCCGGTATCAAGAACATTTCCGTCAACGAACCCTACTTTGAGGGGCATTTCCCCACCAAGCCCATCATGCCGGGTGTCATGATTGTCGAATCCATGGCGCAGCTTTCCGGGGTGCTCGGTTTTGTTACGGTTGGGCGCTCTCCGGCGGACGGTTTCACGCATTACTTCGCTGGTTGCAACAAGGTTCGCTTCAAACGCCAGGTCGTACCGGGCGATCAGTTGGCACTTGAGGCCACGCTGGTGGCTGACAAACACAATATCTGGAAGTTCGATTGTAAGGCCTGGGTTGGGGATGAACTGGCCTGTGCTGGCGAGATCACGACGGCCGAGGGTGCGATCTGATGCCGGGCGATGCTCATCCGGGTGTGCATCCCCAGGCAATTGTTGATCCCGGCGCCCGACTCGGAGAGGGGGTGACAGTTGGCCCCTGGACCTGGATCGGGCCGGATGTTGAGATTGGTGATCACACAGAGGTCCGTTCCCATGTGGTCGTCGAGGGGCCTACGCGGATTGGTACGAACAACCGCATCTTCCAGTTCGCCAGTGTGGGGGAAGAGTGCCAGGATCTGAAATACGGGGGCGAACCCACGACGCTGGTGATTGGTGACGGCAACGTGATCCGGGAAAACTGCACCCTGCACCGCGGCACCGTCCAGGACCGGGGCGAGACCCGGATCGGTAGTAATAACCTGTTCATGGCCTATGTGCATGTAGCCCATGACTGTCTCATAGGTGACAGCACCATTCTGGCGAACTGCGCGACACTGGCCGGCCATGTGGATGTCGACGATCATGCCATTCTTGGGGGCGGCACCATGGTCCATCAGTTCTGCCATCTCGGTGCGCATGCCATGACAGCGGGTGGCAGCATCGTTCTGAAGGATGTGCCGGCCTTTGTCATGGCCGGTGGCCAGTCCGCCGGGGCGCATGGGCTCAACATTGAGGGCCTGAAGCGTCGTGGCTTCAGCAAGAGCACTCTGCACGATCTGCGGCGCGCCTACCGCATTGTCTACCGTGAGGGTCTGACCCTGCAGCAGGCAATTGAGCAACTGGAGCAGGCGTTTGACGGCAGCGAGCAAGTGGCCCTTTTTGCCAGCACCCTGCGGCGGGCGGAACGCGGCATCGTTCGCTGATTGGTCATGACCCCCGTGCTTGCCCGAGGCTCCACGCCACCTCCCGGCCCTGTTATTGTTCTGGTGGCCGGAGAGGTCTCTGGTGACCTGCTCGGTGCCGACCTGATTCTCAGCCTGAAACGCCGCTTTCCCCATGCCCGGTTTGTTGGTATCGGGGGGGAGCGGATGATGGCTGCTGGACTGCAGTCCATTGTGCCCATGGAGCGGCTCTCGGTGATGGGGCTGGTGGAAGTACTGGGTCGCATCCGGGAGCTGTTCGGAATACGGCGTCGCATCCGCGAGTACTGCCTGAACAATCGTCCTGCTGCGCTGATTGGTATCGATTCGCCGGATTTCACGCTGGGTCTGGAACGCCAGGTCCGGGAGACCGGTATCCCCACGGCACACTATGTGAGCCCCTCAGTCTGGGCGTGGCGGCGGGGCCGGCTGAAAGGCATTGCCAAATCCGTGGATCTGATGCTGACCCTGCTTCCCTTCGAGGCCAATGTCTATCGCGACTATGGGATTCCCGTGCGTTTTGTGGGTCATCCCATGGCCGATGAGATTCCGGAGGAGCCTGATCGGGCCAGTGCGCGAGCGGCGCTGGAATTACCCGGCTCGGGTCAGGTTGTGGCCCTGCTGCCGGGCAGCCGGGGGAGCGAGGTGGCCGCCCTGGGCCCGCTGTTTCTTGAGACCGCCGAGTGGCTGGCCACGAGCATGGCGAGGCCCATCACTTTCGTGATTCCCTGCATCAACCCGCAACGCCGTGCTCAGCTGCAGGCTCTCATCGAGGGGGATGAGGCCTGGAAAGCGCTGGATATTCGCCTGGTACAAGGCCAGTCGCGTACTGTGATGACGGCTTCGGACGCCGTGTTGCTGGCGTCTGGTACGGCCGCTCTGGAGGCTGCTCTGCTCAAGCGACCCATGGTCGTGGCCTACCGGGTGAATGCACTCACTTTCTGGATCGCCTCGCGTCTGGTCTACGTGGACCATGTGGCGCTGCCCAATCTGCTTGCCCCGGAGCCGGTGGTGCCGGAGTTTCTGCAGGAAGATGCCACGCCCGGGGCATTGGGCGGGGCTCTGGAAACCCGGCTGACCGCTCACGAGACCATTGAGAACGAGCAAACCGTCTTCTCGGCCATACACGATCAGCTGCGGCGTAATGCCAGCGAGCGGGCGGCTGAGTCCGTGGCCGCGCTGATCCGTGGTGAGCCCCTTCCTGAGGATCCGGAGGCGCCATGAGTCTGGATGACCTGAATGTACCTTACGACGGGCTGTACCTGGCGGGAGTGGACGAGGTTGGTCGCGGTCCCCTTGCGGGCCCCGTGGTTACCGCGGCCGTGATCCTGGATCCGGATAACCCGGTGGAAGGGCTCAGGGACTCCAAGAAGCTCAGTGAACGAAAGCGCGAGGCCCTGTTCGACGTGATCCAAGAGCGGGCTCTGAGCTGGGCTCTGGGTCGCTGCGAGGTGGATGAGATCGACACCCTCAATATCCATGGCGCTACCATGCTTGCGATGGAACGCGCCGTGGCCGCCCTGGCGCCGGCGCCCGAGTATGTGCTGGTGGATGGCCACCGGTGCCCGGACTGGCAGTGGCCCGCCATGGCGGTGGTGAAAGGGGATGGGCGCGTGGATGCCATCGCGGCGGCCAGCATCCTTGCCAAGGTCAGCCGGGACCGGGAAATGGTGGCCCTGGATGAGCGCTACCCAGGCTATGGTCTGGGCGGCCACAAGGGCTACCCCACCAAGGCCCACATTGAGGCGTTGCATCGCCAGGGTGCCAGCCCGGTTCACCGGCGTTCCTTTGCCCCTGTCAGCAAGCTCTGAGAGGGCGCATTATCCGCTAACAAGCTGGTCGAAAATCCGGAAGCCGGCAATGTAGGTGCCGGCAGCCGAGCCCACTGAGGACAGGATGAAGATCAGCAACGTGCGTGATACCCGGTTGCGCCACCATCCGCGCATCGCGGCGACGTCATGGCGCAGGTTCGAGAAATCCGCCACCGTTGGCCGTCGCAGCAGCAGTTCCACACCCGCCGCCACAAAGCCGGCGCCAACCGTTGGGTTCAGCGAGGTCAGTGGCGCGGCCAGGAAGGTGGCCGCAATGGTCAGCGGGTGGGCCATGGCAATGGCCGAGCCCAGGGCCGAAAGCGCGCCGTTGATCAGGAACCATTCCGAGACGAGCTTTACGCCCAGCTCGGTATCCCGGCTGAAGCCGATCACAAAGCTGGCGATAACCAGTGCCGCCACCACCCAGGGCAGGTAGCGGAAAAAACGCCCACCGGCTGGTACCTGTTCCAGGCTTTCGCGCTCTGTTGCCGGCTCTGCCGGCGGTTCACTCTCAAGGTGCTCGCTCAGGCCTTTGAGGTGGCCGGCGCCGATGACCACCAGGACGTTCTGGTAGCCTTTGCCTGCCATGGACTCCATCAGTCGCAGGGCCATGTAACGGTCGCGCTCGGAGATGAGCGGATGGTAGAGCTGACCGGAGTGTTCGGCGAATTCTGCAAATGTGGATTCCAGGACATCGCCTTCCTTGAGCTGTTCAATGCTTTCTGGGCTCACCGTCTCCCGGGTAAACAGGCTGGCACAGAGACCACTGCCGAGCTGCATGCGCTGCCACCATGAGACACCGCGCCAGACCCGGCGCAGGGTCGTGCCGATATCACGGTCGATCATGGCCACCGGCAGCGCGGCGGCCTCGGCCTCGCGCAATGCCGCCTTCATTTCCGCGCCCGGTTCAATGCCGGACTGTTCCGCTACCCGCTGCTGGAAGGCGCCCATGGCAAGATGGGCGGCCACCATGCCGGCACGGCCACTGCGCAGCACCTCAAACAGGTCCATCCTGGCCATCCGGTCCGGGTCCGCGAGGTTCTGGTAGCGTGACTCGCACAGCTCCAGCGCCACGGCATCGTAATCACCAGAACGGATCAGCTCCGAGACCTCGTCCGCGGAGGCTTTCGAGACATGGGCCGTGCCCACAATGGTGAAGGTGGTGCCGGCATGCTCAACAACGGCCCGCGGGCCCTGATGATCCTGTTCACCCATGGGATCGTACTCATTGAAATTAAGGCGTGATTGTCGCCCGTAGGCGCCTGCCCCGCAAGCGGGTTACAAGGCGGTATGGGTTTCGGGAAGCCACGGCACGCGCGGTTTGACCGGCTTGAGGGTTAAGCGCATCATTCCATCGTGATTGAATTCACACTAATTCAGAAGTAGGAGCGATAGTCATGGCTAATACAAAAGCCTACGCCGCAACGGCACCGGACTCGGGTCTGTCTCCCCATAGCATTGATCGCAGGGAACTGCGTTCTGATGACGTTGCCATCGAAATCGACTATTGCGGGGTCTGTCACACGGACATCCACTTCGCCCAGAACGATTGGGGCATTACCCAGTATCCGCTGGTGCCGGGGCATGAGATTGTTGGGCGTGTGACGGCGGTTGGCGATCAGGTGCAGGGCTACACGGTTGGCGACCGCGTTGGCGTGGGCTGCATGGTGGATTCCTGCCGTGAATGCGGGGCCTGCAAAGAAGGTCTGGAGCAGTACTGCCTGAACGGCATGACGGCCACCTACAATGGCCAGGACCGGCATGATGGCTCCATTACCCTGGGCGGCTATTCCGAGAAAGTGGTCGTTAGTGAACGCTTTGTGGTGCGTATTCCGGAAAAGCTGGAAATGGCTCATGCCGCACCGCTGTTGTGTGCCGGCATTACGACCTATTCACCGTTGCGCCATTATGGCGTTCAGGCTGGCCATAAAGTGGGCGTGATCGGCATGGGGGGCCTTGGTCACATGGGAGTGAAGTTCGCCCGTGCCCTGGGGGCCGAGGTTACCCTCTTCACCCGCTCTGAGAGCAAGGTGGCGGAAGCCAGGAAACAGGGCGCCCACCATGTGGTCATCTCCTCCGACGAGCAGCAGATGAAGGATGCCGCAGAGACTCTGGATTTCATGCTGGACACCGTGCCCGTACAGCACGATCTCAACCCCTACCTCAACTGCCTCAGGTATGACGGAACCCACATCCTGGTGGGCCTGCTGGAACCGGTGGAACCCGCGGTGAACGCCGGCTCCCTCGTGGGCAGGCGCCGTGTTCTCGCGGGCTCTCTGATCGGCGGCATGCCGGAGACCCAGGAGGTTCTGGATTTCTGTGCCGAGCATGACGTGCGGTGCGACATCGAGATGCTGGATATGCACAACATCAACGACGCCTATGACAAAGTGAAGAAGGGGGAGGTCAAATACCGCTATGTGATCGACATGGCAACCCTCAAGAACGCCGGCTGAGCTCTCAGCCGCACCTAGTCACCCGGATTGTCGGCCCCCAGGGGCCGACCGATGAAGGTGCTGTTGCAGGGGGTGGCACTGAACTTCAGCGGATGGCCGATCTGCTTCTGGGTGGTGCCGTCGCCGCGATCCACCTCAATCACCATGTGCCTTGCCTGGATGTGGGGGTGCTCGCTGGCCTCGCTCAGGGTCAGAACCGGTTCCACGCAGGCGTCCTGGTTGCCAAAGATGGCCTGCCACTCGGCCAGTGTCTTCTCTGCGAACGCCTCTCGAAGTGCCGTTTTCAGGCTCTGTTGATCCTCCGGTTTGGGGCTCAGCCCTTTGGCGGCCAGTTCCGGGCGGCCAATCACACTGAAAAGCTGCTTGGCGAAGGGGGGTTCCAGGCTGCCCACGGACAGCCAGCGCCCGTCCGCCGTCCGGTAGTAATCGTAGAAGAAGCCACCATTGAGCATGCCGCCCTCCGGCGCCGGTTCCTCCCCGCCCGCCAGCCAGGCGGCGCCGGCCATGGCGTTCATGGCAAAGGCGGCGTCGGTCATGCTGATGTCCACATGCTGGCCCTCGCCGGTCTGGCGCTGGTGCGTCACGGCCGCGAGAATGCCCATGACGGCATGGTGGGAGCCGCCCGCCACATCCGCAACCTGGATGCCCAACGGTGGCGGGCCGCTTTCGACTCGCCCGCTGTAGCTGGCAACGCCAGACAGTGCTAGATAGTTGATGTCATGCCCCGCTCTGTCCCGATAGGGGCCAGTCTGGCCGTAGCCGGTGATGCTGCAATAGACCAGGGCTGGATTGATCGCTTTCAGGCTGTCGTAGTCCAGCCCGAAACGGGCCATCACTCCGGGGCGGAACTGTTCCACCACCACGTCATAGCGCCGCACCAGCTCCTTGACCCGTTCCACAGCCTCCGGTTCCTTCAGGTTCAGCGTGATGCTGCGCTTGCCCCGGTTCAGGTAGGCGTGGGCGGTGGACACATCACCGTCATGCGGCGGTGTGATGCGTGTGAGGTCCATGCGGTCCGGCGATTCCACCCGCAGCACCTCCGCGCCCATATCCGCCAGCATCATGGTCGCGTAGGGCCCCGGGAGCAGGGTGGAGAAGTCGAGTACTTTCAGTGATGTCAGCGGTCCCGTCATTTGGGTTTTGTCCTGTCTTCTGGTTGGCTCTACCATACCCCTAGGTGAACAGGCGTCCACCGGCGCCGACGCTCAGATCCATTGACCAATCCGCTCATCGACACGGACGCCCATGGCCCATCTTACCGTCTCTGCCCATTTTGTGATCGCGGCCCTGACCGGTGCCAGGCGCCAAGGCTACGACACGCACGCGATGATGCGGGAAGCGGGGATTGATCCCGTTCTGGTGGAAGAAGATCAGGCACGGGTAACGGGTCACCAGTTCACCCGGCTGATGCAGGTGATCTGGGCCAGTATGGAAGACGAGTTCATGGGGTTCGCGCCAGCGCGCAGCCGCCCCGGCACTTTCGCGACCCTGTGCCAGCTGGTCATCCATTGCGACAGCCTGGACTGTGTGCTGCGCCGCGCCAGCCACTTCTACGGACTGTTCGAAACCGGGGTTACCATGCCACTGACCCTGTATGGTGAAGAGGCTATGGTCCGTATCCAGACGGAGGCCCCCCTGGATAAGGACAGCCATCACTTCCTGCAGGAGTCCCTGCTGGTGATCTGGCACCGGTTGGGATCCTGGCTCATTGGTCAGGGGATACCGCTGACCAGGGTGAGCTTCAACTACCCGGAGCCGGCCCACAGCGGGGAATACCGGGGCATCTTTCAGGCTCCCCTGTTGTTCGACCAGCCAGAGACCGGACTGGTCTTTCCCGCCCGCTACCTGCAGGAACCAGTCATCCGGGATGAGCTGGAAATGCGCCAGTTCCTGAAGAGTTCACCGGCGGACCTGCTGGCGCGGCCGGATGACCGCAACAGCTACACCGCCCGTATCCGGGCCCAGATCGGGCGTGACTTCACCCAGCCGATCCCGGATTTCGAAACCATAGCCCATAACCTCAATACCAGTCCGCAGACCCTGCGGCGGCGACTGCGTTCGGAAAACACCTCCTTCCAGGAGATCAAGGACAACCTGCGGCGGGATATCGCCATTGTGCATCTCACGCGGGACCAGCTGGCCATTGATGAAATTGCCCATCGGGCCGGCTTTACGGAGACCTCCACCTTCCATCGTGCCTTCAAGAAGTGGACCGGAGTGACCCCGGGCGCCTATCGTTCGCGTTTCTGCTCATAAAGGCGCTGATCCGCGTAGCGCAGAAGGGCGCGGGAGTCCTCGAGCCCGGTCTGCTCACTGCCCGCCACGCCCACACTGAAGGCCAGGGGAATCCGGTGTCCTTCCCAGATCAGCGGTTCTTCGGCCACGCCTTCCTGCAGGCGTGCGCCAATGTGGGTGGCCGCGCGCACGCTCTGGTTGGGCAACACCACCACGAACTCGTCGCCCGCGAAGCGGAACACACTGTCGTCTTCGCGCAGCAGCCAGCGCAGGGTCTCACCCAGATGGCAGAGGTAGGCATCGCCGCACTCGTGGCCGTAGTGATCGTTGATCGCCTTGAAACCGTCACAGTCGATGAACAGCAGCGACAGCGGCAACTGATAGCGTCGGGAACGGCTTAGTTCTTTCTGCAGGACCGTTTCCATCTCCCGGCGATTGCGCAATCCGGTCAGGGCATCCCGGGTTGCGAGGCGGCGCAGCTGTTCCCGTGCCAGTGTTGAATCCAGGCCCTGGGATGCCTTGACGGCAAGCTGCTCCAGGAAAAACGCGTCCATGTCCGGGCTGTAGCGCCCGGTTGTCCGGCTTCCCAACACCAGGCCACCGGCAAGACGATCGTCGACCACCAGCGGCAGTATGGCCATGGACCCTATGACGGCCTGCGAGCCGTCGGGAATCAGGCGCTGGTAGCCCAGGCTGTTCGGGATCAGCAAGGGCGATTGGCTGCCACCGGTCAGGTGCAGGTAATCCCCGGCTGGCGCGGAAACCAGGGGCGTCAGCGCTCTATCTTCCGCCAGCATGCTGAAAAGCGGCCGGTTGGCTTCCACATCCGTAAGGACCAGCCAGACCTCGTCCAGACCGAAGCGCTCCCGTACACGGTCGGTCAGGCGGTCCAGGAAGGCCGCGCAGTCCCGGCACCCCATGATCTCGCGCTCAATCTCGAACAGGTTGCGGGCAATCTGCTCATTGTGGCGTGCGTGCTCAAGCAGTGAGGCCAGGGAGATGTCATCGGGGTATTGCTGGAAGGCTTCAGGCATGGCCGTGTGTCATCCCGTTCTGTTGTGCTGGTCAGGCCACAAGAGATTGCAGGCCTGGAGATTATCATGGCTGATGAACGGCGTCAGTGCACGGTCGCAGGGCGCAGTGATTCCAGTAGGCCGAGGGGGAGGGGGCTTCAGATGCCAGTAGTGCGAGATCAATTAAAATTGGTCCTTGACGAACCGGCCGTGATTCCATAGGATACGCATCACATCGACGGGCCAAGGCCCAACGGTGACAAAGCAATTGCGGGGTGGAGCAGTCAGGTAGCTCGTCGGGCTCATAACCCGAAGGTCGTTGGTTCGAATCCAGCCCCCGCTACCAGATTCCAAAAAGGCAGATCAGTTACTTACTGGTCTGCCTTTTTTCGTTTCAGGGCATCGATTTTCCTCCGTGCCCAAATCGTGCCCATCCCGTGCCTATCTTGACCAGCCAGTTTTATAGGGCTTCGTGGCCGATGACCTTCGGGTAACTCTGGGCACGCCTCCCACAGACCGGGGTAGACCGATCACTGGCTGTGAGTCTCGCCATCCTCTTCACCGCTCAAATCATTTCCGGTACCTGGTTGATCTACCACGGGTGAATCCTTGATGTGGGTAATGAGTTGCTCAATGTCACATCCAAAGTAGTTGCACAAAGCATCTAGATTGTCTGTCACCGTGCTGTGTCCAGGGTGATTGATGATTCTGGATAGAGTCATGCGGTTGATGCCGGTTTCTTTTGCAATCTCTCCGATGGTAATCCGGCGTCGCTCTGCGAATTCTTTGTCGGCAATGAGTTCTTTCAGGTGGTAGCGGATCATCAGTCTACTCGTATGATAATAAAAAGTATCAAATGATGCTTGCAGAGATCATCTGAGTGTGCATAATTAGAATCAAGTGATAAATAAAAGTATCACTTGATTCTTTTAATGATGACTGGAGAAGTTCTCATGAGCCACACGTACCTGACAACGGAAGAGCTCTCTCACCGCATAAAGTACGATCCCCGCACGATCCGCCAGTGTTTGAAAGATAGCGTCCTGTTCGAGGGGACGCACTACATTCGGCCCTTTGGCGGCAGAAAGATCCTGTACATCTGGGAAACGATTGAAGAAGACATGCTTCGCGGCGCGGAAAGCAGCCTGTCTATTCCCATGGCAAATGGGGAGGTGTGCTATGGCTAAAGTCCGAGCCCGCAACGACTCCAACAAGCTTTTTATTGACTTCCGCTACCAGGGCATAAGGTACCGGGAGCAGACCCTGCTCGACGATACCGCGAAGAACCGGAAAAAACTTGAGCTTCTGCTGCAACGGATGGAAGCCAAGATGTTTCTTGGAGAGTTCGATTATGCGGAGTTCTTTCCTGGGAGCCCCAACGTTCAGCGTTTCGAACAAACGCAAAACAGTAGCAAGATATCGGGCGGTGATGCCCATGAGGCTGAAACTCCCGGCTTCGAGCGGTTTGCTGATCAGTGGTACACCGAGATGCGGGTCCAATGGCGAGAGTCCCATGCCCGCAATGTGCGGTCGATCCTGGATAGCTCCCTGAAGCCTGCGCTTTCAGGACAGCCCATCGGGGCGATCACCAAGGCTGACATTCTTCAGTTGCGGACCGAGATGGCACAGCGAAAGGGGCGCGGGGAGAGTGGCCTGATGGCGCCTAAGACAATCAATAGCCACATGATGATTCTTCAGATGATCCTGGATGAAGCAGCTGAGCGTTTCGGCTTTGAATCCCCGTATCGCAACATCAAGCCGCTGAAGCAGCCGAAGACTCACATTGAGCCGTTCTCGTTCCAGGAGGTCCAGAAGATTGTTTCGAGTGTCAGGGCCGACTACAGGAACTATTACATCACACGGAGTTATTGTCAAATCTGGTGTATGACCATCAGGCGGCGCTCCTGTCAGATTGATCGTCCACCCGCTCTCCATCCTGAAACTGGACGTTGTCTATGACCAGCTTCAGTTGGTCGAACCCCTTGATCCGCTTCCAGCGTTTCTGAGCGGATTGGAGCAGTTTGAACACCATCGATAGCGTGGTGTCTCGGGAGCCGCAGGAACGACTCCGTTTGGTTCTTAACCGTACTGTCGAGAAGGTGGATTCAATCGGGTTTGTGGTCCGAAGGTGAATCCAGTGCACGGCCGGAAAATCATAGAAGGCCAACAGCTCGTCACGGTCCTTCTCAAGGGTTTCCATTGCTTTCGGGTACTTGTCCCCGAACCG